>JALHOS010000027.1 GCA_022842905.1 Myxococcaceae bacterium | reverse complement strand
CGCCTCGGCGAAGGCCTGGAGCAGCCCGGCGCGCCCCGTGAAGTGTCGGTGCAGCGTCGCCAGCGACACGCCGGCCTCGGCGGCGATCGCCGCCAGCGTCAGGCCCGCCAGCCCTTCCCGCGCCAGCACTCGCCCGGTGGTCTCCAGGATCCGCTCCTGCACCGCCTTGGGCAGCTCGTCCGCGGACACGCCCGCCGCGCGCAGGTGGGCGATCAGCGCGTCGCGGGAAGGGAAGTGGCGGTACAGGCTCGCCCGCGACACCCCGGCGCCGAGCGCGACCTGGTCCATGGAGAACGGCAGCCGCGACTGCGCCAGCCGCCGCGCCGCCTGGACGATCCGATCGTGGGTCTGAGACACAGTGAGAGAGACAGTATCGCACTGTCTCTTCGCCGTCAGCCAGGCAGGTGGCCCCGGCGGCGCCAGGCGCCGGTCGCGTCGAGCCCGGCTGCGTCGAGCCCTGGGAGCACCGCCGCTTCGATGGTCTCGAAGAACAGGGCCCGCGCGGTCTCGGCGTCTTCGAGGCCCCAGGCGCGCTCTTCGGGGCCCACCGCGGGCCAGTCGCCGGGCATGCCCAGCTCCTGCTCGAGCACGTGAAAGGCGTGGGTGAGGAAGCGATTCGTCGAAGCGACGGCGGCGGGTGATTCTCGGAGCCAGTCGGCCTCGAGGACCAGGTAGTGGAAGCCGAACTGCCCGTGCAGCACCTCGTCGGCCAACAGCGCGCGCACGTGCTCGGCGAGGAAGGCGTCCTTCAACACGTCGAGCGTGGCGACGAAGCGCGCGCAGGCCACCAGCTCCGAGCAGCAGGTCGTGTAGAGCACGTTGCGCAGCGCGCGCTCGCGCGGGCTGGTGCCTTCGTGCCGGGCGAGCGGGAGCACGGTGGGGTCGGCGGCCAGCGGGCTCGAGTCACCCAGCGCCGCGCGCACCACTTCACACCGCCGCGCGTGGCGCAGCTCGTCCTGGGCCATGCGCAGCATCACCGCGGTCAACTCGGGCGCGGCGTTCGCTTCGAAGAGCTGCACGCCGAGCTGGGTGAACACCATGGACGAGCGGTGCTCGAGGCCCTGGCGCTGGCGCCACTGCGTGACGAGTCGGGACAGGACGTGCGGCGGGCACGCGCTCCGGTCGAAGACCGCGTCGGGCCGGGGCGTCCGCCCGAGCGCTGCGTCGAGCTTGGCGAACTCCTGAGCCAGGGCGCTCGAGGCCGGGAGCGGCGCGGGGAAGTTCATGCCGGCAAGTCCGGCGGCGGCAGCGGCCCTTCGATGGGGCAGCAGCGGAAGGACTCGGGCGGCGCGCACTGCGGCAGGGCGCAGGCGGTGTCCATGGCGCACTGACAGTGCGGACAGCGCGACAGGCTTCGGCAGGTCGACCCGGCGTCGGTGATGGTCGAGGCGTCGGGCAGGGGAGTCGGCGGCCTGCTGCCAGGCTCGTACGGCTCGGCGCGACCGCAGCTTGCTCCGCTGAGCGTCAGGCCGGAGGAGAGGAGCAGGGCCCGCACGAAGCGCGCGCCGTGGGCCGGCCGCTTCACGCGGGCAGGTTCGGCGGGTTGAGCGGGCCGATCGCCGGGCAGCATTCGAAGTGCCCCAGCGCCACGCAGTCGGGTCGGCCTGAATCGGGCACGAAGCAGGTGCAGCTCGCGCAGTTGAACGGGCCGGCATCGATCGCGCCAGCGTCGGCGTTCCCCGCGTCCTGGCCGCCAGCGTCGTGGGCGCCCGCGTCGGCGAGCCCAGCGTCGAAGAGGCCTCCATCGCCGGTCCCTCGGCCGGCGTCCGCGCGCGCTTGCCCTGCGTCAGGGTCCGGAGAGACGAGCTCCGCGCGACCGCAGGACACGCCGAGCGACGACACGCCCGACGCGAGGACCAGCGCGCGAACGAAGCGAATGGGGCGGCTCTGCGTCATGGGCGCCACACTGTAGCCAAAGCCGCACGGATTGCGTCGGCGCCACCCTTCCGCACGAACTGCGGTCGCGCCTGAGGCCAACCGCCTAGCGTCTGAGGGGGATGCGGTGGGCACGTACGTTGAACCCACTTCGTGTCAGGAGGACACACCATGTCGACCAAGGCTCAGGACTTCAAGGCGGCGCAGCAGCGGACCGGCGCGAAGAAGGCAGTGCCGGCGAAGTCGCGGCGGGTGGTTGATCCAGGCCACACCGACACCCGCAACGTCACCAAGCGCGGCGACAAGCAGGTCGGCATGGCGCTCGAAGACTCGGAGTCTGGGCGGCCGTCGCGGAAGTCGACGCGGGCTTCGGCGCACCACGGGCGGGCGGACACGGGGATCATGCGAGCGGTGCGCGCGCGCAGCCAGACGGCGAAGGCCAGAGCGCAGCGGGCCGAGGCGGCGCGGCGGTGAGGCGTACGTTGGACCCAAGGAGTTCTTCGAAGGAGGACGTCATGACACCCACCACACCGAACCCGGAGCTCACGGCGCTCAAGGCGCTGCGAGACGAGGTGAAGCTGAAGCTGCACCTGGCTGGCATGGAGCTGAAGACGGAGTGGGAGCGCTTCGAGCCGCAGCTGGAGCGGGCGCTGAGCAACACGGCGATCGTCACCGGCGAGATCGCGGGTGACCTCAAGAAGCGGCTGACCGAGTTCCGTCAGCGCATGAGCTGAACAGGCTGTCGGCTCGGGCCCAGCGTGAAGGCGAGCAGATCGCCTCCTCGCCACGGCCCGCTGCGCACGGTCTGGGCGTAGCGCTCGTACGCCGGCAGGAAGCGGCGCACGTAGTCGGCGATGGCCTGGGCAGACAGCGCCGGCTCTCCGCGGGCGCGCCGAGCGTCTTCGGCTTCGGTGCGCCAGCGCAGCACGTCCGTTGGATCTTCCGCCGACGCGGCGATCAGCACGTCGAGGTGGCGGTGCCAGGCTTGGTACGCCGGCAGCGCCGCGTCGATCGCCGCGAGGTGGGGATCCGCGGACGGGGCGGCCGGCGCCGTGAAGCCGAGCATCCACCCGTCGACGATCACCACGTCCAACGGCGGGAGGGCCTCGCCGGTGTTGAGCGAGCGATCGCCGCGCCCGCCGTGCGCAGACTTGTCGTAGCGGGGCAGGGCGGTTGGGCGACCGGCGGCCAGCGCCTCGAGCGTGCGTTCACCGAGCGGCAGGTCGTGGGTGCCGGGGTAGCCGCGGTGCTCGAGGTAGGGGTTGCCTGGGTGCTTCGCGGCCAGCGCGTTCTGCTCGTCGTGGCGCAGGTAGAAGTCGTCGATCGAGACGCCGACCGCGCGCAGCCCGAGCTCGGCGAACAGCGCGCAGCACAGCTCCGACAGCGTCGACTTGCCGGCGCCTTGGGGCGCGCTCAGGCCCACCATCACCGGGCGGCGCTTCGCGGCGCGGACGCGGTGGAGGATCCAGAAGAACAGCGGGAGCGTGAGGTGGTGCACGCGTTCCTTCGTCGCCTGCGCGCCGAGCCGAGTGCCGAGCAGCGAGGCAGCACGTGCCCACTCGGCTTCGTCGATCGGCTGAGGGAGCGCGTCAGCGAGCGGGCCTGCGAGGGCGGGGAAGGACATGGCGAGGCTCCGCGTCGAGGTTGAACTGCCGTAGCAGGGCTTGGGTCACTGGGCGCTTGGCGTCCCAGAAGGTGCGCGCTTCGAAGAAGGCGGTGGCGTCGGGTGCGCGGAGCCGGTCGAGCGTGGCCTGCGCGGCGTCGAGCTCGTCGAACGGCAGGAAGTAGCAGGTGTCGTCGAACACGACCGGCCGGCCTTCGAACGGGGTCACGAGGTGGAAGGTGAGGCGCTTGTAGAGCCCGGCGATGGCGACCTTGAAGGGCGCGAAGGTGTAGTCGCCTAGCCCGAAGACGGAGCAGGCCGGGCGGCCGACGTAGATGGAGGACTGCCGGCGGTCGAGCTGGGCTCGGTGGCGCTGGAGGTACGCCCACGCGCGTGGGGCCGTCGAGGCGAGGTGGGCCGGGTCTTCAGCGAGGCTGCGCTGCGGCAGGAGCAGCATGCGCCGGGGCTCGTCGGCGCCTCGGGCGAGATCCGCGCTCTTGAGCAGCGGGTAGAGGCAGGCCGGCTCGACGATGACGCTCTCACCTCGACCGTCGATCAGGCCTTTGGGCGTGCGTCGCAGCTCGAGCACCGCCGCGCAGTCGTGCTTGATGCCGGAGCGCCACGGGGCGGGCGTCGTCGCCGTCAGGTGCTTGGTGCGGAGGAAGGCGGGCACGTCGCGCACGAGCTGACCGTCGACCACGCCGAGGTGTCTGGCGGGCCGCTTGGCGTCGAAGCGTTCGAAGTGGGGCCAGCGGTGGTGCGTCGCGCGCGGGGACGTCGCGCAGGCGAAGAGCACCGCGGGCACGTCGGCGTCGAAGTGGACGCGCGCGTCGAAGTCGAAGAGGCCCAACGGCTCGACGGGGAGCTGCTCGCGCTCGACGTGCTCGAGGAGGCGGCGGGCGACGGCGTGCTTGAGGAGCAGCCCGACGACGGCGCGGCGCCGGCCCAGCGCGCGGAGGAGCCGGAGTGTCATCCACTCGGAGATGTCGAAGGTCCCGCGGCCTGTTCGCGCCGAGAGGCCGGGGAGGTTGCTCACGTTGACGCGGACGGGCGCGTTGTCGGAGCGCAGCGCGCCTTGGCGTGCGGTGGTCACCCAGGGCGGGTTGCCGACGATCCACAGGGGCTCGGGGAGGGCGGCCAGCGTTGAGTCCCAGTCGTGCGCGAAGAAGTCGGCCTGGCGGACGGTGGCGTCGGTTCCCGTGAGCGCGCGGCGGGCGGCGCGCACGTGCTCGGGGTTGAGGTCGAAGCCGTGCAGCGCGGCCTTGGGGAACCTCGCCGCCGCCGCTTGGAGGAAGGCGCCCGTGCCGCAGGTCGGCTCGAGCACGGTTCGAGGTGGGGTGGCGGCCAGAGAGGCCAGCAGCTCGACGGTCTGGGTCGCCAGCGCGAGCGGCGTCTGCCAGTCACCGTGCGCGAGGCGGCTCGAACGTCGCATGGGCGGGGCTTACGTGGCCTGGGCGCGGGGCTCCAGCCACACGTCGCGGGCGTTGAATCGTGCGGGTGGTCGGCGTCAGATGGTGCCTCCATGCGAGGCCTGAGCGTCGGGGTGGTCGCGGTGCTGCTGGTGTCGGCGGGCTGCGTGCGCCGCGCGGTCGTCGCGGAGGCGGAGGCGTTGGGAGAGGACGTGCCGCCCGGCATGGTCGACGTGAACTTCGCGTCGGAGGATCAGCGCGCGTGGAACGTGTACGCCGGGGACGCGCAGGTGTGTCAGACGCCGTGCGGGCAACGGATCGCCGCGACGGACTCGATCACGCTCGAGCTGGGGAACGGGCACGGCGTGTTCCTCCACGACGTGGGCCCCGACGCGATCGCCGCGCGGCGGGCGGTGGTGGTGGCGCAGGGGCCCAACCGTGGTGAGCAGGTCAGCGGCATCACGTTCACGACGCTCGGCGGCATGGGCATGGTGGTCGGGACGGTGCTCACGGCCGTCGGCTGCAGCGACACGGCGCGCCGCGCGGGCATGTGCACGGCGGGGCTGATCGTCGGTGGGGTCTCCACCGCGCTGACCGCGTTTGCGATCTGGCTCATCGTCGACGCGCTGCCCAAGGCGTTCGTGCTCCCGGTCGAGGTGAAGGCGCGCTGAGCCTGGGCAATCGCGGCCCAGCTCTTGCGTAGGGTGCACGCCATGAGAGCCATCATCTACCGGCGGTACGGCGGCCCTGAAGTCCTCGAAGCGACGGAGCTCGAACGACCCACGGCCGGCCCGGGGCAGGTGCTGGTGAAGGTGCGGGCGACGTCGGTGAACGCGGCGGACTACCGGCTGATGCGGGCGGATCCGTTTCTGGTGCGGCTGTTCAACGGGTGGCTGCGGCCGAAGTCGCGCCAGGTGTTGGGCATGGACGTGGCGGGCGTGGTCGAAGCCGTCGGGTCGGGCGTGACGAAGTTTCAGGTCGGCGACGAGGTGTTCGGCGAGACGCCCATGAAGAGCCAAGGCGCGTTCGCCGAGTACGCGGTGGCGGACGCACGCGCGTTGGCGAAGAAGCCGGCGCGCCTGCGCTTCGAAGAGGCGGCGGCGGTGCCGCTGGCGGCGGTGACGGCGCTGCAAGGGCTGCGACACTTGGGGAAGGTCGGACCGGGCCAGCGCGTGTTGATTCAGGGCGCGGGCGGCGGGGTGGGGTTGTTCGCCGTGCAGATCGCGGCGGCGCTCGGCGCGCAGGTGACGGCGGTGTGTGGGCCGAAGAGCGTGGCGTTGGTGCGCTCGCTCGGGGTGACCGACGTCATCGACTACACGCAGAGGGACTTCACGAAGGACGGGAAGCAGTACGAGGTGATCGTCGCGGTCAACGGGTATCGGGCGCTCTCGGAGTACCGGCGCTGCCTGGTGCCGGGCGGCCGCTACGTGATGGTCGGCGGCACTGGCCGGCAGCTGTTCGAGACGCTGCTGCTCGGGTGGCTGGTGTTCGCGGGCTCGGGGCGCACGGCGGCGGCGCTGACGATCGACGAGGCGAAGCGGGAAGGGGACATGGCGCAGCTGGCGGCGTGGCTGGAGGCTGGGGCGGTGCGGGCGGTGATCGATCGTGAGGTCGAGCTGGAGAAGGTCGCCGAGGCGATTCGCTACGTCGAAGGCGGGCACGTGAGCGGGAAGGTCGTGCTGCGCGTCGCTGGCGCGTGACGGCGGGGCGCCGCGGCGGGCGCACGAGGGCGCCGAAGAGAGCTGCCTGTCGCCGGGGCCGGTCGTATTCTCGGCCGCGCTTTCTCCTCGGAGGCGACATGCCCAGAGCCAAACCCGCCACCTACGTGACCAACCTCACCCACTTCGAGGGAGCGCTCGAACCCGGCTCGAACGCGCCCGCCCCGGCGAAGAAGCTCGCCAAGTTCTTCGACGAGCTCGTGCGGATCGCCAGCCGGGAGTCACTGGGGACCATCCGCACCGACGTGCGCTGCTTCACGAAGCCGGCGAGGCGAGCCTGCTCGGGCCGGATCGTCACGGCCAGGAGCCGCGACCGGGAGGACATCGCTTGGGCTTGCCCGTCCTGCGGCACGAACGGCGTCATTCATCACTGGCAAGGCTCCGCCGCCGACCTGCGCCGCTATGCCCGGCCGGAGGTCGAAGTGCTGAAGAAGCCCTCCGGCGCGGGGGCGGTGTTCGAGGGCGCCTGGCGCATCACCGAAATGGAGCTGTGGGACCGCGAGGCGATCGACTTGCTCGGTCCCGGCTACTTCAGGTTCGATCTCGATGGGACCGGGGAGTGTCAGTTCATTGCCGTCCGTGGGGGACTCGACTGCCGGTACGGGGAGCGAGACGGCCAGCCGCTGGTCGAGTTCTCTTGGCAGGGCGACGATGATGGCACCGAGGTGTGCGGCCGTGGGTGGGCGGTGATTGAGGTAGATGGCCGCCTGAACGGCCGCATCTTCTTCCATGACGGTGACGACTCGTCGTTCGTAGCGTCCCGGAGCAAGTGAATGGTGATCGTCGCAGCGCGTGAGGCCGCATGAGGGACCGTCCTCGGCGTCTTCCCCATCACCCGTTGATGCAGCAAGGATCTTCACGACCCCACGCTCGTCGTGGTCATCGACGATGGTCTGTTGGTGGTGACCCTCTTTTAGGAGCGAACGATGAAGTGCGAACGGTGCAAGACGGGCAAGCTGGAGAAGACGGTCGCTCCCGACTCGATCGAAGTTGGGAAGCACGTGTTCACCGCCAAGGTGCCGGCGCTCAAGTGCCGGGAGTGCGGCGAGGTCTATTTCGATGGCCCGTCGCTGGAGCGCTTCGAACTTCGGGCGGCCGTTGAACTGGCGAGGGCCGGCGAATCGACGGGCGAGGTGATGCGGTTCATGCGGAAGGCCGCTGGCCTGCGGGCGCTGGAACTCGCCGAGCTCCTCGCCGTGACGCCTGAAAGGGTGTCTCGCTGGGAGACCGGGAAGCAGCCGATGGAACACCGGGCGATGGGCGTGGTGGGCACGCTGGTGGTCGAGCGCTTCGAGGGGAGGACGTCGACCCTCGACAACCTGAAGGCGCTCCGACGCCCTCGAAAGCTCGGACGCAGGATCGAGCTCGTTCTCTTTGAGGCGCCGGCTCACTGACCGAGCTTCACGGCCAGTTTCCTCAGGTGCCGAACGAAGAACTTGTCGGTCGTGGTCAACTTGGTCGAGGCGTACTCGCCGACGGCTTGCGACTGCGCGACGCCCGCGCGCCCCAGACAAGAGAAAGCCTCCGAGAACCCGAAGGACCTCAGGGGCTTTCAATCAGTCGGGGAGACAGGATTTGACCGGCTGAAATGGGGTTTCCAACGAGGCGACGGCACACGGCTTTTGCCCCAACCCCCTGCCAGTTGGAGTGAATCAGCTTCCCGGCACGTCCCCGCCAGTCCTCTTGAGTCCCCTCGAATCCGCCCCCGGACTGGAGACATTGCGGAGACGGCGCAGCCAACGTTGCCGCCTAAGGTAGCTTTCCGACCGAAGCCAACAGCTGCCGGCAGACCGCCTTGCAGACCTCCCAGAACAACCGCGCGTCCTCGTTCGAGATGCTGATCCCTTCGGCGTGCTCCTTGTGCGGGTGAATGTAGTTGCGGTACTCGCGCAACACGTTGCCGACGTCCTTTGCAGACTTGGTGATCCACCCGACCTCGTGAGCTACCTCGACCATGGCAATAAGCTTCCAGTCGGCCAGGGGCAGTGTCTTTCCAGCTTTGTCTCGAGGAGCAGCCTTCGCCGTGAAAATCGGACCCTTTTGGGGGGCGACGTTAATCCGCGCCAACAGCATCGATTCCAGCAGCCCGCCCATCATGACTGTGGCGGCGAGGTTCACGCTCGCAGCAAGACACTGCTGAACCTCCAGCCAGCGCCGCTCGAGGATGGCTTGCATCGTCGGGTCGCCCGCCAAGCCGGCGAACGCTGGCGGCGCCTCGTGCGCAGCCCCGGCAACCGCTTTCGCCGGAGCCGCGACTGCGGCGCGCCCCCGCATCTCGAGCAGCGCTGCCTTCGCGTCAGCGAGCTGCGCTCGGTAGGTGGCTCTGGCCGCCTCGCGAGCCGTCGCGTCCATGATGTTCTGGTAGGCAGCATCAACGGGCGAGGTGTTCAGGCTACCCACGTGCGGGCGATGGCTCTTGAACCAAGCGAAGGCCACGGCCTTCAGCCGATCCCTCTCGTCGGAGGAGCGGACCTGAACGCCGCGCCCACGCGCCACAGCTAACTTCGCCTTCTCCACCTCGCGAAGTGCTGCCTCGATGTGTTCGAGGGCATCCGACATGGCGCTCAGCCCCTCGAACTTTTCCTGCCACGCTGCGGCTTGCCTGCCCCCTGCTCCCGCGATTTCTTCGGACGCGAGCCGTTGCCCGTAGGCTTGCCCGCCGGCAACGTCATCGAAACAAGGTTTTCACCGACGGCGTTCAGTCGATAGGCACCGCGCCCAGCACTGTCAAGGTAGCCCTGCTGAACCGCGTTGTTCAAGGTGACGCTGGGCCTCTTGAAAACACGCCACGGAGCGAGCCGGGCCGCGTTTTGAAGATCGTCGGTGGTCATCGCCTCTTTCCGCTCCGACTCGGGCGCGACGAACCGAAGAAAGTAAGCCGCAACCACTACGAACTGCATGTCGGACTTGGGCTGCTTTTCCTGGGTGAACGTGCGCAGGTCCTTAGCCCGCGATGGCGTTGCGGGGCCGGCTGGCTCGTGTGGAACCGCCGCCGCAGGTTGCAGCGCGACTTCGGGCCCCGCCGCCTTGGCGCGGGAGTGCACAAGCGGCAGCTCTAAGCTCTCCGCGACCCAGCGCAGGATGCGTTCCTGCTCATTCTTGTCGCGGCCCTGAAGGAGGGCTTTGATCTCTTCGGCGGCGATGAAATCTGATTTTGCGCCCCCGCTCGGCGCCGGTGTTGTGCTCAAGGCTATCTCCTTTTGGACCCCTGGCAGCTGAAGCTGCAACTCCAGCATACCGACGCAGCGCTCGAGCTGATCATAACTTCGGAAGTGCGATCAGCAGGCACGCCTCGCGAGCACCACGTCATCCTTCGCCGAGCCGGAGCCACTCCTCCTCTGGCAGCGAGCGAAGGTACTGGAGCACCTCAGAGAGCACCCCGTGCCTTTCGGCCCATTCGAGGTGCTCGCGGCCCCGACGGGCGATGGCACTCAGGCCTGCACCAGCAGATGGTGATGTCAGGTGTCAGCTAGACTCGCCGACCAACAGAACCATGAAAGTCGTCATTGATCCTGCGTGGTCGCTTGTTCGAACGGTCGAGGCCGCCCGAGACGCCTACGTCGGGGTCGGCAAGACGAGCCGGGGGTATCGACTCTCGGTTCTCATGGTGTGGGGAAATGTTGTTGGTCGACGGCGGGCGAATCAGGAACTGAACAACTTGCTCGTTCAAACAGGCAGCGAACGAGCGCTCGCTGATGAGCTGGGCATCTCAAGGCCAATGCTTCGTAAGCTGGCCAGTCACTTTCAGAAGGTGCCAGACCACCGGGTAGCGGCGGGCGAGTCTGGGCGTGATCTTTCAACACTAGGTAACTTCGTATTGCTCGGTCGAGGTGGCTACGGGCAGGTCTGGAAAGCGAACGACGCGCTCGGACGACAAGTTGCGGTGAAATTCATGACCGCTGCCACGACCGAGATCGAAAAGGCGGTGCTAGCCCACGCCGCTCCGTTGGCCGCCCTCGGTCACCATCCCAATGTGGTCTTGGTCTACTACTGCGACGGAGTTGAGCACCCCACGACCCGCCTCCGCGTGCCCGCGATGGTCATGGAATTTATCGAGGGCGTCTCGGTGGGGCAGCTGCTTCGCGAGTACATCCCGTTTGAGCGGGCTGTTGCCATCGGGCTCGCCGTGTCCGCTGGTCTCCTGCACATTCACGGCAAAGGACTGGTGCACGGAGATCTGCACGATGACAACGTGATGATCCCCACTGCGGGCGGCGCGAAGCTGATTGACCTGATGAACGACAAGGCAATCTCCGAGCTGACCTCGGGCACCCGGCGACTTGGCACCAATGACGACGTCGAATCGCTGAAGGCCCTTCTAACCAACCTCCTGCGAAAGACGCCTCGGGGAGCACTGGCCACGACCTTCGAGGCCGCGGTTCAGCCCCAGTCGACCGTCGCCGGTGTGCAGGCAGTCTTCGAAAAGACCACACGGGAAACAGCGGCGCCTGTGCCGCCGATTGCGGACTTTCTTTCCGCCTGGGGAGACGTGGAGCGGGCCCTGCAGGATGGAGTGTCTGGGAGCGGCGATGAGCCCCGGCGAGTCGGTGCCCGACGGTTGGTGCCCTCGGTGGCCTCGCTCGTCGAGCGAATGCACCTCGAGCCTGATGTTCGCAACGAGTTCAACGAACTTCGGCGAATTCGAAATGCCGCGGTTCATGGGGAGCCAGGCCACGTCAGCCAGTCGGCGGTGGTGCGAGCGCGAGCCCTTGTCGGCTTGCTGAGAACTCAGCTGCAGAACTCAGGTGCGGCCACGCCCAGTGGCTGAGCGGGGTTGACTCCACGGAGAGCATCGACACCTTGACCAGTTGATCGTGCCTTGAGATTTCGTCCGTCGAGGTCCCACCTCGTGGGCGGGCTCGGTGGCCAAAGACCGACCCAAGCTCTTCGAGTGGCGGATCGTCCGCGCGATTGGCGCAGCACCCCAATTCGGGAGCCACACTCGCATCGGCGAGCTGCCCGAAAAGAACAGCTCGTTCGGCACCTGCGTAGCGCAGGCTCTTCCCGACCGGCACCAAGCAGCAAGGCGCCCTCTGACCAGGGGCGACCGGTGCCGTGTGTCCGAAGGTTCGATGAAGCATGACCTCGCCGGGTCACCGCCGTTGATGACCGTCGAGGAAGTCGCAGCGCTGCTCAGAACCAGCAAGAAGCCCACGTACACGACGCACGACCGCGGGCTGCTGCCCGGCGGCGTGCGCGTTGGGCGTCGGCTCCTTTTCCGTCGGAGCGCGCTGGTACATTGGCTCGATCAAACCGTGTGCCGTCGCCGAACAAAGGAGTTCGGTGATGAGTGTGAAAGTGAGGAAGTTCAAACGAGGTGGGTGGGAGGTTGATGTGCACGTGACGTTGCCGGGCGGCCAGCGAATCCGCGAACGCCGCAAGGTTCACGTCTCGTCGAAGAGCGCAGCTAAACGGTGGGGCGAGGAACGGCAGAACTTTCTCGCCGCGCACGGCAACGAGAAGAAGGAGGAGGTTCCAACCTTGGTCGCTTTCGCGCCCCGCTACATCGAGCAGCACGCGAAGGCGAACCGCCAGAAGCCGTCGACCATCATCCAGAAGGAGCGCGTCATCGAGCACTACCTCAAGCCCCGCCTGTGCAAGAGGAAGCTCGGCGACATCTCCGACGCCCATGTTCAACGGCTGAAGGCAGACCTGGCCGACCGCAACCCCAAGACGCTGAACAACGTGCTCACCGTTCTCAACACGATGCTCAAGGCCGCAGCGCGGTGGCGAATTCTCGACCGCATGCCTTGCACCATCGAGCTCGTGAAGGTCGACCGAGTCACCGAGGCGAAGTTCTACGAGCCGTTTGATTTCGAACGGCTGGTAGAGGCGGAGCGGGGCATCGACTCGCGCATCCACCTCTTCGTTCTTCTTGGTGGTGATGCCGGGCTGCGGTGCGGGGAGATCATCGCGTTGGAACAATCGGACGTGGACTTCAAGCGAGGCCTGCTGACGGTGCGGCGCGCAGAGTGGGAGGGCCACATCTCCTCGCCGAAGAGCCGACGTGAACGGAAGGTGCGTCTCACGGCAAGGCTTAGGGCCGCGCTTCTCGCGAACCGGCATCTACACGGTGACCGCGTTCTCTGGCGCACCGACCTCGACGCCAACGGGAAGCCGCTCAAGGTGACCCAGGTGCTTCTGGCGAAGTGGATGTGCCGGGCCCAACGCAAGGCTGGGCTGAAGGTGACCGGCGGCATTCGCATCTTGAGGCACACGTTCTGCTCCCGCCTCGCGATGGCCGGGGCGACGCCGGTGGCCATCAGCACCATGGCGGGGCACCAGAGCCTGTCGACGACGCAGCGCTACCTGCACCTCTCGACGGCGGCGATGGAACAGGCCATCGCGCTGCTCGACGCCGGTGCAGACCCCAAGGCCTCGCCCGACTCGCAGGGTTTGGGCGAAAGCGTGGAGACGTGTGTGAGACGGAGGGTCGGTAGAAGCGACTCGGCCCGGAAACCTTCGTGTTACCGAAGGCTTCCGGGCCGAATCTCACCAGTCGGGGAGACAGGATTTGAACCTGCGACCCCTTGGTCCCGAACCAAGTGCTCTACCAGGCTGAGCCACTCCCCGAAGTATCCCGACTGTGCACAGCGACCGCGACGACGGCGATCCTCGTACCTGCCTGACCTCACCTCGTCAAGGCACGAGATCACCCCGCGAGCATGGCCTTCACCGCCGCCACCAGCTCCCCCCGCGGCACCGCCTTCTCTTCCTTCTTCACCGCGTCCTTCACCTTCACCGTCCCGCTCGACACCTCCGCGTCCCCAACCAACACCACCACCGGCACGCCAAGCCGCTCGGCGTACTTGAACTGCTTGCCCAGCTTCTCCGCCGACGCGAACACCTCGACGTTCACCCCGGCCTTCCGCAGCTCCGCCGCCATCGCCCCGTACTCCGCCCGCAGCCCCTCATCGAAGTTCGCGACCAGTACGTCCGTCACGCTCCGCCCGGCCTTCACCAACCCCAGCTCGAGCAGCTGCGAGAACAACCGCGTCGCGCCGATGGAGATGCCCACGCCCGGCAGCTTCGACTTCGTGTAGTGCCCGGCCAGGTTGTCATACCGCCCGCCCGAGCAGATGCTGCCCAGCCCCTCGTGCCCGGTGAGGAACGTCTCGTAGACGGTGCCCGTGTAGTAATCGAGGCCGCGGGCGATCGAGAGATCCACCCGCAGCACGTCCTTCGGCACGCCGTGCGCCAGCACCCCCGCGTACACCTGCTCGAGCTCGGCCTTGCCCTCCGCGAAGGCCGCTGACGTCGTCTCGAACGCCCCGAGCTTCGCGAAGCACGTGTCGGAGTCCTCGGCGCCGGTCAGCAGATCGAGCAGCCGCTTCGCCCCGTCCGCCGTTATGCCCACGGCCTCACCACACAGCCGCCCCTCTACCTGCGCGCGGTCCAGCTTCCCCAGCCGATCCACCTCGTGCAGCACGGCCTCGTGTTTGTCCGCCGCGACGCCCACCGTCTCCAGCACGCCGCGCAAGAGCTTCCGGTTGTTCAGCCGAATCGTGAACGCGCCCAAGCCCAGCGCCTGGAACGCGGCCCAGATCACCGCGGGCACCTCGGCGTCGAAGCCCAGGGGCAGGGTGTCCTTCCCGACGATGTCGATGTCCCACTGGTAGAACTCGCGGTACCGGCCCTTCTGCGCGCGCTCCCCGCGGTAGACCCGCTGCTGCTGGTAGCGCCGGAACGGGAAGACCAGCTCGTGCTCGTGCTCCGCCACGTAACGCGCGAGCGGCACCGTCAGATCGAACCGCAGCGCCAACTCGGGCGTGTCGCCCTGCTTGAGCGACCCCGTCGACTGCGCGAAGTACACCTGCTTCTCCGTCTCGCCGCCGGACTTCGTCAGCAGGACATTCGTCAGCTCGAACACCGGCGTCTCCACCGGCTGAAACCCGAACCGTTCGAACGTGGTCCGCACGGTGTCCATCATCTGCTGGAAGGCGCGCTGCTCCTTGGGCAGCAGCTCCATCACCCCCGGCGGCGTCCTCGGCTGAACCAGGCTCATCGCGCTTCAAATCCCTTCCGGGCCGACGCACACCGGCCGTTGGCTGTTCTTCTGCGGCAGGCAGCTGTACCCCGTGCGGCAGTCCTTCGCGCTCGTACACTCCCGCATGCAACCGCGCACGCCGCGGCCGATCATGTCGTCGACGCAGATCGTCCCCGCCGGACACGCCTGACCGTTGTTGCAGTCCTTCGTGCAGTACCCGCCCGGCGCGAAGTCTCGGTTCACGCACACGGTGCCCTGGCCGCAGTCGATCGCCGTCGTGCAGGGGTCGCCCACGGTCGGCCCACACCCGGACAGCACCACCAAGCCCAACGCCAACAGGAGAGGGGAGCGCATGGCGCGCGGCCTTACAGGAAGCCCGTCATCTGCTCCACGGCTTCGCGCCCAAACGCGAGCCGGGCGATCCACGGCGGCGACGGCAGCACCCGCAAGCTCAGCAGGTCCGCCAGCGTCTTCTCCGTCTTCGGCTGGAGCTGGCCGAACTGCACCCCGGCGCTCGGAGGCACCTTCCCAGGCACGCCGCTGAGCACCCAGACGATCTCCCCGTGCAGCGACAGGCTCCCGCTCATCAGCTTCATCTGCAGGAACGCAGGCTCGCCCACCTTCAGGTGCGGCGGCAGCTCGTCGCCCTCCACCGCCAGCCCCACGCCGCCCAGCGACAGATCGCGCAGCCGGTACCCCTTCGACTCCGCGCGGCCTTCGACCGCCCGCACCGCCAGCGGAATCCGCGGGTGCTTTCGCTTCTTGTCGAACTCGCTCGACGCGAAGATCTTCTGCAGCACCGCCTCGATCCCCGTCCGCTCTTTCGGCGGCTCGTAGCGAATGTGGAGCACGTGCACGCCCGGCGCGGACTGGGTGACGGACGAAACCAAGCCGTTGATCTCCACCGACGTCTTGAGCCCCACACAGCGCAGTTCGAAGACGAACTTCGTCCCCACCGCCAGCGCCTTCTTCGACTCGATGCGGACCCCGCCCCGGCCGACGCTCTTGGTCAGCTCGCCGAGCAACTTCTCGGGGGTCTTGTAGCCAACCTTGAGCCGGATCGGCTTCGGAGCGTCTGCCACGGGGGTTCGCGCGTCCTACCGGGCCCCGGTTCCCTTTGCACGCCCGCCGCCGCCTCGCTGCACCCCGCTACAGCCGTGTTTCCCGTTTCTTGACCCCCCAACAAACCGCCCCTAATTTAGCCCCGCGGTGGCAAGAAGTGGCAAAAGGCGGATCAGAAACCGTCTGAAGTGGATCAGCAGCACCAAGTTCCTCACGGCAGCCAGAGAGGCCTGACAAGCGCGTGTTCCGCGGCGTCTACGAGCACCAGATCGACGCGAAGGGGCGAACGAGCTTCCCGGCGAAGCTGCGCGAGACGCTCGTCGGGCAGTACGACGACCGCCTCATTCTCACGACGGCGCTCGACGCCTGCCTGCACTGCTACCCGGTGCGCGAATGGGAAGCGCTCGAGACGGCGCTGGCCCGCCGCAACCCCATGGAGCCGGGCGTGAAGTCGCTGCTCCGCCTCTACGTGGCGTCGGCGCAGGAAGTGCCGTTGGACAAGCTGGGCCGGGTGCTGGTGCCGCCCAGCCTGCGCGCCCACGCCAAGCTCGAGCGCGACGTCGTCTGGGCGGGCATGGTCAAGGTGATCGAGCTGTGGAGCCAGGACGGCTGGCACGCCGCGCAGGACGAAGCGCGCGCCGAAGCCGACTCCGCCGACGTGATGCGCGTGTTGACCGAGCTGCGCCAGGGCTGAGCCCGGCTGCTCGAGACGAGGACCTCAAGTGGACATGAACGATCAACCAGCGGGGCACATGACGGTGAATGCGGCGACTGCAACAGATCTGGAGCGGGCGGGACAGCGGGTGCTCGAGCCCGGGCCCAAGGTGATGACCATGGTCCTCGAAGGGGAGATCGATCGCGTCGACCTCCCCGACATTCTCGGCATGGTCGAGCGCTTCCAGGCCGGCGGGCTGCACCGCCTGGTGCTGGACCTAAGCCAAGTCACCCACTTCGACTTCCGAGGGGTCAAGCCGCTGATCACCCACGCCGAGCGGCTGCGCTCTCGCGGCGGCGATCTGAAGCTGGCCGGGCTGTCGCCGTACGTCTTCGCCATCTTCCGCAGCGCCGGCGGCAACGACGCGTTCGACTACTTCGCGCGGGCCGACGACGCGCGCGCTTCCTTCTCGAAGTCGACGCGCGCGCTGCTGGCGTGACGCGTCCGTTTCACCATGACACCGTCCTCCTCACCGAGGCGGTGTCGCTGCTGCAAGCGGAGGCCGGCCGGGTGATTGTCGACGGGACACTGGGTGGCGGAGGGCACAGCGAGGCGTTGCTCGCCCGCGGCGCGACCGTCATCGGCCTGGACCGCGATCCGACCGCCTTGGCCGCCGCGTCGCAGCGGCTCGCGCCCTTCGGCGATCGGTTCCGCCCGGTGCTGGCCACCTTCGGCCGGCTCGCCGAGGTCGTCCCCGGCCCGGTGGACGGGGTGTTGCTCGATCTGGGCGTGTCCTCACCGCAGCTCGACGTGGCGGACCGCGGCTTCTCCTTCATGCAGGACGGCCCGCTGGACATGCGCATGAGCCAGGCCGGCGAGACGGCCGCCGAGCTCATCACCCGGCTGAGCGAGGCGGAGCTGGCCGACGTCATTTACCAACTGGGTGAAGAGCGGCTGTCTCGGCCGATCGCCCGGGCGCTCAAGGCGGCCAAGCCTTCGACGACGTCGGCCGCGGTCGAGGCGATCAAAGGCGCCGTCCCTCGAAAGGCCTGGCCCAAGGACACCCACGTGGCCACGCGCACGTTCCAGGCGCTGCGCATGGCGGTGAACGGCGAGCTCGACGAGCTGGGGCTCGCGCTTGAGGCGCTGCCGCAGGTGCTCAAGCCGGGCGGGCGAGCGGCGATCATCACCTTTCATTCGCTCGAGGACCGGGCGGTGAAGCACGCGTTCAAGGCGCTGTGTGGTGACGAGCAGGCGTCAGCCGATCCGAGGCGCCGTGAACTGGACGCGCGCCAGCCCAAGGCTACGCCTGCGTTCCGAAGCCTGACGAAGAAGCCCCAGACCGCGAGCGAGGCGGAGCTCGACAAGAACCCTCGTTCCCGCAGCGCCAAGCTGCGCGCCGTGGAGAAGTGCGCATGACCGTCGTCCTCGAAGCCAAGCACCGCGCCGGCACGCCGCTGGCCGTCATCTTCGGGGAGATCCTCCCCGCCGCGATCGCGGTCGGGCTGCTCGCGCTCGTCGGCATCGTCCACGTCACGTCCCGCGTCATGGTCGTGAAGATGGGCTACGAGCTTTCGCGGCTGGACACCCAGACCACCGAGCTCTTGCGCGAGAACGACGCGCTCAAGCTCGAGCTGGCGACGCTCAAGTCACCCTCGCGGCTCGAGGTGATCGCCCGCACCAAGCTGGGGCTGGCTCCTCCTCCCGCCGGCGCCGTCATTCACGTGAAGGACTGAAGTCGACGCTTTCGGCTTCGACGGTTCCACCCATGCGCGACCTGAAGAACATGCAGCCGCAGGAAGCCGCCGGCCCCGGCCGGTGGATGCGCGTCCGTGTGCTCGCCGTGGGCTTCGTGTTCCTGGCGCTGCTGGGCTTCGTCGTGGCGCGCGCGTACGAGCTGCAGGTCCAGCAGAAGAGCAAGCTCAAGGGGCTGGCTGAAGATCAGTACGTGCGCGCGATCGAGATCCCCGCGCGGCGCGGCGACATTCTCGACCGGCGCGGTGTGCCGCTGGCCCAGAGCGTCGACGTGGACAGCATTTGGATCGACCCGTCGGTGCTCGTGGATCAGAAGGCCGCCGCCAAGGCGCTGGGCAAAGTGCTCGGGCTGTCCTTCGCCGAGCTCGACGAGCGCTTCACCAAGGGCCGCCGCTTCGCGTGGGTCAAGCGGCAGGTGACGCCGCAGGACGTGCTCAAGGTCAAGGCGCTGGGCCTGCCGGGCTTGGGCTTCGCCAAGGAGCCCAAGCGCTTTTACCCGCAGCGGGAGCTCGCTGCGCACGTCGTAGGCATCGTCGGAACCGACACGCGGGGGCTCGAGGGCCTCGAGCTCGCGTTCGACGACGAGCTGTCGGGCGACGGCATCAAGCGCGGCGCGGTGCGTGACGCGAAGGGCCGCAAGCTGCTCACCGACGGCGTCGAGGACGTCGAAGATCGCAGCGGCGCCACGCTGACGCTCACGTTGGATCGGCACCTCCAGTACGTGGCCGAGAAGGCGCTGGGCAAGGCGGTCGACGACGCGAAGGCCACCGCTGGCATGGCCGTGGTGCTCGATCCGAAGACGGGCCAGGTGCTGGCGCTCGCCAACGCGCCGCGCTTCAACCCGAACACCCCGTCGGGCGCTGCCCGAGACACGCTGCGCAACCGGGCGCTGACGGACACCTTCGAGCCGGGGTCGACCTTCAAGGCCTTCGTCGTCGCGGCGGCGCTCGACGAGAAGGTGATCACCGAGAACACCGAGCTGGACTGCGAGAAGGGTGGCTGGGTCGTCGGCCGCCACGTGGTGCACGACACGCACCCGCATGGCCTGCTCAAGCCCAAGGGCGTGCTGCAGGTCTCGTCCAACATTTGCGCGGCGAAGATCGGCCAGAAGCTGGGCCGCGAGAAGCTGGTCGACGCGTACAAGCGCTTCGGTTTTGGCGAGCGCTTCGGCCTGGGCATGCCCGGTGAAGCCAAGGGCGTGGTCCCGTTCCCCAAGGCGGAGATCTCCCTGGCCACCGAGTCCTTCGGCCAGGGGCTGACGGCGTCGGCGCTGCAGATCGCCGCGGGCTACGGGGCGCTGGCCAACGGCGGCGTGTTGATGAAGCCGTACCTCGTGGCGAAGGTGGTGGACCCCGACGGCGTGGTGCTGCTCGAGAACAAGCCGACGCCGCTGCGCCGCGTGGTGAGCGAAGGCAGCGCGAAGGCCGTCGTCGCCATGCTCGAGTCGGTGGTGGAGAAAGAAGGCACCGCGCCGCGCGCGCGGCTCGACGAGTACCGGGTGTCGGGCAAGACGGGCACCGCGCAGAAGGCGGACCCCGTCACCCGCGGCTACTCGGACAAGCGGGTGGCCAGCTTCATCGGCATGGTGCCCGCGGAAGACCCGCGGCTCGTCATTCTGGTGGTGCTCGATGAGCCGAAGACGGACGTGTACGGCGGCATCGTCGCGGCCCCCGCGTTCAAGGAGATCGCGCTGCAGGCCATGCCGCACCTCGCGGTGCCTCCTTCACGCGCCGCGCCAGCAGGGCCCGCGGTCGCCGACGTGGAAGCGCCCAAGCCGGAGAAGCTGGAGAAGTCGGTGGTGGTCGCGGCGATCGAGCGGCTCGAAGCCGAGAAGGAGCCCATCGGCGACAACTCGGTGCGGGTGCCCAACCTCAACGGGCTGTCGGGGCGCGTGGCCGTCTTTCAGCTCATGGGTGTGGCGCTGGAGCCGCGGATCGTCGGCAGTGGACGCGTGCAGTCGCAGGAACCACCAGCAGGCACGGTGGTGGAGAAGGGCGCCCGGGTGACCGTGGCGTTGGCGAGCCCATGAGGGCTGCGCCCAACCAAGCAGTGGCTGGCTTCGTGCAGTCGCGGAGCCCACAGGAAGGCGAGCGATGAAGCTCACGGAAGTGTTGGTCGGCGTGGGGACGGAACCGGTGGCCTCGACGAAGGCCAAGGTGGAAGTCACGGGCGTCTGTTCGGACTCGCGGGCGGTGAAGCCCGGCGATCTCTTCGTGGCCGTGCCGGGGACGAAGGCGGACGGCTCGAGCTTCGCGGCGCAGGCGGCGCAGGCCGGGGCGGTGGCGATCGTCTCCGAGAAGTCGCTCTCGGGCGTGAGCGTGCCGGTCTTCAAGGTGCCCAACGCGAAGAAGGCGCTGGCGATCATCGCGGGCAATTTCTACGGCAACCCGGCGCAGGAGCTCGCGCTGCTCGGCGTGACGGGCACCAACGGCAAGACCACCGTCGCCTGGCTGGTCGAGTCGATCATGGCCGCGGGCGGCGCCAGCGTCGGCCTGTTCGGCACCATCGCCGTTCGTTACGCCGGCCAGTCGCTCACGCCGACGCACACCACGCCGGACCCCATCACCCTGCACAAGACGCTCCGGGCCATGCTGGACGCGGGCGTGGACACGGTGGTCATGGAAGTGTCGAGCCACGCGCTGGCGCAGGACCGCGTGCACGGCCTGTCGTTCCGCGCGGCGGGCTTCACCAACCTGTCCCGCGATCACCTCGACTTCCACCCGGACATGGAGAGCTACTTCCAGGCGAAGCGAAGGCTCTTCACCGAGCTGTTGTCTCCTGGCGGCGTCGGCGTGGTGAACGCCGAGGACACGCACACCAGCCGCATTTACACGGAGCTGCGCAACCTCAAGCGCATGGCGTGGAAGTTCTCGCGCACCGGCGCGGGTGAAGTGTCCGCGGCCAACGTCGAGCTGACGCACAACGGCATCAAGGCCACGCTCAAGACGCCGGCCGGCGACATCGCCATTCGCTCGCCGCTGCTCGGCGCGCACAACCTGGAGAACATTCTGTGCGCGGTGGGCATCGCCCAGGCCGCCGGCGCGTCGCGGCGAGACGTGCAGGACGGGCTCGAGCGCGTCAGCGGGGTGCCGGGGCGCATGCAGAAGGTGTCCAACGGCGAGGTGCTCGGCCTGGTCGACTACGCGCACACGCACGACGCGCTGGCCAAGGCCATGGAGTCGGCACGCGGGCTGACGAAGGGAAAGCTGCTGGTGGTGTTCGGCTGCGGCGGCGATCGGGACCCCGGCAAGCGGCCGCTCATGGGCGAGGTCGCCTCCCACGCCGACGTTCCGATCGTCACGTCGGACAACCCGCGTGGCGAGGACAAGGACGACATCATCGCGGCGATCACCCCGGGGCTCGAGAAGGCCGAGCTGCGGCGCATGGGGCCGGCGAAGGCGCGCACCGGCGAGCGCGGGTACCTGGTGGAGGCAGATCGCGCCGCGGCGATCGCGCTGGCCGTCAGCCTGGCGAAGGCGGGGGACACGGTGCTGGTCGCCGGCAAGGGCCACGAGCACTTCCAGGAAGAGAAGGGCGTCAAGGCTCCGTTCGACGATCTCCAACACCTGCGCACCGCGCTCGGCGTGAAGGGGGACTGACCGGTGGCGATTCGCCTGGCCGAGCCACAGGTGCTGGAGGCGACCGGGGCGATCCGCAAGCGGATCGGCGCGGTGGCCAGCTACGGCGCGGTGTGCACCGACAGCCGGGCGATCGAGAAGGGCTGCCTGTTCGTCGCGCTCAAAGGTGAGCGCTTCGACGCCCACGAGTTCCTCGACGCGGCGGCGCAGGCGGGGGCGGCCGGCGTCGTGGTGGAGGCGGGGGCGGCGCTGAGCCTCAAGGACCCGCACGTCGCGGTCTACGAGGTGCCCAACACGCTCAAGGCGCTGGGCGACCTGGCGCGGTTTCACCGGCTGCGCTTCAAGCTGCCGCTCGGCGCCGTCACCGGCAGCAACGGCAAGACGACGACCAAGGAGCTGATCGCGGCGATCCTCGAGACCCGCGGGCCCGCGCTCAAGACACACGGCAACCTGAACAACGAGATCGGCGTGCCTCTGACGCTGTTCGGTCTCGAGCCCAGGCACGTGGCGGCGATCATCGAGATGGGCATGAACCACCTGGGCGAGATCGCCCGGCTGACGGACATTGCCCGGCCGGACGCGGGGCTCATCACCATCGTGCAGCCGGCGCACCTCGAGGGCGTGGGCAGCATCGACGGCGTGGCCCAGGCGAAGGCTGAGCTCTTCGTCGGGCTCCCTTCGACGTCGACGGCGGTGGTGAACCTGGACGACGAGCGGATCCGCGCGCGGGCCGAGGGGCTGCGCGCCAAGCGCCTGACCTACGGCCGAGCGGCCGACGCCGACGTGCGGCTGGCCCGCGTCGAAGCGCACGGGCGCGGTGGGCTGTCGCTGGTGGTCCGCTACGACGGCAAGGACTGGCCGGTGGCGCTGCGCCTCATCGGCGATCACAACGCGCTCAACGCGACGGCGGCCTTCGCCATGGGCGTGGCGCTGGGCTACCAGCCGGACGAGTGTGTGCGCGGGCTCGAGTCCGCCCAGGCTCACACCCGGCGTCTGCAGCTGTTGGCCGGCGCGCACGGCGAGACGGTGGTCGACGACTGTTACAACGCGAACCCCGCGTCGATGGCGGCCGCGCTCGCGACGCTGGCGCAGGTGACCCAGGGCGGCCGCGCGCTGGCGGTGCTCGGCGACATGCTGGAGCTGGGCGCCGACGAAGCGCGCGCCCACACGCAGCTGGGGACGATCGCCTCCGACGCGGCGCAGCTCGTCGCTTTCTTCGGGGAGCGCATGGCCTTGGCGCACGCGCAGGCCGTCAAGCGGCTGGGCCCGGACCGCGCCAGACACTTCACCGACATCGACGCGCTCAAGGCGTGGCTGTTGGCCACGGTGCAACGCAACGACGCGGTGTTGGTGAAGGGCAGCCGCGGCATGCGGCTCGAGCGCGTCGTCGAAGCGCTGACCGGCCAGGCCGGGAAGGGGCACTAGCGCCATGCTGTACCTGTTCTACGAGTGGCTCAGGCAGCAGGACGCGGACGCCGCCCGCTACGTGAACTTCCTGAAGTACCCGACGTTCCGCATCGTCGCGGCGGGCGTCTCGTCGCTCTTGCTGGGCATGTGGGTCGGGCCTCGGCTGATCGAGCGGCTGCGAATTGCCCAGCACGGACAGTCCAACGTCCGCGAAGACACGCCGGAGACACACCAGAAGAAGAAGGGCACGCCGACGCTGGGCGGCTCGCTGATCCTCCTGGGCATCTTCATCGGCACGCTGTTGTTCGCCGACCTGTCCGAGCGCGTGGTGTTGGCGGCGTTGATCATGACGCTGGGCTACGGCTTCACCGGCTTCCTCGACGACTGGCTCAAGCTGTCCAAGCGCAACTCGAAGGGCCTGGCCGGCCGCTACAAGATGATTCTCCAGACGCTCTTCTTCGCGATCGCCGTCTTCGGGCTGATGACGGACTGGAGCGCGGGCGGGCCTCGGCTGCTGCTGGACACCAAGCTGTCGGTGCCCTTCATTCCCACGCGGTACGCGAACCCGGACCTGGGCGCGGGGCTGTACGTGGTGTTCGCCTGGTTCGTGATCGTCGGCACGTCGAACGCGGTGAACATGACCGACGGGCTCGACGGCCTGGCGATCGCGCCGACGGTGGTGGCGGCGCTGGTGTTCTCGGTCCTCTGCTACGTGGCGGGCACGTCGCTCATGGTGGCGGACATGGTGACGACGAACGGCGTGCGGCAGCTCGTCGGCGTGCCGGTGCACGAGTACCTGGGCATCGCCCGGGTGGCCGGCGGCGCCGAGCTGGCCGTGTTCTGCGCTTCCATCGTCGGGGCGGGCATCAGCTTTCTCTGGTTCAACAGCTACCCGGCGAGCGTCTTCATGGGCGACGTGGGCAGCCTGGCGCTCGGCGGCGCGCTGGGGAGCGTGGCCGTCTTCAGCAAGAACGAGCTGGTCAGCGCGATCATCCACGGGCTGTTCCTGGCCGAAATCTTGAGCGTGATGATCCAGGTGGTGAGCTTCAAGACGACGGGCAAGCGGGTGTTCCGCATGGCCCCCTTGCACCACCACTTCGAGAAGGGCGGCATGATCGAGACGAAGATCGTCATTCGCTTCTGGATCGTCTCCGTGCTGCTGGGCGGCATCGCGCTCGCGTCGCTGAAGCTGAGGTGAGTCATGGCGCATGCGCTCCACGGCAAGACGTTCTGTGTGGTGGGTCTGGGCAAGAGCGGCGCCGCGGCGGCGAAGCTGCTGCTGGCCCGCGGCGCGTCGGTGCGCTGCTTCGACGAGTCGGACAAGGCGACGCTGCCCGCCCCGCACCCGCACTGCACGTTGGTGAAGGGCGCGCTGCCCGAGCGCTTCTGGGAAGGCTGTGAGGCGGTGGTCGTCAGCCCCGGCGTGCCGCTGTCGAAGCCGGAGCTGGTGGCGGCCAAGGCGGCCGGCGCGGTGGTGTACGGGGAGATCGAGCTGGCGTGGCGGCTGTTGCCCAAGGGCGCCGGGCCGCTGCTGGGCGTCACCGGGACGAACGGGAAGTCGACGACGACCGCGCTGCTCGGCGAGCTGATGAAGCAGGCCCGGCCGCGCACCTTCGTCGGCGGGAACCTGGGTACGCCGCTGAGCAGCGCGATCACCGACGCGGCGAGCCCGGCCTTCGACTGCCACGTGGTGGAGCTGTCGTCCTTCCAGCTCGAGGGCCTGGAGACGGCCGAGTTGCTCGGCGCGGCGTGGCTGAACCTGACGCCGGATCACCTCGACCGCTACCCGTCGCACGACGCGTACGGACAGGCGAAGGCGCGCATCTTCGCGCGGCAGCCGGCGATCGGCTTCGCGGTGGTGAACGTCGACGACGAGGCGGTGCTGCGCTTCGCGCGGCGGGCGGCCAAGGTGCCGCTGTACGGCTTCACGCGGCGGCTCCAGGCGCGGCCCGAGGGCTTTGCGGGCATGGCGTTCGGTGAGGCTGGTTCCTTCCGCTTCGACTTCGGTGGGGAAGGGCGGCTGCTGGTGCGCAGCCGGGCGCTGCGTGGGGCGCACAACCTGGAGAACGCCATGGCCGCCGCGCTCATGGCCAAGCTCGCTGGCGTGTCCGATTCGCAGCTCCAGGCCGGCCTCGACGGCTTCGGCGGCCTGCCACACCGGCTCGAGTTCGTCCGCGAAGTCGCCGGCGTCGAGTGGCTCAACGATTCGAAGGCCACCAACGTCGACAGCTCGCTGGTGGCGCTCAACGCGCTGCCGGGCAACGTCTGGCTCATCGCCGGTGGAAAAGGGAAAGGCGCGCCGTACACGCCGCTCGTCGACGCCGCGAAGGGCAAGGTGAAGGGCGTGCTCACGGTGGGGAAGGACGCGCCGGTCATCGCGCAGGCCTTCGCCGCGTTCCCGGTGCACGCCTGCGAGACGATCGACGCCGCGGTGGCCAAGGCCCGCGGCCTGGCGACGGCGGGGGACGTCGTCCTGCTGTCGCCCGCCTGCGCTTCCTACGATCAGTTCAACAACTTCGAGCACCGCGGCGATCACTTCAAAGCGCTGGTGAGGGCCCTGTGAGCGATTCGAAGAAGGGCGTCGCGTACGACCCGCTCCTGTTGTTCGCCGTGTTGGCGTTGGTCGGCTTCGGCTTGGTGATGGTGTACTCGGCCAGCGCGATCGCCGCGTTCGACAAGACGCAGGACAGCTTCTTCTTCGTCAAGCGCCAGCTGACCGCCGCCGGCCTGGGCCTCTTCGCGATGATGGTGGCGATGAAGCTGGGCTACCGGCGCATGGCGCGGCTGGCCTACCCGCTGCTCGTGGTGTCGGTGGTGCTGCTGGTGCTGGTGTTGATCCCCGGCTTGGGCACCGCGGCCGGTGGCGCGAAGCGGTGGATTCGGTTCCCCGGCATCTCCCTGCAGCCCGCGGAGCTGACCAAGGTCGCCTGGGTCATCTACCTGTCGTACTCGCTGGCGAAGAAGCGCGAGAAGGTGAAGCAGTTCAGCATCGGCTTCCTCCCGCACCTGGGCCTGGCCGGCATGCTCGTGTGTCTGTGCATGCTCGAGCCCGACTTCGGCAGCTCGGTGGCGCTCTTGTTTCTGATGTTCGTGATGCTCTTCGCCGCGGGCGCGAAGCTGTCGTACTTGATCGGCCTGGTGCTGGCCGCGCTGCCCATGGCGTACATGGCGATCGCCAGCTCGCCGTACCGCATGAAGCGCATCACCGCGTTCTTGGACCCGTGGGCCAACCGCCAGGGCTCGGGCTACCAGGTCGCCGAGTCGCTCATGTCGATCGGCTCCGGCGGCGTCACGGGGCTCGGCCTTGGCGACGGTCGGCAGAAGCTGTTCTTCCTGCCCGAAGCGCACACCGACTTCATCTTCGCGATCATCGGCGAGGAGCTGGGGCTGTTGGGCGTGGGGGCGCTGGTGGCGCTCTACGCGATCGTCATTTGGCGGGGCATCCGCGCCGCGCTCCACGCGAGCGAGGCCTTCGGCACGTACCTGGCGCTGGGCATCACCTCGCTCGTGGCGTTCCAGGCGATCGTCAACATGGCGGTGGCCATGGGCATGGTGCCGACGAAGGGCCTGACGCTGCCCTTCATCTCCTACGGAGGCTCGTCGCTCATTGTCCTGCTCGGCGCGGCGGGGCTGCTGCTGAGCGTGAGCGGCACGGCCGAAGGCGGCCGGCGCCCGTCGAAGGTGATGAAGGCGGTCAAGCCCGCGGCCCCAGCGGCGCCCGTCGGGGCCGGACTCGAGGCGCCCGCATGAGAGTGCTGCTCGCCGGCGGCGGCACGGGTGGGCACCTGTTCCCGGGGATCGCGATCGCCGAGGAAGTGGTGACGCGGCACCCGCAGAACGACGTCGTCTTCGTGGGCACGGATCGCGGCCTGGAAGCGCGCGTCGTCCCGGCGCAGGGCTTCGTCTTCGAGGCCATTCCGTCGCGCGGGCTCAAGGGCATGGGCTTCGTGAAGTTCGTGCTGGGCCTGCTGACGCTGCCCTTGTCCTTCGTGCGCTCGCTGAGCCTGGTGCTCAAGTACCGGCCGGACGTGGTGGTGGGCGTCGGCGGCTACTCGTCGGGGCCCGTGGTGCTGTCCGCCTGGCTGCTCGGCGTGCCGACCGCGGTGCAGGAACAGAACGCGCTGCCGGGCTTCACCAACAAGGTGCTGGGCCACTTCGTGCGCGCGGTGTTCCTCTGCTTCGAAGGGGCGCGGGCGTTCTTCCCCGCGAAGAAGTGCCACGTCCTGGGCAACCCGATTCGCAAGAAGCTCACCGAGAACTTGCTCAAGCCCGCAGTGCGCTCGAGCCAGTTTCGGCTGCTCGTCTTCGGCGGCTCGCTGGGGGCCAAGGGGCTCAACCAGCGCGTGCTCGACGCGCTCCCGCACTTGGCGGGGCAGAAGGAAGCGCTGCGCATCGTCCACCAGACGGGCAAGGCGGACCTCGAGGCGGTGCGTGCGGGCTACGAGAAGGCCGGCGTGCAGGCCGACGTGCGCGAGTTCATCGACGACATGGCGCAGGCGTACCTGGACGCGGACCTCGTCGTTTGCCGGGCCGGGGCGACGACGATCGCCGAGCTGACCGTCTGCCAGAAAGCGGCGGTGCTCGTGCCGTTCCCCTTCGCCACGGACGATCACCAGGCCGTCAACGCCAAGGCGCTGGTCGATGCGGGCGCGGCGCTCATGTTCCGAGAAGCGGAGCTGACGGGCGAGCTGCTCGCGAAGACGGTGCTCGAGCTCAAGGCGCAGCCGGAGCGGCTGGCGCGCATGCAGAAGGCGTCGGGCGCGCTGGGGCACCCGGGGGCGGCGCATGAGATCGCCGAGGTGTTGGTGGCGCTGACCAAGGGGCGCTGGGGCGAGAAGGGCAGGGCGCGGCAGGGGCCTCCGCTGAGGCCCAAGCCGGCGTCGCCGGAGGGAACACCATGATCGAGTCTCGCTACCGCACTCGGCACGCCGCGCGGGTGCACTTCGTCGGCATCGGCGGCATCGGCATGTCCGGCATCGCCGAGGTGCTCATCAACCTGGGGCACACCGTGTCCGGCTCGGATCTGAAGGAGAGCGACGTCACCAAGCGGCTGACCTCGCTGGGCGCGGTGATCGCCTACGGCCACCGCGAGGAGAACGTGGCGCAGGTGGACACCGTCGTCATCAGCTCGGCGGTGAAGAAGGACAACCCCGAGGTCGTCGCCGCGAAGCGCCGGAAGATCCCCGTCATTCCCCGCGCGGAGATGCTCGCCGAGCTCATGCGGCTCAAGTACGCGGTGGCGATCGCCGGCTCCCACGGGAAGACGACCACCACGTCCATGGTGGCCACCGTGCTCAACGCCGCCGGGCTCGATCCCACCGCCGTCGTCGGCGGCAAGGTCAACGTGCTCGGGTCCAACGCGAAGCTGGGCAAGAGCGAGCTCATGGTGGTGGAGGCCGACGAGTCGGACGGCAGCTTCCTCAAGCTGCACCCGTCGATCGCGATCGTCACCAACGTCGATCCCGAGCACATGGATCACTACGGCACGCTCGACGCGCTGAAGAACGCCTTCGTCGAGTTCTGCAACCGCGTGCCCTTCTACGGGCTCAACGTGCTGTGCCTGGATCACCCCAACGTCCAGGCGCTGTTGCCGCACGTCGAGAAGCGCTTCGTCACCTACGGCAGCTCCCACGCGGCGGACTACCGGCTCGAGTCGGTGCGGCTCGAGGGCTTCAGCACGCACTTCCGCGCGTACCGGCGCGACGTGGACTTGGGCGAGTTCTCGGTGCGCATGGTGGGCGCCCACAACGCGCTCAACGCGCTGGCGGTGATCGCCGCGTCCGAAGAGCTCGACGTGCCGCTGGCGACGGTGCGCGAAGCGCTGGCCAACTTCCAGGGCGTGCAGCGCCGCTTCACCGTGCGGGGTGAGGCGAAGGGCATCACCGTCGTCGACGACTACGGCCACCACCCGGCCGAAGTGAAGGCGACGCTCGCCGGTGCGCGGCGCGCGTTCGGCCGCCGCCTCGTCGTCGCGTTCCAGCCGCACCGCTACACGCGCACCCGCGACTGCTACGAGGAGTTCCTCAGCGCCTTCAACGACGCCGACGTGCTGTTCTTGGCCGGCATCTACGCCGCGGGTGAAGAGCCGCTGCCCGGCGTCAGCTCCGAGCGGCTGGCCGAGGGCGTGCGCAGCTTCGGCCACCGCGACGTCACGCACGTCGAGAAGCGGGCCGACTTGGTCAAGACGCTGCTCCCCCGGCTCCTGCCCGGGGACTTGGTGCTGACGCTCGGCGCCGGCGACATCACCAACGTGGGGCCGGAGCTGCTCGCGGCCCTCAAGGAAGGCTGATGGGCCCCGACAGCTACAGCCACATCGCTGTGGCCAAAAAGTTGCCCACCCCCGGATCCGCCCTGACGCTCTCGACCCGCTGACCGCAGTCCCCAAGAGAAGCCGTGCCCATGCTCCGAGCCAAGAAGAACCGCCGAAAGGTCGACGTCGCGAAGAAGACCGGCGAGCTCAAGGCCGCGGTGAAGACGCACGCGCCGGCGGTGCTCAAGGTGGTGGGCCTCTTCGCCGGGGCGGCGGTGCTGGTGTTCGGGTCGATCCACGGCTGGCGCTGGGCGACGACGAGCCCCACCTTCGCGCTCGCGGACGTGGTGGTGCGTGGCAACGCCCACGCCCCGGAAGCCGAGCTGATTCGGCTCGGCCAGCTCGAGCTGGGCCAGAACCTGGTGTCGCTGGACACGTACGCGCTCGAGGCGACGCTCGCCACGCACCCCTGGGTGAAGCGCGCGAACGTGCGCCGGCATTTCCCAAGGCGGCTGACGGTCGACGTGGTGGAGCAAGAGGCCGTCGCCGTGTTGGCCATGGGCGATCTGTATCTGGTGAACGCCGAAGGCGTGCCGTTCAAGCGGCTCAGCCCGCAGGACGGCGTCGATCTCCCGCTGGTGACGGGGCTCGATCGCGACGCGCTGGTGGAGCGCCGCGAGGCCACGCTGACGGCGCTGCGGCAGGCCGTCGAGGCGGCGCGCGCGTACTCGAGCGCGAAGGTGTCGAAGGGCTTCGGCTTGTCCGAAGTGGCGGTGTCCGACGACGGCGTGACGCTCGTCACCGTCGACGGGCAGCGGGTGCAGTTGGGGGAGGGCGCGGTGGGCGAGAAGCTCGAGCGTCTTTCGAAGGTGCGCGCGCAGCTGGAGCAACGGCAGCTGCAGGCGTCGGTGGTGCGGTTGGACAACCGGCGACGCGCCGGCTGGGTGACGGTGGAACTACTGGCGGCGGCTCCGAGAGGGGCCAAAGCCCAGGCGAAGTGAGCGCGCGCTCGAGAGAGCACGCATTGGGAGGAAGGGCGACATGGCAACGAAGAAGGACGGGGAGATCGTCGTCGGGCTCGACATTGGCACCACGAAGATCTGCGCGATCGTCGGCGAGGTGACCGACGAGGGAATCGACATCATCGGGATCGGCAGCCACCCGTCGAAGGGGCTGCGCAAGGGTGTCGTCGTCAACATCGAGACGACGGTGCAGTCCATTCAGCGGGCGATCGACGAAGCCGAAGCCATGGCTGGCACGGAGATCACCCACGTGTACACGGGCATCGCCGGCGGGCACATCAAGAGCTTCGGCGGGCGCGGCGTGGTGGCGCTCAAAGAGCGCGAGGTGCGCGACGGCGACATCGCCCGCGTCATCGAGCAGGCCAAGACGGTCAACATTCCCGTCGACCGCGAAGTGATTCACGTGCTCCCGCAGGAGTTCATCGTCGACGATCAGTCCGGCATCAAGGAGCCCCTGGGCATGTCCGGCACGCGGCTGGAAGCCAAGGTGCACATCGTCACCGGCGCCGTGGCGTCGGCGCAGAACATCATCAAGTGCGCCAACCGCGCCGGGCTCAACGTGGCCGACATCGTGCTGCAGCCGCTCGCGTCCAGCGAGGCCGTGCTGTCCGAGCAGGAGAAGGACCTGGGCGTGTGCCTGGTGGACATCGGCGGCGGCACCACCGACATCGCGATCTTCCAGAACGGCTCCATCGTCCACACCGCGGTCATCGCCCTGGGCGGGCACAACCTCACCAACGACATCGCGGTGGGGCTGCGCACGCCGCAGGACCAGGCCGAGCGGCTCAAGCAGAAGTACGGCTGCGCGCTGACCCGCCTGGTGGACAAGGGCGAGACGATCGAAGTCCCGTCGGTCGGGGGCCGCGAGTCCCGCGTCATGGGCAAGCAGATCCTCTCGGAGATCCTCGAGCCGCGCGTGGAGGAGATCTTCCAGCTCGTGCACCACGAGCTCGAGCGCAACGGCTTCACCGAAATGCTCGCGTCCGGCGTCGTCATCACCGGCGGCTCGACGCTGCTGCCGGGCATGTACGAGCTGGCCGAAGAGGTGCTGGGCATGCCGGTGCGCCGGGGTGGGCCGCAGGGCGTCGGGGGGCTGGTCGACGTGGTGAAGAGCCCCGTCTACGCCACCGGCGTGGGCCTGGTCGTCTACGGCGCGCGGCGCCAGGACCGGACCATGTTCCGGATCCGCGAAGAGAACGTCTTCAAGAAGGTGAAGCGGCGCATGGGTGAGTGGCTCCAGGAAGTGTTCTGAGCAAGCCGGGCGGGGCGCCGGTGCACCGGCCTCCCACCCCCCAAGTGCTACAGCCACGTGGCTGAAAACTTGCGCGGCGATCTGGCCAGGTCATCGTTCTTCGCCGGCTTCACCAGACGACGACGCGCTCCAACCCCAAAGCAGCGACACGAAGGAAACGGACAATGAACGAGTTCGAGCAGAGCAAGCAGACGGCGCGGATCCGCGTGGTGGGCGTCGGCGGGGCAGGGTGCAACGCCGTCAACACCATGATCTCGTCCGGCCTGGAGCGCGTGGATTTCATCGCGCTCAACACCGACATTCAGGCGCTCGCGGCCAACCGCGCGCCGAGCCGGCTGCAGATCGGCAAGGAGCTGACGCGGGGCCTGGGCGCCGGCGCCAACCCGGAGATGGGGCGGCAGGCGGCCACCGAGTCGCGCGACGAGATCGCCAAGATCCTCGAAGGCGCGGACATGGTCTTCGTCACCGCCGGCATGGGCGGTGGCACCGGCACCGGCGCCGCGCCCGTGGTGGCCGACATCGCCCGGGAGCTGGGCGCGCTGACCGTCGGCGTCGTGACCAAGCCCTTCACCTTCGAAGGCAACCGGCGGCGCAAGGCAGCGGAGCAGGGCCTGGCCGAGCTCAAGGCCGCCGTGGATACGCTCATCACCATTCCCAACCAGCGGCTGCTGTCGTTGACGGGAGAGCCGCTCCCGCTGCTCGACGCCTTCAAGAAGGCGGACGCGGTGCTGCTCAACGCCGTGCAGGGCATCTCCGATCTCATCCAGTACCACGGGTACATCAACGTCGACTTCGCCGACGTGAAGACGATCATGGCCGAGCAGGGCCTGGCGCTCATGGGCACCGGCTTCGCGTCGGGTGAGAAGCGGGCGCTGCGGGCGATGGAGCAGGCGATCAGCTCGCCCTTGCTCGAGGACGTCACCATCGACGGGGCGCGGGGGCTGCTCATCAACATCACCGCGGGCCGCGACATCACCCTGCAGGAGATCCACGAGGCGATCTCCATCGCCCAGGAGGCCGCGGACCCCGAAGCCAACATCATCTTCGGCTCGCTGGTGGACGAGAACGTGCGCGACGAGGTGAAGATCACCGTCATCGCCACCGGCTTCGTCAGCCAGCCGGTGACCAAGTCCGGCGTGCGCCCCGCTCAGGAGCAGCGGCCGGTCCAGGGCTCGCTCATGCCCCGCGTCACCGCGCAGCCCGCCCAGCCGCTCGTGCACACGAGCCCCGCCTCGCCCGCCTTGGTGACGGTGCCGGCGCGTGAAGAAGTGGCGACGTTGGTCCCGCAGAAGTCCGGCGCGCGCACGCTGACGACCGGCGAGCACAAGATCCCCGCGCCGCGCGTGTCGAGCCCTCGCGACGCGAGCCTGTCGCTGGACGACGACCAGTACGACATTCCAACTTTCCTCCGTCGGCAGGGCGCGACCGAGCTGCCGTAACGCTCGGGGCTCCAGCACCCAGCCGTCCCATGACGCCGCGCTCCTTCCCCTCCCCGGGGCGCGGCGTCGGGCTTTTCGAAGGACGCTTTGTCGGCGGTGACTGCCGTGAGGGCTTACGGCACGTACTCGTCCGCGCCGATGTCGTAGCCCGTCTCCCGCGGCCGGCGATCGCCGTCGAAGTCCACGGCTGGCGCGCCCGCGTCGGAGCCCGCGTTCCGGCAGACCGACAGCGCCCCTAGGTGAATGCCGCCGCCTCCGCCGAGCGCCGCGTTGCCTTCGATGTTGCCCGCCGACGCCATGTCGCCCAGCGCGTTGACGGCCGCCGGGGTGCTCAGGTCCGTCGCCGCTTCGTCGCGGTAGTGCACCGACGGCGTGGCCGACGAGCCGACCTGCACGTGGAAGTGGTTGTTCCAGAACACCCGCGGATCCGCGCCGGCCGACGCTTCGCGGGCGGAGTAGCGGGTGGGGCAGACGCCGCCGCCCAGCAGGTTGTTGCGCACCAGCCCGCGCCCGGTCGCCACGCCGCCGTCGAGGGCTTCCACCAGCAGGCCGTGGCTGCTGCACGACGTCAGGTACCCGTCGGCCAGCACGGTGTTCGAGTGGAGATCGAGCTCGTTGCCCCCAGGCGCGCTCTGCAGCAGCACGGCGGTGCTGGTCGCGTTCGGGTTCGGCACGCAGTTGAAGCCGTTGGGCAGCGCCGCGCCGCGAATGACGTTGTTCTCGACCCGGGCGTACGCGTTGGTCGACTGGAGGCCGACGCCGCTCGTCAGCGCACACCCCGCCGCGATGGTGTTCCGCGCGATGACGGGGCCCGCCTGGCTGACGACCACGCCGGCGGTCGATACGCCGCTGCGCCCGGTGATGAGGGCGTTGTTCTCGATCCGCGCGCAGGCGCCGTCGTCACAGCGCACGCCCACCGAGCGCGGCGGGAAGCCGGCCAGCGCGCCGCTGATGAGTGTGTTGTTCAGCACGGTGCAGCGGCTGGCGATGCCGGTGCCTGGATCGCGCGCGCAGTAGACGCCGTTGGTGTCCGCCGCGGCGCGCTCTTCACCCCCGGCGATGCCCACGTTCGAGTCGATGCGCACGTGGCAGTCGCCCACGCTGCGCACGCCGTCACCGCGGGCGCCGCGCACCGTCGAGCTGCCGAAGATGCGGAAGTTGTCGAACACCCAGGGCGACTGGCCCTGGCAGTTCTCGGCCCAGACGCCCACCGAGTTCCGGTCGCCGGTGATGCTCTGCACGTTGCTGCGCCGCACGACGATGCGGGCGCCGCTCCCGCGAATGCGGACCGCCGCGGCTTCGACCTGGCCAGACCCACCGTCTGGAATGGAGGCGTTCTGAGACGCGCACAGCGCGCTCGAGTCGATCTGCGCGCCGGGGGAGCTCTCCAGGAGGACCGCGTACGCTTCACCCGTGCCGGCGTCCGTCCCGCCGACCCGGCCTTGAATCGCTCCGCCCGCCGCGCCGCCTGGGATCCCTGGCGCTGCGTTGAAGCAGCCGACGCTGCACCGGCCGCGGGCATCGAACGTCGCGCAGTTGGCGACGAGCTGCGGGGCGGCGTTGGTGCTGCGCACGCCGTACGTGGCGAGCGCGCCATGGCCGCCAGTGACGAGCGAGCGGGTGATGAGCGGGTTGCCGACGGCGATCACGTTGCCGGTGATGTCCACGCCAATCGACGTCTGCGCCTGGCCGTAGCTGGCCCCGCTGATGCGGTCGTTGCTGAGAATGGCCCCGCTCGACCCGGCGATGGTGACCGCCGCGTTGGTGGGCAAGTTCGCCGCCTGCACCGTGAACCCGTCGAGCGCCGTCGGCGTGACGACGCTCCCCCCGAAGAGCACGCCCTGGCTCGTCGGCGGGGAAATGCTCGTCACGCAGGTGGCGTTGCGCGACCAGGTGCTGCCGTTGTGCCGGTATTGGCCGTACACCGACACGCCGTTCGCCATGACGATCGACTCCGGGTAGTCCTGGCTCGACGGGCAGTTGGTTCCCGAGGCGACACACACGCTGGGGACGCCCATGGTGCTGGCGGTGGTGATCGCCGCTTGGATCGTCCGCTTCGGGTTGGCCGGCGTGCCGGGGTTGGTGTCGTTCCCTTGCGGCGAGACGTGAATGCAGTTGCAGCCGTTGTTGACGACGCCATCGCAGTCGTCGTCGAGCGTGTTGCCGCAGTTCTCTTGCTGCGGCGTCCCTGGAGTACAGGCCGCGGGGAGCCCGGCGATGCAGGCGTTCACCGTCGTGCGGCACACGCCCAGCCCGCAGCTGACCTGCCCCAGTCCGTTGTCCGGGGTCGCGTCGCAGTCGTCGTCGAGCCCGTTGCAGGACTCAGGCGACGGGCCGATCGCCCCGGTGCAGGCGCCGAGCTGTCCGCCGACACACTGCCGGACACCGGCGCGGCACGCCCCGAAGCCGAGGCCGGCGTCGAACGGGTAGCAGCTGACGTCAGTCGTGCAGCCCGCGTCGGTCCCGCCGGCGTCTGGCGCGGGGCCCGCGTCCACGCCGCCGTCGAGGACGGGAACGCCCCCGGTGCCCCC
>JALHOS010000026.1 GCA_022842905.1 Myxococcaceae bacterium | reverse complement strand
GGTGGCTCGGCTGGTGCTGGAGGCTCTGCCGGTGCGGGTGGCTCTGCCGGTGCAGGTGGCTCTGCCGGCGCAGGTGGCTCGGCTGGTGCGGGAGGCTCGGCTGGTGCGGGAGGCTCGGCTGGCGCAGGTGGCTCGGCTGGTGCGGGAGGCTCGGCTGGTGCGGGAGGCTCGGCTGGTGCTGGAGGCTCGGCTGGTGCTGGAGGCTCGGCTGGTGCTGGAGGCTCGGCTGGTGCTGGAGGCTCGGCTGGTGCTGGTGGCTCGGCGGGCGCGGGCGGCTCTGCCGGCGCGGGCGGCTCCGCGAATCAACCGCCGGTCCCCAACCAAGTCTCTATGACCACCGTCGCCGAAGGCGCGACGACAAACGTCACGCTGAGCGCGACCGATCCCGACTCCACGATGCTGACCTTCGCCCTGACCAGCGCCCCGGCGTTCGTCACGCGCGTCGGCGCGACGCTCACCATCGCCCCGGGCTTCACCGACAGCGGCATGTACTCGGTGGCCTGGACGGTCTCGGACGGCGTCAACGCCCCGGTCCCGTCTTCCTTCGTGCTCATCGTCTCGAACACGAACCGACCGCCGAGCTTCGACGCGCTCTCGGACGTGACGATGACCGCGGGCACGACGCGGCAGGTGAGCCTGGTGGCAACGGACCCAGACGGCGACGCCATCACCTTCCTCGGGACGAGCCTGCCCGCCTACGCGACTCTCACCGGGAGCACGCTGACGCTGAGCCCCGGCACGTCAATCGCCGAGTCGGTCACGGTGAGCGTCACCGCGCGAGACGCGCTGATGGCCACCGCGGCGCGCAGCTTCCTCCTCACCGTCTCGCCGCCGCCGAACGCGGCCCCTTCGCTTTCGGGCCTGCGCATGGTGAACGCCGGCGGCTCGCCGCTCGACGCCGGCGCCGTGCTCACGAGCAGCCCGACGCTGCGCGCCGACCTCGACGACCCGGAGAACACCTCGGTGAGCCTCGAGGTCGAAGTCCAGCTCGTCGCTTCGCCCTTCACCAACGTCGCCACGCACCAGAGCACGCTGCAGCCTGAAGGCGCCGTCTCGGTGCCCCTGCCGTCGCTCGCCGTCGGTGCCTACAAGTGGCAGGCGCGCGCGAAGGACGCAGCCGGCCTGCCGAGCGCCTGGGCGCCGTTCGCCGGCGCCACCACCGCCTTCACCGTCGTCGGCGGCGCGGTGTCCGGCACGCTCACCATCAACGCCGGCGCGAACGCGACCGGGAACACGCTCGTCACGCTCGACTACACGGCGAGCTCGAGCGGCGGAGCCACGGTGACCGAGGTCTGCTTCTCGAACTCCCTCGTCTTCCTGGTTCAGGACTGCCAGTCGACCGGCGGGAGCGGCAACCGCTCGTGGACACTGACCGGCCCCGACGGCACGCGCACCGTCGCCATGCGCGTCCGTGACGACGCCATGCGCGAGTTCATCGTCACCGACACCATCATCTTGGACACGACGCCACCGCTGACCGGCGCGGTGCAGGCCAACGGGACGAACCTCTACACGAACGACCCGCAGCTGGTGCTGACCTTCACCCACGACGACGGCGCGGGCACGGGCGTCACCCACGCCTGCGCGCTGTCGCAGAACACGTCGGGCCAACCCGTGACCCCGTCGGCGAACAGCCCCTGCTTCCAGCCGCTGAGCGTCACGGGTCACCTGTTCCCCAACGGCGACCAGCTCAAGCGCGTGTGGGTCTGGTACCGCGACGCGGTCGGCAACCGCTCGGTGAGCCCGGCCTTCGACGACATCACCCTGGACACCACGGCCCCGCTGTTCACGAGCGTCGCCTTGGCCAGCGGGGCGGCGTACAGCCAGTCGCTCACCGTCACCTTCGACAACGTCGTCGCGGCGGACTTGAGCGGGCTCGCCCAGGTCTGCGTGGGCGCGACGAACCCGCCGACCAACTGCGGCCCCTACAGCACCACCCCCAGCGTCACCTTCCCCGGCCCCGACGGGACGAAGACCGCGTTCATTCGCGTCATCGACAACGCGGGGAACATGTCGGCGGTGCAGACCGACGGCATCAGCGTGGACACGGCGGATCCGATCCTCACCAGCTTCACCGCGCCGCCGTTCACCAACGTGCTGGCCGTCAGCGGCGGTACGGTGGCAGGCAGCGACCTGGGCTCCGGGCTGGCCGGCACGCGCGTCACCAACGACGGCGCCGTCGTCACCACCTTCACGCCGTTCGCCACCGCGCTGGGCAGCGTTCCGCTCGCTGGCGCTGCGGACGGCCTGCGCACCCTGACGGCGCGGCTCTTCGACGCGGCGGGCCGAGAGAGCAACACGCTGACGGCGCAGGTGCTGCTCGACCGCACGGCGCCCGCCGCACCAACGGTGCTCATCGAAGGTGGGGCCGCGTCGACGCCGGACGCGGTGGTGAGCGTCACCATCACCCCGGCCGAGTCCGTCACGCCGACGCCCACCACGTCCGGCATCGCCGCGCTCTGCGTGCGGCACGCCCGCCTGGGCGATCCCGTCAGCGCGCCGCCGCTCGCGAACGACCCCTGCTTCGTGCCGTTCGCGAGCCCGCTCGACGTCACGCTTCCCAGCCAGGGCAGCCGCATCGTCCTGGTGTACCTGCGCGACGGAGCGCAGAACGTGTCGGGCGCTGCGGGCTCGGACTTGATCCTGTTCGACACGGTGCCTCCTTCGGCGCCGATCCTCACGTCGGTGGTGGCCGGGCACCGCACGCTGACGCTCTCGTGGGCTCCGTCGAGCGACGGGCCCAACGGCACCGGCGTCGCCGAATACCGGCTGTGGACTTCGACGACGCCCGGCGGGCCGTACCACCCGCTCATTCCGCTCCCCGGCACCGTCACGAGCCACACGCTGACGCTCGCGAACGAGCTGACCCACTACGTCGTCCTGGCGTCGGTGGACGGCGTGGGCCTCGAAGGCCAGGCGCCCCAGACCAGCGGGACACCGCACTACCCGTACCAACAGACGTTCCGTCTGCCGACGACCGGCCGCTTCAACGCGGCGTCCCGCGGTCCGGGTTCGAACACCTCGCTCTTCTATGGCGGTGAGAACGGCAACATGTGGCGCAGCGTGCTCCCCCCGGTCCTCGACTTCATCCGAGTCGACCCGCTGACCGACGGCACCATCAACGGCCTGTCGAGCGACCCCTCCTTCCTCATCGCCGTGGGCCAGAACGCCCACATTGCTCACACGACGAACGGCACGGAGTTCCGCCGCGCGACGTACAACGACCCGCTGGGCCGCACGCTCAACGGCGTGGCGTACGCAGGGGCCGACGCAGCGAACAGCTACCGCGTTGCCGTGGGCGCGAGCGGGCTCATCGTTCGTTCGGTCCGGCCCGCGGGCACGGGTTCCCTGATTCCGCTGTCCTTCACGTCGGTCACTTCTGGCACGACGCAGCAGCTCAACACGGTGGCGGCCTGCGGCGCCGCTGCCTGCAACGGCGTGCTGCTCGTCGGAGGCAACGCCGGGACGATTCTGCGGTCGACGGACTGGGGCGCGACCTGGGCCGCGGTGACGGCGCCGACGGGCTACACGAGCTCGAGCACGCACTTCTCTCGAGCCACGGCGCTGCCGGGGACCACGACGTTCCTGCTGGGCGTCAGCGGCTCGTGGACGGGGACCACGTCCTTGCTGATCTCCACCGACTCCGGCGCGAGCTTCGCGCCCTTGTCGACCTCGCCCTCGCTGAACACGGCGGTGACCGCGCTCAACAGCGAGTCGAGCACCGTCGTGCGTGTCGCGGCGGGCACCGGCTCGACGGCGACGTTGTGGCGGCTGACGGGGACGACCCTCACGTCGGACCCGCTGCCCACCGGGCCGTCGATTCAGACCGGGCTCTTCTACTCGTTCACCTCCGGCGTGGGGTTGGCCGGTAACCAGACCGCCGTCGTCGGCGCGAGTGGCAACGTGTTCTACGCGAGCGCAGGCGCCGGCACGTACGCGACGATCGCCACCGCCGTCCTCGAGAACTTGACGAGCGTCGCCACGCCACGGACCTGCGGCGCGGCCTATGCGCTGTCGTCCAGCGGCCTGTTCCGTTCTCCGGACACCCTCAACCCGCTGTGGACGCCGCAGACGGCTCCGTTCAACGGCATGACCGACGCCGCCATGCCGACGACGACGGACCTGTTCGTCGTGGGCAGCGCGTCGGGGGGCCAGGGCCGCATCTTCCGGTCGACGAACGCGAACGTGTCCAACCCCACGTTCACCCAGCAGACTTCGAACACGGTGAACGGGTTCCAGTCGATTCGCTGCACCACGAGCTCACGCTGCGTCGCGGTGGGCTCGAACGGAACGGCGAACTTCTGGAACGGCACGAGCTGGACGCCGCACGTCTTCTCGCCGGTGGACACCACCACGTTCACCGCGGTCGCGCTGTTCACCGAAGGCACGCTGGAGCGCACCATCGTCGGTGGGTTCGGTGGCGTCGCCTACCGAATCGACAAGGACACCAGCACCATGCTCGTGACGACGACGCCGCTGGACTTCACGAGCGCGACGGCGCCGAGCTTGCCGCTCAACATCAACATTCGCCGGGTGGTGGGCACGCCGAACGTGCTGCTCGCCGCGGTGGAGTCGAACCTGGTGCTCTACGGCATCTACCGGTCGACGAACGACGGCACGAGCTGGACACGGGTGATCACCGACACCATCAGCACCATCGAGCACCTCGGCGGGACCACCTTCTTGGCGGCCAGCGGAGACATGGTCTACCGGTCGACCGACGACGGCGCGACGTGGACGGCCTTCCCCACCAACCAGGCCAGCTCCATTCCGTCGCTGGTGTCCTGCACCCCGGCGTCCGTCGGCTCGGTGACGCGCGTGCTCGGCGTCGGCGCCGGAGGGCTCGTGCTGCATTCGCTCAACGGCGGGCGCGGCGGCTGACGACGTCCTTTGGAGGCGTCGCCGGCAGACTCACCCGACGGCCGCGACCAGCGCTTCGAGGGCCTTGCCCCAGGCGCGGTCGAAGTACTGGAACGTCGCTTCCCACGCTGGCTCCCGCTCCAGCCCGTCGACCGGCCAGCCGAGCTGCGTGAGCGTCACCACGGTCCCCTGCGGCGAGTCCACCAGCTCGACGACGATCCAGGTGTGCGCGTGCCGAGTCGTGGCCAGGTGCGGCGGCGCGTTCCACGTGAAGCTCAGCATTCGCTCGGGAAGAAAGGACAACACCCTGCACAGCTCGCTCCCGCGGCTCCCCAGCGGCTGCTCGTCCAGGAAATACACTTCCCAGGGCCCGCCGACCGTCAGCTCGATCTTCGTCTTCGGTGACAGCCAGGTGGCCACGCCGGCGCTCGTCGTGAAGCGCCGCCAGACTTCGGCGCGTGGCGCGGCGACGGTGACGACCTTCTGCAGCCGCCGCGGCGACAGGTTGGCCTCCGTCGTCACGTGGGTCAGGCGCGGCGTGAAGTGGAGGTTGGAAATGACGCCGAGCACGTTCCCGAACGGGTCCACCACCGCGCCCAGGCGCAGGCCTTCGCCGTAGTCCGCCGCAGGCTCATGTGGGCGCGCGCCCAGTTCCAAGAGCCGCGCCAGCGCCGCGTCCACGTCGGCCACGTGCACGTACGTGCACGCCCCGCCCACCCCAGGCCGGTGCACGTCGTCGGCGGGCCGCAGCCCCAGCTCGAAGCCGTCGACGTCGAAGCCGACGTAGAAGGGCTCGTCGAAGTACGGCGGCTTGCTCAAGAACGCGGCGTAGAAGGCCTTGGCCTTGGCCAGCTCGTCGACGGTGAAGATGAGGGAGCGCAGTCCGTGCATGCGCGCTTCTACCGCAGCCCGAAGAAGGCGCGGATTCGGTCGACCAGATCCGCGTCGGAGCTCTTGGCGCGCAGCTTCGCCGCCTCGGCGTCGAGCCCTTCCCTGGCCTGCAACACCGACGCGCGGCGCTGGTTGAGCACGTCGGCCAGGTGCTGGGCCAGCTCCGGCCGCTTCTCGAGCACTCGCTGAAACGCCGCCTTCTCGAGCCGAAAGCACTCGACGTCGGTGACGGCGTACACGCTGGCCGACCGCGGCGCGCCGGTGAGTAGCGACATCTCCCCGAAGAATTCGTTGGCGCCCACCGCGGCGACTTCCTTCTCCACCTCGCCGTCGGACACCCGCACCGAAGCCTTGCCGTCTTCCACCAAGTACAGCCAGTGCCCTTCGGCGCCTTGTTTGGTGATGACCTCGCCACGCGTGAACGGCGCGTACTTGAGCGCAGCGCCCAGCTCGTCGACCTCTGCGTCGGACAGCGCTTCGAACAGGCCCACCGCGCGCAGCAGGGCCCGTCGCCGCGCGAGCTGCTTGGCCGTCTTCACCGCCTGGCGGTCTGACTCCTCGGTGAGGAAGACCGCGTGCGCCGGCATCGCCAGCCGCATGCCCGCCCGCTCGAGCGCGAAGAAGATGCGGGTGCGCACTTCAGAGTCCGTCGGGTCGTCGACGGCGATGTCGGTCAGCCAGTAGCGCACCGCGTAGCGCCCGTAGGACTCGCCCAGCTCCATCAGCACGCACTGCGGCAGCGGCTCGGCGGCCACGCGCTGAATCTTCGCGCCGCGAATGGCGCTGTTCACCACGTCGATGACGTCGGACGGCTGAAAGCGCCAGTCCACGTTGAACCACACCCAGCGGCGCCAGAGCTGCGGCTGGCCGTTGCGTCGGCCGAGCACCATGACGGGTGTGTTCATGAGCTGGCGGTTGGGCACGAGCACCGTCTCCCAGTTCCGCGTCTCGATGGCGGTGTGCCGCCAGCCGATGTCCACCACCCGGCCGTTCAGATCCGTCGCCTGCGTGCCCAACCGAATCCAGTCGCCGACCTCGATGCTGTTGTCCACCTGCAGCGCGAGGCCCCCGGCGATGTTGCCGATGGTGTCCTGCAGCGAGAAGCCCAGCACCGCGGTGAAGACGGCGCTGGTCGCGATGAGGCCGGACAAGTTGGCGCCGGCCGCGCTCGCGACGGACACCGCGGCGATGACGGACAACAGCGCCACCAGCACGTCCTGGAGAATGCGGGGCACCACCAGCCGCACGCGGGGCAGCAGCACCGAGAAGAGCAGCGTCGCCACCGCGCCCACGAAGGCCACCGCGCCGAAGGCCCAGCCCGGCACCCGCGCGGACAGGGCGTGCTCACTGCCCATGACCACCAGCGCCGCCGTCACCACCAGGCAGACCAGGTGCATGACGGCGAAGAACGTCAGCGCGCGGACGCGGGGCTTGTCGTGGCCAAGCGTCTTCGCCAGCGGGACGGCCACGGCGGCGAGCCCCAGCAGCCACAACGTCTTCGCGCTCTGGCCTTCGGCGAGCAGCGCTTCGAGAAAAGTCACGCCGGCCACGCTACCGCGTTACCCGTCCGTGACAATGCGCTTGGGGCCTTCACTGAGTCATCGCTTCCATGCAGTCCGCCGGCTCGGAGATGTGGAGCTGGGCCGCGCCTCCAACGCAGCCCGCCGACTGCACTGGCCTGTCACTTCGCGCCCAGCAACGCCCCCAGCAAACTCCTTCGCACCGGCACCCACGTGCCGAAGCTCAGCGCCGCGGCGCCCGCCACCACCAGCCCGTACTTGAGCCCCGCGGGCCACCCGAGCCGCGCCAAGGCCAGCTGAAGCGCGAGCACCACGGGGTAGTGCACCAGGTACACCCAGTACGCGGCGTCGACGACGAAGGCCACCGCGCGCGGCGCCTTCACTCCGCCACGGTGCCTCGCCGCCCACGCGAGCAGGCCCAACGCCACGAGCCACGCCACCGCGCCTTGGAGGAGCCTCCCTTGGGGCTGATACTGGAGCGGCTGGCTGAAGAGCCACGCGCCCAGCCCAACCCCCGCCGGCACCCACGCCGTGCGCGTCAGCGGCCAGCGCTGCAGCGCCTCGCGCTCGGGCCACCACAGCCAGCCCAACAGGAAGAACGGCGCGTGGTGCAGCAGCGACGCGGGCTCGGGGAGGAAGCTGCCGGCGGGCAACGGCTCACCCACCCACTGAAGCGCCGCGCCCGTGCCGACGGCCAGCAGCACCAGCGGCTGAGGCCAGCGCGCGAGCCAGCGGGCGACGCCGCGCAGCACCGAGCTCGCCAGCAGCGGCGCCGCGAGCGTCCCCACGGCGCTCAACCCGAACAGCGCCAAGAGAAACCACAAGTGCAGCGGCCGAGGCGCCGGCCCCTCGAGCAACGCGAAGCGCTCGTCCATGAGCCCCGCGCCACGCGTCAGCCGCCGCAGCCCCCAGTCGGCGAGCACCGTCGGCCCCACGAACAGCGCGAAGGGGACGAGCAGCCGCCGCGCGCGCTCCCGCAGAAAGCCCGCCGCCCCGCGCCGCTCGTAGCCCAGCCGCGCGAAGAGGCCGGCGAGCAGCATGAACGCGGGCATGCGGAAGGCGTGAAGCAGCGAGGCGAGCACCGCGAAGGCGGCGTGCGTGGCCGAGTCCTCGACGAAGTACCAGCGCCCCACGTCGGGCACGTACGCATAGCTCGCGTGGTAGAGCAGCCCCAGCAGGAGCAGCGCCGCGCGAAGCGTGTCCAGGCCGACCCAGCGGCCGGCGGTCTCAGAACTCGTCGAGCTCATTGAGCCGCGCGTCCAAGTCCGCCTGGAGGCTCAAGTCCCGTTTGCCCAGCGGCGTCGCCAGCGCGTGGCGCCAGGCGTCTCTGGCCGCGTCCTTGTTCCCCGCTCCCACCTGCGCGTCGCCCAGCGCCACCCACGCCGCCGCGTAGTCAGGCTGCAGCTTGACGGCCTGGCTGAGCGGGCCGACCGCGTCCGCGAAGCGCTTCTCGTCGACGTAGAGGCGCCCCAGCGAGAAGTGCCCCATCGGGGAGTCGGGGTACTGGGCGATGAGCTCGAGGAACTGCGCCTCGCGGGTGGACATGCCTTCGTGTTGTAGCTCCCCTGCGCTGCGCCGACGGAAAAAGAAGCGGTGCCGCTCAGCCAACCGGTCCGCGCAGCAGCACCATCTCCGTCGTCGCGTACGGGCGCGGCGGCAGCGCGGAGCGAGGCACGAAGCCGAAGCTCGCGTACAGCCGCTGCGCGTCCCGAGTCCCGAGCCAAACCCTCCGGCAGCGGCGCACCGCGGGGTGGTCGAGCAGGAGCCCACAGAGCGCCCGGCCAAGGCCGCGCCCACGCAGCTCAGGAGCCACCACGACGTCGTACACCCAAGCGTGCTTCCCGCCGTCGCTCACCGCCCGCGCCGACGCGACGAGGCGGCCTTCACGGTCCGTCGCGCCGACCCAGGCCGCGCTGCCTTCGTGCGCACGCCGCACGTCGTCGTCGGTGAAGACGTCGTTCCAGTACGTGCCGCGCAAGAGCTCGACCACCTGCTCGGCCCAGCCGTGGCCGGGGTGAGGGTGCAGCGCGAAGCCCGACGGCGCCGCCAGGAAGCTCGGCGTGGGCGTCTGGACGTTCGCCGCGAGCACGAAGCCGATCGCTCGTGCGTCGCCCGGCGCACCTCGCCGCCAGAGCGCTTCGACCAGCCGCAGCACCTCCGCCGGCCGCTTGTTCTGCGCGAGCTTGTCCTTTCGGGTGACGTGGTCGAGGCGCAGGCCCGCGATGAGCAGCCCGCGCACGGCGGGGGCATAGAGCGGGTCCTCCGCGGTCAGCGGCCGGTGGCCCCCTTCTGGCTGGAGCTTCTCCATGAGCGCCTGGAGCACCCGCGCTTTGTGCGTGGGCTCGTCGATGGGCTCGAGCACGCCGTGCGTTTGCGCCGCGCGATACAGGGTGGTCGCCGGGCAAGCGCGCTCAGGGTCGGTGAAGTAGCTCGGGACCTGGGCGACGACCTCCTCGACCCCGACGACGACGGGGCGACGCAGCAGGCTCGTCTTCTCGCCCGCGGGCGCGGCGTGGAAGCACAGCCAGCCGTCGACGACGACGCCGTGCACCGTCTTGAGCACGGGCTCACCGGCCTCGGTGACGCCGGCGAGATGGTGCACGGCTGCGTGGGACAACAGCTCGACGGCGTGGGCGGAGGACTGGGCAAACTCGGCGCGGCGCATGCGTCGAGGTCTGAACCACGCTGGACCGTCCGAAAAGGTCCAGTATTCACGTCTAGACCAGTCCAGTTCGAGGCCGTCATCCACACAGAGCGGAGTGGAGGAGGTGCGCGTCGGCGCGGCCCGACCGACACCTCACGCGGCGATGCCGATGCGCCGGAGGCTGTGGCGCACGTCGTTCTCGAGCCGCAGCCCGCGGTACGCCTCGACGTTCAGCTGAAAGCCCGACGGCCGCCCGGTCAACCGCTCGTGCACGCGCGCGCCGATGGCGTCGACCGCCTTCTCTTCGGCCAGGGAGTTGCCGTCGTGCGGCGTCGCCGCGTGTCCCAGCTCGTGCACCAGGGTGTGAATGAGCGCGGGGCTGTTTGGGTCTTTGATCTCGATCGACGAGCTGCCGCCGCCAGCAGGAAAGCGCGCGACGCCCGCGGTGCCCTCGGGAAGCCCAGGGTTCACGGTGATGGACGTGAGCCCCGCCGCCTTGGCCGCCTCGAGCAGCTTCGCGCCCTCGGGGTCTTTGGCGATGGCCTCGAGCGCGCCCTGGAGGCGCGGATCCACCTGCAGCCCTTCCGTCGGCCCCGTGCCCGGCACCGCACCTTCGAGGCTGGACACGGCCTGCGGGTCACCCGCGTCGTGCGCGTGGCCTCCAGAGACGCTCGCCCCCTGCACGTCGTTGTCGGCCTCCTCGGCGCCGCCCGTGTCCTCACCACCCCCGGCGCCCCCAGAGCGACCCGCGCCGCCGCCGCCGCCCGAGCGCTTTCGACCCCCGGCCCGGCCACTCCCCTGCCCTTGTCCGCCACCGCCGTCACGTCCGTCACTGCCTGAGGCGCGACGGGGCCCCGGCCGCTCGCCCGCGCTCGACGGCTCCGGGCTCGGCCCGGATGGCGCGGCACCTGAAGTCCGTGGCGCCGCACCGAGCGCCGCGAGGTCCGCGCTGATGTCTTCGCCCCGCGCCGCCTTGCGCCAGAGCGCCTCGAGGTACGCCGCGAGCTCCGGGTGAGTGGCCTTGAGCTTGGCAACGAGCTCCTCCAGCCGCTTCGCCTGCTCGTCGCGGGGCAGGTCGTTCAACGGAGCCAAGGCCTGGTCGAGCTGCAGCTTCTGCTCGTCGGTGAGCGCCTGAGCCAGCTGTTCCGGCGTCTGCGTCGCCTCGGGCACCTCAGGAGACGCCGTCAGCGCGGCGGGCGACAGCAACGGTGCGGCGGGGGCCAGCGTCGATGCGGCGGGGCCCAGCGTTGATGCGGCGGGACCCAGCGTTGATGCGGCGGGGGCCAGCGTCGATGCGACGGGGGACGACGTCGGGGCGGCGCGAGCCAGCGTCGGAGCGGCGGGAGCCAGCAGCGGCGCGCCGCCGAGCGAATCCTGCGTCGAGCGCAAGGAGCCGGCGCCCACATCGCGCGGCGCCAGCGAAGCCGCCGAGCGCCCGTTCAAATTGACGCCCCCTGCGTGCGGCGCCGCCTCGAAGGTGTCGCGCGCAGCGCCGCGCTGGGCCTGACGCTGATCCAGAGCCGGGGCCGCGCGCAGGCCGCCGACCGGCGGAGCGGGCGCCGCGGACCGGGCACCCGACGACAACCCTCCACGCGACAGCCCAAGGGAGGGCCGTCCCAGCCGCTGCATCGCCATGGCGCCGCTCCAAGAAAGGGCCAAGAAGTTCGCTCGAAAGCGGCGCCCTGCTCGAATTATCGAAGTCTGAGAGCCCCACGAAGCGCCGCGTTTGTAAACCCTCGCGCGGGCGCGTCTCGACTTCGGCCAACAGTCGGCCAAGGTGCGCGTCGTGCGCGACACCTGGACCCCGCGACTGGCGCCCGGCGACGACCGGCCGCTCTTCGTGCGCCTCGTGGACGGGGTGGTGGAAGACGTGCGCACCGGCCGACTCGCGCGAGGGGCGCGTCTGCCGGGCAGCCGGAGCTTGGCGCGTGTGCTCGGCGTGAACCGCGGCACCGTCGTCCAAGCGCTCGACGAACTCGTCGCGCAGGGGCTGTTGGTGAGTCGTCCCGCCTCCGGCACCTTCGTGGCCGACGGGCTGCCCACCACGCGGCCGAGCGCCTCGAGCTCGCGGCGCACGCTACCCTCGGCGCTGCCGCCGCTGCCGTCGCTCTTCACCGACTTCCGCCGCTTCGAGCCAGCCTCGCGCTCGACCTTCGCGCTGTCGGCTGGCAGCCCAGACGCACGGCTCTTTCCCGTCGAAGCGCTCGCGCGTGCCTGGCGCGGAGTGGCGCGCAGGCAGGGCCGCGCGCTCTTCGCGTATGGACACCCAGCCGGCGTCCCCGCCCTCCGCCAGGCGCTGGCCCGCTCCGTCGCCGACCGGCGCGCCATCGCCGCGACAGCAGACGACGTCCTCGTGACGCGCGGCGCGCAGATGGCTCTGACGCTCTGTGCGCGCGCGCTGCTTCGCCCCGGAGACGTCGTGGCCGTCGAAGCGCTCGGCTACCGCCCCGCCTGGGACGCGCTGAAGCTTTCGGGCGCGAGCCTGGCGTCGGTGCCGGTGGACGAAGACGGGCTCGACGTCGGCGCGCTGGAGCGCCTGTGCCAGCGCACGCGTGTACGCGCCGTGTACGTCACGCCGCACCATCAGTTCCCCACCACCGCGACCTTGTCCGCGCCGCGGCGCGCGCAGCTGCTCTCACTCTCACGCCGCGCTGGCTTCGTGCTGCTCGAAGACGACTTCGACCACGAGCACCACTACGACGGACGCCCGGTGCTCCCGCTGGCGAGCGCTCCGGGCGCGGGCCACGTCGTCTACGTCGGCACGCTGTCCAAGGTGCTCGCGCCGGGTCTGCGGCTGGGCTTCGTCGTGGGCCCACCCGAGCTGCTCGAGCGCTTAGTGACGCTGCGGGCGCTGCTGGACCGGCAGGGAGACCACCCCATGGAAGCGGCGGTGGCCGAGTTCATGGAAGACGGCGAGCTGGATCGTCACCTCCGGCGCACGCGGCTGGCCCTGCGCGCGCGCCGCGACGCGTTGCTCGCCGCCCTGACTCGGTACCTCCCGAACGCCGTCTCGGCGCAGCGGCCGCGGGGGGGCATCGCGCTGTGGGCCCAGGTGGCGCCAGACGTCCCGCTGGTCCGGTGGCGCGAGCGCTGCGCCGCCGAGGGCGTGCTGCTGACGCCAGGCAGTCACTTCACGTTCGACCGGTCCGAGCCGCGGTGCCTGCGGCTCGTCTTCGCGCAGTACGACGAGGGCGAGCTCGAGCGCGCGGTGCAGCGCATGGCCCGGGCCCTGCCTTCTGGTCAGCGGCGCTCAGCGCGCTGACTTCGTCGCACGTACGGCACGCCGGGCGGGCCCGGCGACGGTGGCCCTCTTCCGCGCGGCGCCTGTCTTGCGCGTCTTCGCCCGCGTCGAACTGGCGCGGCCCTTGGTCGCTGCCGCCCGGCCAGCGTCGTGTACGCGGAGAAAGTCGGCCAGCGAGTGCCGAGCAATGGCCTGAGCCACGACGGGGAGCGGCACGTCCTCGAGCGAGCCGAAGCGCACGCAGCTCTTGCCCATGTCGAGCTTCTTCCCCGTCGCCTTCCACGCCTTGGCGAACCACTCCGCCGTCTTCGCGTCGGCGTACACGCCCAGCAGGTACAGGGCGACGTACTGCTTCTGCGCAGCCAGGGCCGCCAGCGCCAGCGGCTGCCCGTTGTACGTGTCCGCCCTGATGGACAGCGGGACCACGTAGCTCAACATGCCCCACTGCATCTGCTCCTCGAAGCCTCGGGGCAGGTTCTGAATGATGACGTCGCGCACGGCCGAGACGGTGGCGCGGCGGTCGGGTGGCAACGAGGCGAGGTACGCGGCGGGCGTGGACGCGGTGCTGCTGGCCATGGAGTGCTCCTTCGGGCGCGGCGGTAGTGACTGGCGCGCTCCTACCAATCCTCGGACGAGGTGTGCACTCGAGTGGACACGTGCACTGGCGTTCCCACGTGCGTCAGCGGGCCCTGTCAGGGCTACATGGTGCGGCCGCGCCCGACTGTCCCGAAGCTGGGCAGCCGAACTGCCAAGCCGCTTGTCAGCGCAAGTCGCCCACGCCCAGCTCCAGCGCGTCTTCGACGGCGTCGGGCAGGTCGCGGCTGAAGTCCAGGCCTGTGCGGCGCTCGAGCTCACGAATCGGCAGGCGGTACGGCCGCCAGTCACCCGTGGTGGTGCTCGTGTTGGGCATGACGACGGCGACGGCCTTCGCGCGGGCCGACACGCTCCCGTTCGGGCCGTCGGCGACGACGATGACCTTCCACACGGCAGACGGCACCTCGACCCCGTTGCCGATGGTGCGACGCGGCCCTTCGAAGAGCGGACCCGCGACGACGAAGAGCTGCTTGCCGGTCCGCGCGAGCGCCCGCGCGTCGCGCTCGAGATCATTCCACGGCCCGACGTTGTTCTCTTCAGTCTGCGGAACGACGTTGGTGAGGAAGAACGTGGCGCGGTTGTCCGTCGTGGTGCGATTGCGGTCCGCCGAGGGGCAGAGGTGGCCGCGGGAATAGCCGCTGCCGGTGTAGTCGCTGCTGGTGGCCTGCCGCGTCGACGACGGCAGGCTCGGGTCCTGCCGGAAGCTGTCCGAACGCGACGTCGAGCCGAGCCAGGTGCTGCTCAGGTCCCACGCCACCCACGCCGACACCTTCTTGCGGGTGTCGTACGCGGCGACGAACTGCTGCTTCACCAACAGCCAGTCCGCCTTCGGCTTGCCGAGGCCCACCTCCGACGGGAAGCCCAGCGCGACGTGCGGGCTGATGCGGGCGCCCTCCGGCATGCCGCCGTCGAACCAGCGCTGCGTGACGAAGCCGGCGTCGGGGCGGCCCAGCTCCGCCAGCAGCACCGCCTCGTCGTCAGGCGCGCCGACGTCGGCTTCGACCTGCGGACCGCAGGCGAACAGCAGGAGCGCGGGGGGCAGCGCCAGCAGGAGACGTCGCATGGACCCGGAGGTGTTGTGCAACGGCCGCGCCGCTCCTGCGCTGTGCGTTCAGGTCGGCGCATGTGCCGACTCGCAGGGAGGTTCGGCGGGCGAAGTGCCACCTCGAGTAGACGGTTCGAAGCGCACAGCGACCCGCGCCGAGGCGCTGCGCTCGCGCGCGAACGTCGGCGAGCGGCCGTGTGTGACAGAGCCGTTGCCGTGCCGCTTCGACGCTGCGGCCTTCACGACGCGCTCGAGACGAACGCCGCAGCGAAGCTGCCCGCCGCGCGCTCGGTAGACTCCGCGCATGGCCATGGACGAGCCCCTCGCGTCGTTCCTCGCGCAACTGCCGGCGAAGAGCCGGGCGCTGACGCGCGCGACGATGCGGGCGGTGCACGCGGCGGTGCCCGATGCGCAGGTCGCGCTGCGGCCAGGCTGGGGCCTCATCGGGTTCGACGCGCCCCGCTACTTCGCGTTCGTCTTCCCGCGGCCCGCGCACGCTGACGTGCGCCTGGGCTTCGAGTGGGGCGTGGCGCTGACCGCCGCCCCCGAGCTGCTCGAGGGCGACGGCCGCCAGGTGCGGCACGTGACAATTCGCTCGGCGGCAGACGCGAAGCGGCCGGGTGTCACCGCCCTAATCCGCGAAGCCGCCGCGCTGCCTCCGCGCCCGCGCGCTCCCCGGGCCCGGCGCTGACAAAACCACCACTCCGCTGGACCGCTACGGCTGGTCGAACACGCCGCGCTTGGCCTGGTCTCGCTCGATGCTGCGGAACAGCGCGCCGAAGTTCCCTTCGCCGAAGCTCGAGTGGTTCTTCCGCTGAATGATCTCGATGAAGATCGGCCCCACCAAGTTCTTGGTGAAAATCTGCAACAGGTACCCCTGGTCATCGCCATCCACCAGCACGTTGCGCCGCTGAATCTCCTCGTGGCTCTCGGTGACGTTGGGGATCCGCTTGAACACGTCGGCGTAGTAGTCCGCGTCGATGTCGAGCATGGAGATCGGCGAACCTTCGAGCCCCTCGAGCGAGCGGAGGATGTCGTCGGTCATGAACGCGAGGTGCTGAATGCCCGGGCCCTTGTACTCCTCGAGGTACTCGTTGATCTGCGACTTCTTCTCGTCCGCCTCGTTGATGGGAATGCAGAAGCGCCCGCACGGTGAGCGCAGCGCGTAGCTCGTCAGCCCCGTCTTCGCGCCGCGAATGTCGAAGTAGCGCACCTCTTCGAAGCCGAAGACCGACTTGTAGAAGCCGGCCCACGTCTGCATCGTGCCCTTGGCGACGTTGTTGGTCAGGTGGTCCAGCGCGGTGAAGCCCTTGTCCTTGACCAGCTCCGGCTTCTCCAGCGGCACGAAGCCCAGACGCTGCCAGTGGTCGGCCCGCGCGTACGTGTCGACGAAGTAGATCAGCGAGTCGCCGATGCCCAGGATCGCCGGCGCCGCGTAGTCCCCTTCACGGAAGTCCTTCGCGCCGCGCTGCACCGCCGCCGCGTGGCCGGCCTTCGCGTCCTGCGTGCGCCACCCCATGGAGCAAATGCTCGGGCCGTGCAGCGCGCCGAACTTCGCCGCGAAGCTCGTCGGAGCCCGGTTCACCACGAAGGTGATGTCGTGCTGCTGGTACAGGTCCACCGGCCTGGCCTGGTGGCGCATGGTCTTCGAGAAGCCGAACGCCTTGAACAGCGCGTCGAGCTGCTCCGGCTTGTCGGACACGAACTCGACGAAGTCGAGCCCGTCCAGGCCACACGGGTTGTTCTTCGAAACCACGAACTGCGGTGCGCTCCGCTTCATTGCCAGCTCCTCCAGTAGTCGGACACTTCGACGCCCTGCGCTTCGTCACACGGCAAGAGCGGGCGCTTGGTGTCCAGCATGACCGCCACCTCTTCGGTGCGCGTCGCGCTCTCGGCCCGCTTGAACGCCGGCGCCTGCGGCCCGTGGTGAATGCCCTGCGGGTGGAACGTGAGCATGCCCGGCGCGATGCCGGCGCGGCTGAAGAACTCCCCCGAGTGGTAGAAGAGCACTTCGTCGAAGTCGATGTTCGAGTGGTAGAACGGCACCTTCAGCGCGCGCGGGTCCCCGTTCTCGAGCGGCCGCGGCAGGAACGTGCAGATGACCGCGTTGTGCATGACGAAGGTGGTGTGCGCCGACGGCGGCAGGTGGTACCGGTCCGACAGCACCGGGCGAATGTCGCGCACGTTGATCTTCTGCACCGTCAGCGTGCCCTTCCAGCCCACCACGTCGAGCGGGTTGAACGGGTAGAAGACGTTGGTGGTGCAGCCCAGCCGGCGAATGCGCACTTCCCACTCGCCCTGGGCGTTGGCGCCGAGCGTCGACGCTTCCGGCGTCGGCACTTGAATCACCGCCGGGTCGAACAGCGCGTGCTGACCCAACATGCCGCGGTCCGGGAAGTTCACCTCGCTGAACGCTTCGACCACCAGGGAGGACGTGGGGCTCGTCGGCAACAGCCGGTACGCCGTGCCCCGGGGAATCGACAGGTAGTCTCCCGCCTCGTACGCGAGCGGCCCGAAGTCGGTCTCGATGCGACCGGCCCCCGTGTGCACGAACAGCACTTCGTCCGCGTCGGCGTTCCGGAAGAAGTAGCTCATGGGCTTCTTCAGCTCGGCCAGGCACAGCCGCACGTCTTCGTTGGCGAGCAGCGCCCGGCGAGCCTCCAGCCAGTCGTCGTGGGAAGCGACCTCGAGCTTGCGCAGGTCGTACGCGCGCGGCTTGAGCGGCCCTTCGATGCGCTTCCAGCCCACCGGCGCGTGGGTACGGTACAGGTGCGCGTAGCGTCCGAAGAAGCCGTTGCGGGCGTACTCCTCTTCGACCGTGCCCTCGGGGAGCGCGACGTGCGCCTGGCTGGCGACCTTGCCTCGAATGTAGGGAATGTCCATGGTGGACACGCGGAGTAGCAGTCCCCCTTGACGCGAAGAAAGTGACTAACTTCTTCCAAAGATGGTGCAGTGGCTGCACCGTCCTAACCGAGGAGCGCGCTGCATGTTCGTCACCCTGGACCAAGCCCGTGCGCTGGACGCGCTGGCCCGCCACGGCACCTTCGCGCTGGCGGCCAAGGCGCTGCACAAGGCGCACACCGCGGTGCTCTACGCCATCAAGCAGCTCGAGACGCAGACGGACCTCACCCTGCTCGACCGCTCGGAGTACCGCTCGAAGCTGACGCCGGCGGGCGAGGCCGTGCTGGTCCGCTGCCGCGCGCTGCTGGCCGAAGAGCGCAAGCTGCTCGACGCCTGTCAGACCCTCAAGAGTGGCTGGGAGCCCACGCTCAAGGTCGTCTTCGACGCCGTGTACCCGCTGGCGCCGGTGCTGGAGGTGGTCAAGGCGCTGCGCGAAGACGCGGCGCCCACCCGCATCGAAGTGACGACGGGCTCGCTGGGCGGCGTGGAGCAGCGCTTCGTCGACGACCAGGCCCACGCCATGGTGACGGTGCTGCCGGTGGAGCGCAGCGACGTGGTGAAGGTGAAGCTCAAGCCGTTGACGGCGCACCTCGTCGCCGGGCGAGGGCACCCGCTGGCGCGCGCGAAGGGCACGGTGCCGCGAGCGCAGCTCGAGGAGCACGTGCTGGTGACGGTGCAGGGGTCGGACCCGCGGCTCAACCTGCCCACGGCGGAGATCGACAAGCAGTCGCTGGTGCGGGTGCCGGACTTCCACGCGAAGAAGGCCGCGCTCGTCGCCGGCTTGGGCTTCGGCTGGCTGCCGGACTGGCTGATTCAGAGCGAGCTGCGGGCCGGCACGCTGGTGCCGCTCAAGCTGTCCGGCCAGGCGAGCCACCGCTTCGAGCCCGCGCTCTACCACCGGCCGCTGTTGGGTCCGGCCGGACAGCGTCTGGTCGAAGCCCTGCTGCGGCCGCGACGAGCTCGCTGACGACCGTTTTTCGAGGTCGCCCTGGGCGCACGAAAGCGGCTAGCGTGACACGCCGTGTCAGTCGGGGACCAAACGCTGAGAAACCTGGGCGCGGCGAGCCGAGATCCACTGCTCGGCCAGCTCGTCGGCGACTACCGCGTCGAGTCCGTCATCGGCTCCGGGGCGATGGGCATCGTCTACAAGGGCCAGCACGAGATGATCGGCAAAGCGGTCGCCATCAAGGTGCTCAAAGCTGAAATCTCCGACGACCCCGACATGGTGGCCCGGCTGGTGCGCGAAGCGCGCACGGTCAACGCCATTCACCACCCCGGCATCGTCGACATCTTCGGGTTCGGCAACCTACCGACGGGCCAGCCGTACGTGGTGATGGACCTGCTCATCGGCGAGCCGATGGACGCGTGGATCGACCGCGAAGCGCCGGCGTCTCCCACCGCGTGGATTCCGCTCATCGACGCGCTCTTGTCGGCGCTGGGCGCGGCGCACGACGTCGGCGTGATTCACCGCGATCTCAAGCCGGGCAACGTGTTCTTGGAGAAGAGCCGCGAAGGCCCGCCGCGCGTGAAGTTGCTCGACTTCGGGCTGGCTCGGCAGGCGGACCGCGCGCAGGGCTCGGTGCGACCGACGAACCCAGGGACGTTGCTGGGCACGCCGGCCTTCATGGCGCCGGAGCAGGTCATGGGGCAGCGCGTGGGGCCGATGACGGACCTCTACGCCGTGGGCGGCATCGCGTACCAAATGTGCACCAAGCGGCTGCCGCACGAGGCGCCGTCCGCCGTCGAGGTGCTCAGCGCGAAGATGCTGCAGGACGCCGTGCCGCCGACGAAGTGGAACCCGAACCTCGACGCCGAGCTGGTCGAGTGGATCATGGCCCTGCTGCACCGCGAGCCGGACAAGCGGCCGCCGCACGCCGAGCAGATCCGCGGAAGCCTGCGCCGCATCGGCGAGCGGCTGTCCCGGCGGCCCACGGGGTCCAGAGCCCAGACCACGCCCAAGCGGCAGTGGGGCGAAGCGAAGACGATTCTCGCGAGCGCCGCGGAGCAGACGCTGTTGATGAACCCGGCGCCGGCCCAGCCCCCGCCGCAGGCCGCGCCTCCGCGCGCCGGAGCGCAGACGGTCTTCGCTGACGGCGTCGAGCCGACGTTCGTCCCCGGTGAGGCGCCCCCCGCCGACATGAAGCGGCCGTGGGAAGCCCAGCGGCCAGCGACGGCCGTGGTCGAGAACGCCCTCGCCGCGGCCCCGACGCAAGCCCAGGTCCCGAACGCCGCAACACCGAACCCTGGGCCTCGGAGCACCCCACCCGCGGCCGTGAGCCAGCCCATCATCGTGCCTCGCTCCAAGGCGCCGTACGTCGTCGTCGGAGTGCTCGGCCTGCTGGTGCTGCTCGCCGTGCTCTACCTCGTCGTGCGCTGAAGACGGGGCGCGCTGATCGAGTCCCGAGAGCTCTCCTTCGCCTTCGTGCGAGCCTCGGCCCACGGCGCCAGTAAGGTCTGCCTTCGCCATGCGGCATTCGTGGAGCTTCGCCCTGCGCTCGGCGCTGACGTGGTCGCCGCCCGCCTGGATTCGCCCGCGCGCCAAGGCGTGGTTCCTCGCGCAGCTCGACGAAGCCGGGCGCCGACGCTTCGAGCACCTCGAGCAGGGCGCCGACACCCACCACTGGCCCGAGCGCTGCGACGAGCAGGCCTGGCGTGAGAGCGCGTACGTACTCGACGTGCTGCGGCGCTACGCCCCGGCCGAGCTCCCCGACGGTCACGCCCTCGACGTGGGCAGTAAGAACGGCTGCTACGCGCCGGGGCTGTACGCCGCGCGAGCGGTGCCGTGGACGCTCGTCGAAGTCGACGCGCACCGGCGCTACTGGTGGGGCAGCACGCGCCGCGCGCACGGCGAAGCCATGGTTCGGGGCTTGGGCGGCAGCACGTTCGTCGCGGGTGACGTCCGCGCCCTCACGGGCCGCTTCACGTTGGTGACGTGGTTTCTGCCGTTTCTGACCGCGGTTCCGCTCGAAGCCTGGGGCCTGCCCGCCGCGCTCCTTCAACCCCGAGCGCTGCTCGAGCACGTGCTGGGGCTCGTCGTGCCCGGCGGCGCGCTGCTCATCGTCAACCAAGGGGAGCAGGAAGCGGCCCTGCAGGCGCAGCTCCTCGACGGCCTGGGCGTGCACTCGACGGCGCTCGGCGCGGTGACCTCGGCGCTGTCGCCGTTCAAGAAGCCGCGCTTCGGGTTTCTCGTGCGGACCTGAGCGTTCAGAGCTCGCGGCTCATCAGCAGCCGGAGCTTCCCGCTCTTCTTGCTGACGACCGTGGCGACGGTGGTGAAGCCGTGCTTTCGGTAGAACGAGACTGCGGGTCCGTTGGCCGGGTCGACGCGCAGGGCCAGCGTCTTGCGGTTCATGTCGCGAGCGACGGACAGGCCGTGCTCGAGCAGCGCCTGGCCGACGCCCTTCTGGCGCAGCTCGTGGCGCACGACGATGTTGCGCAGGTACGCGGCGCCGGGCACCGGCCCGTCCCGCTCGATGGTGATGTAGCCGATGACGTTGCCGTCGAGCCGGCCCACCGCGGCAAAGGGGCGCAGCTTGGTGAGCGCTTCGAGGCTCTCGGCCGCCGTCTCGCCCCGCGCCTTCCAGGGGTCCGTACCGGCGCGGAGCTGCGCGATGACGTTCATGTCTTCGTCGGTCGGCTGCCCGAACTTGAGCTTGCCTTTGACGTCGGCGGGCAACACGGTCGGCAGTGGAGCGAGGCCCTGCTGCGAGACACCCACCTGTTTGTCCGTCATTGCTTCTCCCCGTGACCGCCAAAGTTGCGCTGGCGCCGGCCGCGCCGACCCTGCTGCTTCGTGCCTGATCCTAATCACCAACGGCTCGCCGTTGCACCGATTCCCCGCGCCGAACGACTCGGGTCCGTCGCCTCTTTCCGCACACTGCGCGAGTGGGCTTGGGACTTTTGTGGTGAGCGCGCTCGATTCAGCGCATCATTTTGGAGTGCAACTGAACCACGCGCAGCGCGAGCTGACGGTCAAGATCGTCTATTACGGGCCGGGGTTGTCGGGGAAAACCACCAACCTGCAGATGATCCACCAGCGCACGCAGCCCGACGTCCGTGGCCGCCTGCTGACGGTGGAGACCCACGACGATCGAACGCTCTTCTTCGACCTCCTCCCGGTCTTCTTCAGCACCGCCAACGGCTTCAAGGTGAAGGTGAAGCTCTTCACGGTGCCGGGCCAAGTCATCCACAACGCCACGCGCCGCATCGTGCTGCAGGGCGCCGACGCGGTGGCCTTCATCGCCGACAGCCGGCGCAACGCCGCGGCCGAGAACAACAGCTACTGGAAGAACCTCATGGAGAACATGAGGGAGAACGCGCTGGACACCGCGCAGGTGCCCGTCGTCATTCAGTTCAACAAGCGCGACCTGCCGGACACGAAGACGGACGCGGAGATCGAAGAGACGCGCAAGAAGGGCAAGGAGCCCGTCATCGGCGCGATCGCCATTCGCGGCGTGGGGGTGCTCGAGACGCTCCACGCGGTGCTCCAGTCCGCCTACCGCACGCTCGACGCGCGGGCCGGCCTGTCGAAGAACATCGGCCTGACCGAGAAGGAATTCCTCAGCCAGGTCTTCGTCAACGTCGACACGACGGGCACCGAGCTGGAAAAGCAGTTCCCGCCGAAGAAGCCGACGGGGGCCGCGTGAGCAAGACCGACTCGGTGCTCCAGCGCAGGGTGTCCCTGTCGGAGATGCTCGACAGCGAGTCCTTCACCGACGTCGTGAAGGGCTTCGTCGAGCTGTACAAGGTCGGCATCAAGGTCTTCGACGACAAGGGCGCCAAGCTCGCTGACGTGAAGATCGGCAACGGGGACTTCTGCGGCTACGTCTTCAGCTTCTCGGAAGGGCGGCGACGCTGCACCGCCACGGTCGGCCGCGTGAAGGACGGGCCAGTGGAGTGCACCGGCGGCGCGCGCACGCCGCAGTTCGACGCCGGGACCCCGGGCACCCCGCAGACCAAGGCCATGGTGACGGTGCCGTGCTTCACGGGGCTGCGCTACGTGATCCTGCCGATCCTCTGGGACGGCGACACCATGGGCCGCGTCGTGTTCGGCCCGTTCATGCCGGAGGACTTGAAGGAGTTCCCTCCGTCGACGCTGACTGACATCACCCAGGGCCTCGACGTGGCCAACGCGCGGAACCTGGTGCTCAAGGTGCGCCGCGCCCCCGAAGGCACCGTCGCGCGGGTCATGCTGCACTTCTGGCAGCTGCTGAACACCATGTTGTTCAGCGGCCAGAAGATGTTCCTCACCTCGCAGCTCCACATCGAGGCCACGCGGGATCAGAACCGCGAGCTCGAGGAACGGAACAAGCGGCTCGAAGACGCGAACACGCGGCTCAAGGAGCTGGACCGGCTCAAGTCGGCGTTCCTCGCCACCGTCAGCCACGAGCTGCGCACGCCGCTGACCAGCATCATCGGCTACTCGGAGATGTTGGCCGAAGGGCTGGCCGGCGCGCTCAACAACGAGCAGGTCGACTACGTCCGCACCATCATGGACAAGGGGGAGACGCTGCTGAAGTTGATCAGCTCGATCCTCGACATCAGCCAGATCGAAGCGGGCAAGGTGCGGCTGACCTTCGAGCCCATGGACGCGGTGGAGCTGGTGCAAGGCTCGGTGTCCAGCCTGCTGCCCCAGGCGCACAAGAAGGGCGTGGCGCTGGACGTGAAGCTGCCTCCGGACGTGCCCAAGGGCATCATCGGGGACCGCGATCGCCTGCGGCAGGTGATCGTCAACCTGCTGGCCAACGCGGTGAAGTTCACGCCCAAGGGCGGCCGCGTCGGCGTGACGTTGACCGGCGTCGGCCAGCAGCCGGACCTGAGCGCGCCGGGCTACCGCATCATCGTCGAAGACTCCGGCGTGGGGATTCCGGCGGATCAGTTCGACAAGATCTTCCAGAGCTTCTACCAAGTCGATTCGTCGTCCACGCGCGAGTACGGCGGGGCGGGCTTGGGCCTGGCGATCGTCAAGAGCTTCGTCGAAGGCCACGGCGGCCTGGTGCGGGTGTCCAGTGAGATTGGCCGCGGCGCACGCTTCACGGTGGTGCTGCCGGTCTCGCCGGGGATTCAGCCCCAAGTGCAGATCGCCCCACCCGTCACCGAGCTCAAGGCGCCGGTGGACGACCGGTTCTAGGCCGGTCGCTCAAGGCACCCGGTAGCGCACCGTCAGCTCCACCCAGTCGAGCCGAACCGCCGCCAGCTGCTCGGGGCTGCTCCGGCCACGCGGCGTCACGCCCACGCTCACCCAGCGCTCGGGGCCTTCGAACAGCGCGCGGAGCCTGACGGGGTCGGTGGTGGTCCACGACAGCGCTTCGGGGGCCGCCGACGAGCCGGTGTGCTCACGGCTCAGCACGTCGCCGTGGCTGACCAGCAGCGCTGCCCCTGCCGACGGCTGCTGGCCTGCGCGCGCGCCGGCGCGCACCTCGACCGTGGCGCCCTGGAGCTCGACCTGGGGGCTCGCCCCCGAAGCGGCGAAGGTGAAGCGCGCGACGATGCCGGGCGCCCGCTCGAGGTCGACGCCGAGCACGTGGAGCTCCGGCAGCGGCCCGTACGTGCCCATGCCCCCGTGGAGCAGCAGCACCTTCCGTTCGGGTTCGAACGCCAAGCCCGGCGCGAGGCGGCCGCTCGGCCAGCCGGGGGGCCGGGGCACCTTGCTACGCTCGGTCCACACGCCCGTCTGCCCGTTCCATTCCCACAGCTCGTCCGGTGCGCCGCTGCCGCCACCGAACAAGAGGACGACGCCGCGCGCTGGGTCCGCGGTGAAGCCGGCCGTCTCTCGTGGACCCGGCCACTGCGCCGGCAGCGGGCTGGGCGTGCGGTTGGTCCAGGTGGCGCTCGTGATGTCCCACTCCCACAGGTCGTTCGCCGGCGTCGGGCCAGTCAGACCTCCGAAGAGGACCATCTTCCTGCGCGGCGCGTCGTAGGTCAGGCCGTGGCCTTCTCGCGCGGCGGGCCACGCGGACGGGCGAGGCGTCGGTGTCCGATTCGTCCACGTGGCCGTCGTCGACGACCACTCCCACAGCTCACTCGACAGCGCCGTGAAGATGCTCCCCGCAACGCCACCGAAAAGCACCACCACGCGGCGATCGGCGTCATACGCCATGGCGTGCTTGTAGCGAGGCGTCGGCCAGCCGGCGGTCGGGCTCCGGGTGGTCCACGTCCCGGCGTCACCGTTCCACTCGAGCAGGTCACCCCGCAAGCCGGAGTTGTCCGAGCCCCCAAACACCAGCGTGCGATCCGCCACGGGGTCGAACACCCCAGCCGCCAGCGCGCGCGGCGTCGGCCACGAAGGCGGGAGTGACGAGGGCGCCGGGTTCACCCACGCACCGGTTCCGCGGTCCCACTCGAAGACGGCCCTGCTTCGAGAGACCGAGTCGAAGCCTCCAAAGGCCACGGCCTTCCCTCGGCGCGAGTCGAAGGTGAAGACGTGGTGGCGGATACCTGGCGCGAACGAGGGCGACTGCGTGGCGACGATCGGCGTCCAGACCCCAGCGTCTTGGTCGTACTCGATGAACGCGTTCGAAAACTGGAGGTCGGTCAGCGCCATCACCCGCTGCCCCGCGGGGTCGTGGGTGATGGCTTGCACGTTGCCCGACGGCCACGTCGGCGGGCGCACCGTCGGGGTGAGGCCGGTCCAGCTGCCGGTCGCGCCGTCCCACTCCCACAGCTCGTCGTTCACCTGGCTCCCGCCGTACAAGATGACGCGCCCACGGACCGAGTCGAACGTGAGGCTGATCGCGAAGCGCGGCCACTGCGTGGGGCGCGGCGTGGGCGTGCGGTTGGTCCACGTCGCGGTGGCCAAGTCGCATTCCCACAGCTCGTCGAGCGTGGTGCCGCCGGTCCAGCCGCCGAACAACACCAACCGCCCACGGGCGCTGTCGAAGGTGGCCTTCGCGCCGTCGCGCGGCGCCGGCCACGAGGGAGGGCGGGGCGTGGGCGTGCGGTTGGTCCACGAGCCGTCAGCGCCGTCCCACTCCCACAGCTCCGCCGTCGAGGTGGTCGCGCCGGCGAGTCGGCCTCCGTACACGACGACCCGCTTCCGGACGTCGTCGAAGACGGCGTTCGCGAAGTCGCGGCGCGAAGGCCACACGGTGGGCCTGGGGAATGGGGTGCGGTTGGTCCACAGCCCCGTCACGGGCTCCCATTCCCACAGGTCGTCCGAAACGGTGGGCCCCTGCCCGCTGAAGACGACCAGCCGCTGCCGGTGGGCGTCGAACACCACCACGCCGCCCTGTCGGGCGGTGGGCCAAGCCTGAGGTCGCGGCACCGGCGTGCGGCTCGTCCAGGACCGCGTCGACAAGTCCCACTCCAACAGCTCGTCGTTGTACCCGTTGACCGAGGGGATGTTGACGCCGCCGAACACGAGCAGCTTGCCGCGGGCGGGGTCGGCGACGAAGCCAGGGTCCGTGCGACCGCGGGGGGTGAGGCTCGGCGGCCGAAAGGTGAGGCCCGCTTCCTGGACCAGCGGCTGGTCGAGCGTCTCCTCCGTCGCCCAAATCGCCTGGGTCGTCGTGGGCGCGAACGGCTCGCGGCGCTCGAGCGTGTGTGGGTTCTCGAACGTACGCCCCCGTCGCTTGCCGGCGAGCGACGCGCGCCACTCGACGTCGCGCACGCGAGTCGGTGCGCTGGCGTTGCATGCCTCGTCGTAGACGCGGACCGCCAAGCTGCGCCGGTCGACGCCGAGCGGCACCGAGAAGCCGGCGTCGGACACCGGCGCCAGCGCGATGGGCACGGCGCCTTCGAGGACCTGCAGCGTCGTGCCTCGCTCGGCGACGCCGGCGCGCCCCACCAGCGTGAAGGAAGGACCCGCATCGGCGGTGCCCCAGGGGACGCGCTCGAAGGCCAGCGCTCCGGGGGTGGTGGCGTCGGCAGCGGCCGGCGCGTCGACGTCGATGGCGAACGGCGCGCCGAGCGGCAGCGCCGCCGAGTTGCCCACCGCGTCGGTGACCCGGGCGAGGAGCTGAACGGACGGCGTGCTGCCCCCGTCCAACGCGCGGCCTCGGAACGCAAAGTGTGTGGCGGTGTTGGACGTCGGCGTGCAGGTGACGGCCGCAGGCTGAGCGTCGACCTGCGCCGTGGCGGCTTCGTCCACCGAGAAGTCGAGCTCGACGGCCCCGGCGGCCGCCAGCGCGGGCGTCGCGGCGAGGGGGCAGTCCACAGGGGCACGCACGCCCAGGTGCACGGACGAAGGGACCAGCGCGGGCGGCGTGAAGTCGAAGCGGACCTCGATGGACTGCGTCGAGGGGTTGCCCGCCAGGTCTTCAGTGCGGACCTTGAAGACGTGCGTGCCCTCCATGGCCGCGGCGCCGACCTGGCCGCCGCAGTCACACCGCGTCGGCGCGCAGGTACAGCCCACGAGCGGCGCGTCGTCGAGCTGCAGCTCGGTGTGCACGGCGGTGCCGTCGACCTCCGCCTGGAGGACGAACCGGTCGAAGCCTGGCTGTCGGCTGAACGTGCGTGCGGGCACGCTCCCCGCGTCGGACACGCCGCGCAGGGTGAAGGTGGAGATGACCGGCGGGACGCCATCGACCCGCAGGAGCAGCGGCAACGCAAGCGCCGGAGCGACGTTGCCGGCGAGGTCCACCGCGCCCTCGACGCTCAGGCGCAGCTCACAGTCAGCGGACGCAACGGGGCGCGAGGCGAAGTCCAGCAACCCGGACCGCTCGGAGCGCACTTCGAAGGCCACGCCGCCGTCGCAGGTGCCGGTGGGGCGCAGGGCCGCGCCTGGACGCAGCGGCTCCGACAGAGACACACGCACGGCGACGGGCTCGCTCGGGCGCACGGTGAGCACCCCGGCGTCGTTGCCTTGGCGCGGGGCGCTGAAGGCCGCCTCGAGCAGCGCGGGCGGCGTGAAGTCGAGCTCGGTGGTGCCGACCGGCTGCGCCAAGGCTTCGGTGCCTTGCACGTCCACCAGGTCCGCCGTGAGACGCGCCAGCCCTTCGGCGTGCTCACGTTGGTCCACCACGGAGGTGTACTCGTGCTCCAGCGCGTCGCCGCCAGTGCGCGTGAGGCGGGTGACGCCGCGCGCGTCGGTCAGCATCACCGCCGGCGGGCTGAGCAGCGGCTTGTCGACGACCAGCCGCACCGTGACGGTGCTGCCGTCGCGCGCGTGACTCGGGGAGACCTCCGCCGAGACGATGCGCGGCGCCGTGCTCGGCCCCGAGGCGTTCGGCACGCAGAGGCCGACTTGGGCGCGGCACGCGTAGCCCGTCGGGCACGCACCGTCGACGCAGCGGATCGCCGCGCCGGCCGGCAACCCTGCCTCGAATTGGCAGGCCAGCAGGAGCACGAGCGGCGCGGTGAAGGCGAGCGAGCGGGGTCGAGTCCTGCTGACTCCGTCGCCGGCCGAGGCGTCGGTCGGCGCACCGACAGCGCGGCGCGACGGTGCGAGCGCGGAATGGCTCGAGTCAGCGGGAAGCCCCCCAGAGTTCGACGCAGACAAGGGCCGACGTGTCGTCCCCACGCCACTGCCACCCTGGCCAGGGGCGTCGGTCTGGGCCATGGCAGCGCGGCGCGACGGTGTGAGCGCGACGCTGGGCGTGGGCTGCATCCTCCGGCGGACGCTCGCGGGGAGACGGCGAAAGAGGCCGTACGCGCCTTCGAGGGAGCGGAGCCGCCAGCCCGCGTCAGTCGGCGTCGTTCGTCGAGCCATTGGACGGGTGAGTGTGCCGAACGAAGCGCGGCTTGGCCACCGCGGTGGCGCGCACCTGTCCGTCGCTCGGGTCCGCGCTCAGCGCTTGTGCCACCCCTGCAGCAGCTTCACGTAGTTCGCCCGCTCGTACGCCGACGGGTCCGGCACCCGCGCCAAGTTCATGCTCCCCACCAACTGCTGCACGGACACGTACTCGTGCTCGTGCAGCCAGCTCGTCAGCTCGTCCTTGAGCTGCTTGAGGCGCCCCGGGCCGTGCTGGAGCAGCGCCGACACCACCTGCACCGCGCTGGCGCCGGCCATGAGCGCCTTCACCGCGCCGCGGCCGTCGTGCACGCCGCCGCTGACCGCGAAGGACACCTGCACGTGCGCCGAGAGGATCGCCAGCCACCGCAGCCGCAGCGTCAGCTCACTCGCGTCCGACAGCTTGAGCACCCGGTCCACCTCGAGCGCTTCGGGGTTCACGTCGGGCTGGTAGAGCCGGTTGAAGAGCACCAGGCCGCTCACGCCAGCGCCCGCCAGCCGCGCCGCGAAGTGCGGCAGCGACGAGTAGAACGGAGACAGCTTCACGCCCACCGGCACGCGCACGGACGCCACCACCTGCCGGACGATGGACAGCTGCTCCTCTTCCACCTCGCCGGCCGAGCGCGCCGGGTCCGACGGCAGCGCGTAGAGGTTCAGCTCCAGCGCGTGCGCGCCGGCCTGCTCCATGAGCTTCGCGTACGCGAGCCAGCCGCCGGGCGTGGAGCCGTTGAGCGAGCCGATGACGGGCACCTTCACCGCCTCGCGCACCTTGCGCAGCTGCTCGAGGTATTGGTCCGGCCCCAGCAGGAAGTCCGCCGTGCCCGGCAGCCAGTCCGCCGCTTCGGCGTTCATGCCGCGCCAGCCGTCGACGTGGCGGTGCATGGCGAGCTGCTCGCTGACGAGCTGCTCTTCGAACAGCGAGTGCATGGTGATGGCGGCGGCGCCCGCGTCTTCGAGCCGCCGCACCGTGTCCAGGTCGTCCACCAACGGCGACGCCCCGGCGATGAGCGGGTGCGCCAAGGTCTGGCCCAGCCACGTCGTGGTGAGGATCGCCATGTCAGCTGTGCTCCTTCGTCGAGACGTGCACGTGCGCGAGCTGCTCGTAGATGGCGCGGCGCTGCGCGGCCAGCCGCTCGGCTGCCTCCACGAGCCGGTCGAAGCGCTTGGGGTCCTTGAGCGCCACCATGCGGAAGCGCCCTTCGTTCTTCATGTAGTCCCGCGGCTTCACCTTGGGCGGCCCGGAGTCGAGCTGGAGCGGCGGCGCGCCGGTCGCCACCAGCCTGGGGTCGAAGCGGTACAACGGCCAGACGCCGGACTCCACCGCCAGCTTCTGCTGCTCCGCGCCGCGCTCCATGTCGTAGCCGTGGGCGATGCAGTGGCTGTAGGCGATGACGAGCGACGGCCCGGGGTAGCTCTCGGCTTCCTTGAGCGCCTTGAGCGTCTGCGCGTCTTTCGCGCCCATCGCCACGCTCGCCACGTAGACGTGCCCGTAGGACATGGCGAGCAGGCCCAGGTCCTTCTTGCCCATGGACTTGCCGGCGGCGGCGAACTTCGCAGCGGCGCCCAGCGGCGTGGCCTTGGACTGCTGCCCGCCGGTGTTCGAATACACCTCGGTGTCCATCACCAGCACGTTGACGTCGGCGCCGCTGGCCAGCACGTGGTCGAGCCCGCCGTAGCCAATGTCGTACGCCCAGCCGTCGCCGCCGACGAGCCACACCGACTTCTTCACCAGCGCGTCGGCCAGCTCGTGCAGCAGCCTCGCGTCGTCAGTGGCGACGCCGGCGAGCTTGGCCTTGAGCGCGGCGACGCGAGACCGCTGCGAGGCGAGCCCTCCCTCGTCGGACTGATCCGCCTCGAGCAAGCCCGTCACCAGCTCGTCGCCCAGGTGCCCGCCGTGCTGTTTGAGCAGCGCGCTGGCCAGCTGTCGCCGCGCGTCGACCGCGAGCTTGAGGCCCAGGCCAAACTCGGCGTTGTCCTCGAACAGCGAGTTGGCCCACGCCGGCCCGCGGCCGTCCTTGTTCTTCGCCCAGGGCGTCGTCGGCAGGTTGCCGCCGTAGATGCTGCTGCAGCCGGTGGCGTTGGCGATGAGGAGCCGGTCACCGAAGAGCTGGCTGAGCAGCTTGAGGTACGGCGTCTCACCGCAGCCCGCGCACGCGCCGGAGAACTCGAACAAGGGCTCGAGGAACTGCGACGACTTGAGGTCCGACGGCACCTTGGCGCGGTCGACGTGCGGCAGCTTCGAGAAGAAGTCCCAGTTCTCGCGTTCCTGCGCGCGCACCGGCTCGACGGGCTTCATGTCGATGGCCTTGTGCCGCGGGTTGGACTTGTCCTTGGCCGGGCAGACCGCCACGCAGAGCCCGCAGCCGGTGCAGTCGTCCGGCGCGACCTGCAGTGCGTACAGCCAGCCTTGGCCCGACGGGGCCTGGCCCAGCTCCTTTGCCTTGAAGGGCACCGTCTTGAACGCGCTGGGCGCCTTCGTCGCGTCGGAGGGGTCGACCAGCTGCGCGCGAATGGCCGCGTGCGGGCAGATGAGCGAGCACTTGTTGCACTGAATGCACAGCGGCGCGTCCCAGGCGGGCACCTCCAAGCCGACGGCGCGCTTTTCCCACTGGGTCGTGGCGGTGGGCCACGTGCCGTCGATGGGGAAGGCGCTCACCGGCAGCGCGTCACCGTGGCCAGCGAGCATGGCGGCCGTCACCCGCTGCACGAAGTCCGGCGCGGCCTTGGGCACCGGCGGGGGCCTGGGCGTACCCGTGGCGACCTTGGGCACCGTCACTTCCTGCAGCCGCCCCAGGCTCTGCTCCAGCGCGAGCAGGTTGCGCCGCACGACCTCCGTGCCGCGCTTGCCGTACGCCTTCTCCACGCTCGCGCGCAGGTGCGTCAGCGCTTCGTCCATGGGCAGCACGTGGGAGAGCTTGAAGAAGCACACCTGCATGACCGCGCTGATGTAGCGGTCCAGGCCCACGTCCTTCGCGACGGCGAAAGCGTCGATGACGAAGAACTTGAGCTTCTTGTCGAGGATCGTCTGCTGCACTTCGAGCGGCAGCGCGGCGAACGCGGTGGCCTTGTCGTGGTGGGTGTTGAGCAGAAACGTGGCGCCCGGCGCGGCGGCGTCGAGCACGTTGTGCCGCTCGAGCAGCGGCGCGTAGTGACAGGCGACGAAGCTGGCGTGCTTGATGAGGTACGACGAGCGGATCGGCCGGGGCCCGAAGCGCAGGTGAGAGACCGTCATCGCCCCCGACTTCTTCGAGTCGTAGACGAAGTAGCCCTGGGCGTAGTTGGGCGTGTACTCGCCGATGATCTTGATCGTCTGCTTGTTGCTCGACACCGTGCCGTCGCTGCCCAGCCCGAACAGCACCGCGCGCACGACGTCGTTGGGCTCCAGGTCGAACTCGGCGTCGTAGGGCAGCGAGGTGTGCGTCACGTCGTCGGTGATGCCGACGGTGAAGTGGTTCTTCGGCCTCGGCAGCGCCAGGTTGTCGAAGACGGCGCGGATCATCGCCGGGGTGAACTCCTTGGACGACAGGCCGTAGCGCCCGCCCACGACGCGCACACCGCGGTCGCCTTCGGCCAGCGCGGTGATGACGTCTTGGTACAGCGGCTCGCCCAGCGCGCCGGGCTCCTTGGTGCGATCGAGCGCGGCGATCGTCTTCACGCTCGCCGGCAGCGCCGACAGCAGCGCGGCGCCGTCGAAGGGGCGGAACAGCCGGACGATGACGGCGCCCACCTTCTCTCCACGCGCGACCAGCCAGTCCACCGTCTCGCGCACGGCCTCGGCGCCGGACCCCATCAGCACCACGACGCGCTCGGCCTGCGGGTGGCCCACGTAGTCGAACAGCCGGTACTGGCGCCCGGTGAGCGCGGCCAGCTCGTCGAAGGCGGCCTGCACGAGGCCTGGCGTCGCGGCGTAGAAGCGGTTCCCGGCCTCGCGGGCTTGAAAGAAGGTGTCGGGGTTCTGCGCGGTGCCTCGCAGCACCGGCGCGTCCGGCGTGAGCGCGCGGCGGCGGAAGTCGGACAGCGCCTTGGCGTCGAGCAGCGAGCGCAGCGCCTGGTCGTCCAGCGCGTCGATGCGGCTGACCTCGTGGCTGGTGCGGAAGCCGTCGAAGAAGTGCAGGAACGGAATGCGCGCGCGCAGCGTGACAGCGTGGGCCACCGCGGCGAAGTCCGGCGCTTCTTGCACCGAGCTGCTGCACAACAGCGCGAAGCCGGTGCCCCGCGCCATCATCACGTCCGAATGGTCCCCGAAGATGGACAGCGCGTGCGTGGCTAAGCTGCGCGCGGCGACGTGCATGGCCAGCGGCGTCAGCTCGCCGCCAATCTTCAGCATGTCCGGCAGCATGAGCAGCAGGCCCTGCGACGCGGTGAAGGTCGTCGCCAGCGCCCCGCCCTGCAACGCGCCGTGGAGCGTGCCAGCGGCCCCGCCCTCACTCTGGAGCTCCACCACCTTCGGCACCTGGCCGAAGACGTTGGTGCGCCCCTGCGCGCTCCATTCGTCGGCGAGCTCACCCATGCTGCTGCTCGGCGTGATGGGGTAGATGGCAATGACTTCACTGAGGCGATGCGCAATGGCCGCGACCGCCTCGTTCGCGTCGACCGTCACCGTCTGTTGCGGCATGGCCGTGCGCGGGTGCAACGGCAGGGCCACGTTCGCTGCTGACGAGAGCCGTCGCGACCGGCACGCAGAAAATGCACTCAGCTCATGGAGGCGCGACCGGAGCGCAGTTCGATCGCCTTGCGGCTGGAGCGGCCAACGAAGTGTCAGCGCTTGATCGGCCCGTCCAACGCGATGACACGACGGCTCGGCCCGGACACCGTCAGCTTCATCCGCAGAATGAGCAGCGAGTCGGGCTCGTTCCCCTGCGCGACGACGTCGATGCGGCCGGCCCCCCGCGGCCCTTCGACGTCGAACTGCAGGTGCGTCTCGCCGCTCAGCCACGACTCTTCCACGCGCTGCACGCGGCTGCCGACGATGGGGCTGCCCAGCTCGGCCCGTGCGTCGGGGTGGTCGTTCGCACGCTTCAGGCTGCCGACGTAGACGGGGTGCTCTTCCAGCGTGCCCGCCACGTAGCCCGCGCGCAGGTAGAGGGCGACGACGGCGACCGAGGAGAGCGCCGCCAGGGCCAGCGCCAGCCACCAGCCCCAGTGCCGCGGCAAGAGCCGCGTGTTGCGCACGTCGAGGAAGCTCTGGTTGTCCGTCGTGGTGCGCGTTCGGGCGAACGTGACGGGAGGGCGACGGCTCATCTGGAGCGGCAAGAGACCACGGCCTGGGCTCCGCCGCAAAGCACCGCCCGCTGGTCTGGCAGAGAGCGCGCGTACGTTGGCTTGCACCCCGGCCGACTCGTGGACATACGCAGTGCTGCGTGAGCTCCCTCCCCGTCTTCGACGCGCGCTTCGTGCGTGCCCTGCCCGCGGACCCGTCGACCGAGAACCGTTCCCGCCAGGTGACCGGCGCCGCGTACTCCTTCGTCGAGCCGACGGCGGTGAAGGCGCCCAGGCTCCTCGCGCACTCGCCGTCCGTCGCCGCGCTCTTGGGCCTGGACGACGCGGTGGTTCGCTCCGACGACTTCGCGCGCGTGTTCGGCGGCAACGGGCTGTGGCCGGGCATGAAGCCGTACGCGGCCTGTTACGGCGGGCACCAGTTCGGCAGCTGGGCCGGGCAGCTCGGCGACGGCCGCGCCATCGTCCTCGGAGAGCTGCTCACCCGCGAGCACGGCCGGCAGGAGCTCCAGCTCAAGGGGGCCGGTCCCACCCCGTACTCGCGCCGCGGAGACGGACGAGCGGTGCTGCGCTCGTCGTTGCGCGAGTTCGTCTGCAGCGAGGCGATGCACGCGCTCGGCGTACCCACCACCCGCGCGCTGTCGCTCGTGGCGACCGGCGAAGACGTCGTGCGCGACCTGCTCTACGACGGCAACCCGCGCCCAGAGCCCGGCGCCATCGTCTGCCGCGTCGCGCCCACCTTCCTGCGCTTCGGCAACTTCGAGCTGCTCGCCGCGCGCGAGGACCACACCCTGCTCCGGCAGCTCGTCGACGACACCGTCAGCACCCACTTCCCGGAGCTCGGCGCCCCCGGGCCCGACGCCACCGCTGCCTTCTTCGCCGAGGTCTGCCGCCGCACCGCCGTCCTCATGGCCCACTGGATGCGGGTCGGCTTCGTCCACGGCGTGATGAACACCGACAACATGTCGGTGCTGGGCCTCACCATCGACTACGGGCCGTACGGCTGGCTCGACGACTTCGACCCCGACTGGACGCCGAACACGACCGACGCGCAGAGCCGACGCTACCGTTACCGCAACCAACCGGCCGTCGCGCTGTGGAACCTCGAACGCCTGGCGGTCGCGCTGGCCCCGCTGCTGCCGACGGAGCAGCCGCTGGTCGACGGGCTCCAGACGTTCGAGCGCACGTTCGAGCTCGAGTACACGCGTGCGCTGGCGGGCAAGCTGGGGCTCACGCAGCTCGAAGACCAGGACGACCGCACCCTCGCGCAGGACGTGCTGCGGCTGTTGGCGAGCGTCGAGACGGACATGACGAACTTCTTCCGCGCGCTGAGCGCGGCGCTGCGGACCGAGGACGCCGCGCCGCTCGAGCAGGCGTTCTACGAACCTGCGGCCGTGCCCGCCGACCACCGCGCGGCGCTGACCGCGTGGCTCGAGCGCTGGCGGACGCGAGCTCGGCGCGAAGGCACCGTCGACGAGCTGACGGCGCGACTTCACGCCGCGAACCCCAAGTACGTACTGCGGAACTACCTCGCGCAGGAGGCCATCGACGCGGCCGAGCAGGGTGAGCTGTCCCTGTTGCACGAGCTGTTCGAAGTGCTGCAGCGCCCGTACGTGGAGCAGCCCGGCAAGGAGCGGTTCGCGCGGCCGCGGCCGGACTGGGCCAAGGACAAGCCGGGGTGTAGCGCCCTGTCGTGCAGCTCGTAGCGGGAGCGCGCTGCTCGAGGCGCGTGGACGAAGGCACTTTCGCCTCGGGACTGCGCTACCGTGGCGCTGCCTTTGTCTGCTCAAAGTCCACCCCGCGTGCCTCGCCCCCGCTCAGAGCTCTCGGTCCGCTACGCCATCGGCGACGCCGCGGCGCTCGTCGCCCACCTCGAAGCGCAGCGGCTCGCGCGCACGCCGGTGCTCGCCGCCACGCCGCGGCCGCCGCCCATTGGCAGCACCGTCCGCGTCGCCGTCGACGCGGGTGGGCCTTCGCCCGCATTTCACGTGGAAGCGGTGGTGGTCGGCCACAGCGCGACGGGCAGCGCACCGGGCGCGGTGCTGCGCTGGGAAGGCAGTCCGCAGCCCTGGGTGCCGCCGGAGGACGAGCCACCCGCCGAGCCGACGCAGCTGATCAACCGCGCTGCGATCCTCGGGCTCCAGCCTCCGCCCACTCGTGACGGCGAAACAACTCAAGTCGTCACCCGAGACGCGCTGGGCCTCGATCGCCCGCCCCCGTCCGCGCCGCGGCCGGCGAGCGCGGCGCCGTCGACTGGGCCCCAGCTGCACCGCCCCGTG
>JALHOS010000025.1 GCA_022842905.1 Myxococcaceae bacterium | reverse complement strand
GCGCAGCGCGAGCTGCGCGACGAGCTTGGCCCGGTCCAGCTTCGCGGCCGGGCGCTGACGAATCATGGTCGCCAAGGTTGCTTCGATGTGCATTGGACTCCCCGATTGTGGACCTGCTATTGCGCCTACCACGCGTCGGGGGCGCCTTTGAACCCCAGGCGGACGCAGCGAACGCAAACGCAGGTCCCACCCACACAGGAGTGACAGTGAACGCGCCGACGAACGACTCGCAGCTCGATCCGATCATCATCGACCTGGGCAAGAAGCGCCGGAAGGCCATCAAGGACCTCAAGCGAGGCCAAGGCCGGCTCATGGACGAGGTGTACGACGCGGTGGATCAGATCCGCGCGCGGCTCGGGGCGGACGCGGCCAAGAAGGAGCTGGTCCCCGTGGTCCTCATCTACAAGCAGAAGAGCAAGCGGGGCGGCGGCATCCTCGGCTTGTGAGCAGCCCCACTTCGGAGAAAGCCATGACCACGAACGCCGTGACCACGACCCCTGCCGCGCCCGCCGCTCCCCAGTCCGCCGGCGCCGCTGAGCCGCTCCCCCTCGCCGGCCCGTTGGTGCTCGGCAAGAAGAAGCGCAAGAAGCGCCGCTATTCGTCCCGCTTCAAGGTGCCCGGGCGCGCAGAGTTTGGCGTGTCCAAGGCGGCCAAGCGCCTGGCCAACGCGGTGTCCGACGGCCTCGACACGTACGTTCGGCGGTCGAACCGCTCGGCGCGCAAGCGCAAGGACGGCGCGCTGAAGGACCTGGTGAAGAACTCGACGCGTGGCGCGGGCAAGACGCTGCGCAAGGTGACCAAGGTGCCCCGGGCGCTGAGCAAGGCGCTGCCGGCACGGGCCCTGCGCAAGACGGCGCGCGGGCTGCTGTTCCTCCGCTGACGCGCCGCGCGCGTCGTGGAAGGAGTGCCGAGCGACGGTGGCGCTGCCGGAGCCGGTCGGGCTCTGCGCGGCGGTCGCCGAACGGGAGCCGGGTCGTCCATCTGCGGCTTAGTCCAAGCATCGTGACGAGCGGCGCGGTGCTTCACGGCAATCGGCTTCGCGCCGTCGCGGGCGGGGACCTCAAGGACCGTCGGCGCGCGGCCGCTTGAGCTCACCTTGGCTCGGTGGCTCGTGCGGCGCCATCGGGTCGTCCAGCTCATTGAGCTTGGAGGGCTTGGGCGAGCTGCCCTCGGGCCTCTGCTCGACCCGCTTGGCGCGGCGCTTCTCCGGAGGCAGTCGCTCCACTGTCGGCAAGTCCTCCTCCGGCGCCACGGCCAGCGACTGGCGGAGCGCCACGCGCCCCTTCCCCTGCGCGCGCACGGTGACCGTCACGAAGCCGGCCTTGCTCAGCACGAATTCGGCGACGGCGCTCCCGTCGGGCTTCGCCGGCAGCTCGGCGTCGAGTGGCGTCGTCCCGAGCAGCTCCCCGTCGACGCTCACCGCGACGCCAGACGGCTCCGTTTCGACGTGGAAGAGCACCCGACCGCTCGGCGGCTGATCGAGCCCTGGAGCGCTCGGCAGCGGCAGCGGCGCCATGTCGTCTTGCACCGACGTGTCCACGCCCGGCGCAGGCGCGGCGGCGTCGCGCTTCGAGAGGGGCAGCACCCACAGCAGCAGCCCACCCACCAGCGCGCCGAGCACCGCCGCCGCCGCCACCAGCACTCCGACGTTCGACTTCGGCCGCTCGGGGAACTCCACGGCCCCGGTCACGTAGGGCGCCGGCTGGGGCTGCCCCGGCGCGGGCGGCGGCAACGGCACGTACGGAATGGCGGACCCCGACGTCAGCGGAGGGCTGATCTCCGGCGGCCCCTTCGGCGTCAGCGCGCGCACCTGCGCCGGCATGGCCACCGGCGTCGGCACCGGCAGCTGGAGCAGCTCGCTGAACGCCTGCAGCAGCTCGTCCATGGACTGAAAGCGATCCATCGGCGACTTGGCCAGACAGCGCCGCACCAGCGCCTCGAGCCTCGCTGGAATGGGCTCGAGCCCCATGGGCTGGAACATTTGCGGGACGGGGTCGTGCACGTGCTTGAGGATGATCTCCAGCGGCTGCTTGCCGACGAAGGGCGGCCTGCCCTGCAGCGCTTCGAACAGCACGACACCCAAGCTGTACACGTCGCTGCGCGGGTCGGCGACGTTCTGCTCCCCTTGCTCCGGCGCCATGTACGGCGGCGAGCCCATGAGCATGCCTTGCTGGGTGATCGCTCGGCCTTCGAGCTCGTGCCCCTCGACGAAGGACTTCACCAGCCCAAAGTCGAGCACCTTGACGTGATCCGTCTCGTCGTCGGCGCTCAGCAGCATGATGTTCCCGGGCTTGAGGTCCCGGTGCACCACGCCCAGCCCGTGCGCTTCGCGCAGCGCCCGCGCCGTCTGCTGGCCAATGCTGAGCACGCGCCGCCAGGGCAGGGGGCCTTTCTTGAGCAGGCTCTCCAGCGTCTCCCCGTCCAGGTGCTCCATGGCCAGGTAGAACAGGCCTTCGGGGGTCACGCCGTAGTCCAGCACGCGGATCGTGTTGGGGTGTGACAGCTTGGCCGTCAGCGCCGCTTCGACCAGAAACCGCTGCACGAAGGCCTGCTCACGCCCCGGGCCGCGGCTCGAGTCCAGGACCTTGAGCGCCACCGGCCGGTTGAGCGGCATTTGCACCGCGCGGTACACGCGGCCCATGGCGCCCTTGCCGATGAGCCCGGTGATCTTGAACCGGTGATCGATCGTCACGCCGACCAACGGGTCGGGCGCGGTGTCGAGCACGTCGGTGGTCATGCGGGCTTCGCCCTGCGCATGAGCACCCAGTAACAACCGGCCGCCGCGAACGCCCCGACGAACCACGCGTAGTCGAAGAGCGGCTTGAGGGCGTCCACCACCAAGCCCCCCCACGCCAGCGCGCAGCCGACCGCCGTCGCGACGATCGCCGGCACGTTGAAGCCTTTGGTGAACGTGTACACACCGTGTCGGGCGTACAGGTCGGCCAGCTCGAGCTTCGTCTTGCGAATCACCCAGTAGTCGACGACCAGCACCCCGGCGATCGCGCCCAGCCCGCCGGAGTACCCGAGCAGCCAGTTGAAGATGTACCCGCTGGGGTCGGCGATGAGCTTCCACGGCATCATGGCGATGCCGAGCACGCCGGTGATGAGGCCGCCGGTCCGGAAGCTGATCTTCCCCGGCATCACGTTCGCGAAGTCGTTGGCGGGTGACACCACGTTCGCGGCGATGTTCACCGCCAGCGTCGCCACGACGACCGTGAACATGGACACCGCGACCACCCACGCCGAGTCGAACTTGCCGACCAGCTCGATCGGGTCCCACAGCGCCTTCCCGTAAATGACCTCTGACGCGCTGGTGATGACGACGCCCATGGCCGCGAAGACCGTCATGGTCGTCGGCAGCGCCACGGTCTGCCCCAGCGCCTGTTCCCGCTGAGAACGGCCGAAGCGGGTGAAGTCCGGCATGTTGAGCGACAGCGTCGCCCAGAAGCCGATCATCGCCGTCACGCTGGGCACGAAGATGGGCCAGAAGCTCGCCAGCGTCGGGAACTTCCCGCTGTCCGTCATGATCCGCCCCAGCCCGCCGGCCTTCCACACCGCCCAGGCGACGAGCACGCCGGTCATCACCAGCACGTACGGCGCGGCCCAGTTCTCGACTTTCCGCAGCAGCTCCATGCCCCGGTAGATGATGAGGATGTTGAGGGCCCAGAAGAGCAGGAACGTGAGCCATTCGGTCGGCAGGTGCCCGCCGACCTTGCCCGCGCCGAGCAGCTCGGGCCACCCGCTCCACACCGCCTTGAGGAACGTCTGCAGCGCCTGCCCGCCGATCCACGCGTTGATGCCGAACCACCCGCAGGCCACCACCGCGCGCATGAGCGCCGGCACGTTCGCGCCGAACACGCCGTACGCCGCCCGCGCGAAGACCGGGAACGGAATGCCGTACTTCGTCCCCGGGTGGCTGTTGAGGAGGATCGGCGCCAGCACGATCACGTTGCCCACGAGGATCGTGACCAGCGCCTGCCACCAGTTCATGCCGCTGCCGATGAGGCCGGACGCCAGCATGTACGTGGGAATGCAGTGCGCCATGGACACCCACAGCGCGGCGTAGGTGTACGTCGACCAGGTCCGCTCTTCGACGCGGGTCGGCTTCAAGTCCTCGTTGAAGAGCGCGGGATCGTCCAGCCGGACGTCGGCCGTCAGCTCCACCCGTCCGTCGGCATGTTCGGTCTGGCGAGGCCCCATGTGCGCTGCCCTCTTGCCTGACACCGGCCGGTGGACGCAATCGGCATGGCCGCTGGGCTTTGGTAGCGTGCCCGCTCCCGTGCGCGCCTCTGGCCTCTGTTTCGTCGCCCTGACCTGCGCTGCCTGCGGCGGGGCGCCGTTCGTCGGGGTGGAGGTGCTCGATCGCCCGACCTTGCCCGGTGAATGCATCGAGGTCGCGGCCCAGGACGGGGAAGCGACGCCGATTCGGGCGACGCGGCTGGTGCGCGACGGCGGCAGTCGGTACGTGCTGGGGTTCTCGGACCCGAAGCGGCGCTCGGCGCTGTGGTTCCAGGCGCAGGTGCTCAGCCGTTGTGAGGACGCGCCCAAGATCGTCCGGGGCGAGTCCGAGCGGCGGGAGGCGATCTTCGGGGACGGCGGCGCGGCGTCGGTGACGCTCGTCGTGCGCGTGGTCGACGAGGACGGCGACGGCGTTCGCGCCGCAGATGCCGGTGGCGGGGACTGTAACGACGGCGATCCGGCCGTCAGCCCGCTGGCCACGGAGCAGTGCCAGCTGCTCGTCGACGCCAACTGCGACGGGCGGCGAGGGTGCGACGACCCGCAGTGTGGCGCCTCGGCACTGTGCGCGCAGCGGCTGCACTTCACCGAGCCGGGCCCCGAAGTCACCGCCGGGGTCTGCGCGTTGGTCGAGGTCGCGCGCGCGCGGGCAGACGGCGGGCTGCTGTTCGACGGGCGCGACCAGGTTCGCTTCGCCGCCGCGACGTCGGCGGGGCCAGCAGACGTGCTGTTCTCGAGCGCGCTGTGTGACAGCCGTCTCGACGGTGGCGTGACGGCGATTCTGCCGAACTCGGCGGTCGCTCGTGCCTGGCTCCGCGCAAAGGACGCCGGTGCCCTCACGCTGTCCGCCGAGTGGGACTTCGCCCCAGCGGCGCGCTCCCTTCGGATCGTGCCGGGCCCCGCCGTCGCCGCGGAGCTCGCGCTCCCGCCCGCCGTCGTGGCCGGCGACTGCGCGCCAGGGAGCCTCAGCGTGTTCGACCGGTTTGGGAACCCCACGGCGGTCGACGGCGGCTCGATCTCGGTCACGTTCTTTGCAGGCGGCGGTGCGCTGTTCGCCGACGGCGGGTGCGCGACGCCCGTGGCGACGCTCCAGGCGTTCAGCGGAACTCGCAGCCTGCCGGTGTTCTTTCGCAGCACCGTTGCAGGCACCGCCGTGGTGGCGGCGCAGTTCGCGGGGACCGACGCGGGCCAGCGGTTGGTTCAGGTCTCACCTGGTCCGCCGCAGCAGCTTTCCTTTGGGCGGTGGGATCCCGCCGTGCGCCGCTTCGAGTGTCTGCCGTTCGCGCTGCGCGCCTTCGACCGGTTTGGGAACGTGGCCACGGCCCCGGTCGACGCCGCGCTCAGCGCTGCCCCGGGAACGCTGGCGGCGGAGTTCTTCACGGACCCGAGCTGCGGCGCCACGCTGGCCGGTCCACTCCCGCTCCTCGACGGCGGTGGCGGGGGGAGCGTTCGCTTTGGAGGATCGGGGTTCGGCGCCTTCGAGGCCACGGCCGCCGGGTTGCCGACGGCGAGCGTCGGCGTGTCGTTGTCGGGGGGCGTGACGATCGAAGCCGCTCTGCCGCCGACCGTGATCGAAGCGGGCGGCTGTGTGCCCGTCACGTTCTCGCGGCGCATGCCGGACGGCGGGCTGCACCTCCGCGGGGTGCTGGTGGCCGGTGTCGAGACGCCACGGGGCGCGCGCGTCGCGTTCGCACAAGACGCGCGCTGCGGCCCGGAAACCGGAGCGCTCACCTTGACCTTCGCGGACGGAGAGAGCTCGGTGGTCGGCCACCTGAAGGGGCTCTCGGGCCCCGGCGACGCGTCGGTGCCGGTACGAGCGCTCGAAGACGGTGGGCCTGCGAGCGTCTTCTCGGTGGTGCCGCTGCCGCTGGTGCGCCGGGGAGACTGTTCCTTGGTCGGGGCGACGTCGCGGCGTTGTGTGGTGGCTCCGCCCGTTCCGGGTGACGACGTGTCGCGCACGTTCCTGGTGATGCAGAGCACGAGTGACGGCGTCGAGCCGAACACCATGGCCACGGAGTGCCACCTGGAGGCCGACGCCGGCGTGTTCGTCGTGTGCTCGCGAGCAGCTGCGACGGGCGCCGTGCGCGTCCAGTGGCAGACGGTGTCCTTCGGCCGGCCAGCGGATGCGGGTGGGCTGTCAGTGCGGCACTGGTGGGGGCTGGCGCCGGACGCTTCGGTCACGGCCGTCCCTGGGCTGGTCACGGGCCGCAGCTTCGTCCTCTTGAGTTACTCCCAGACCGGTGGGACGGCGGAGGATCACGATCACTACGCGGCGGTCCTGGACGGCGGCGGCTTCACGGTCACGGCGATCGCACCGAACGACTCTGCGAGCAATGCGGTGTCCGTCCAAGTGGTGGAACTGGCCGAGCCCGGCGGTGTCGATCACGTCGACCAGTGGCTCGCCACGAACGCGGTGGCGTGGAACACGCCGGTGCCGGGGCCCGCTGCGTCGCTGACTGCGACCTCGGTGCTCACGTCCGTGCAGGCGAACGTGACGGGCAACCACGTCTGCGGGCGCAGCTTCACCGCGACGCCGTCCATGACGGACGTCCAAGTGAACCGAGGCCTCGCTGACGCAACGTGCCTGAACGGAACGGTGCTTCGGCGCGTCAGCGTGCAGCGCATTCGTTGGCCGTGGGCGGCGCAGGTGGTTGCGGCGACGGGCGCGGTGCTGCTCGGCCCTGGTACCGGGGTGCTCCCCGTGGCGGCCACGCGCGTCGTGGCGCTCGATCGATCGCTGACGTGGTTGGGTGGCCAGGGCATGGGCGGCCAGTCGTGGGGGCAGGTCTCGTACTTCGCGCCCGACGCAGGCGAAGACGACGCGACCGGCGCGGCGACTGGGGTGCTGGTCCCCGACCTCACCTCGCCGGGACTGGCGTTCAGCCTGGTGCGCGGCAGCTCGCGCGGCACGGCGGCGTTCCTACCCACGTTCATCGAGTTCGCGCCCTGAGGCGACGCCCTCGTGCGGGCCTCTTGCACAATTCCAGACCGACCCCGTAAGTAGCGGCGCCTTTTCAACACGCCGTCTTTCCTCCTCGGGGGCACCATGTCGAACGTCGTCCGCTGCGGGCTGATTCAGTGCAGCAACCCACTCAACGACGAGAAGCGGCCGGTCGCGGAGATCCAGGAGGCGATGTTCCAGAAGCACCTGCCCTTCATCGAAGAGGCGGGGAAGAAGAAGGTGCAGATCTTGGGGCTGCAGGAGATCTTCAACGGCCCCTACTTCTGCCCGAGCCAAGACGCGCGCTGGTACGAGGCCGCCGAGAGCGTGCCCGGACCCACGGTCGAACGCCTGGCGCCGATCGCTCGCAAGTACGACATGGCCATGGTGGTGCCCGTCTACGAGAAGGCCATGCGCGGCGTGTACTTCAACACCGCGGCGGTCATCGACGCCGACGGCAAGTACCTGGGCAAGTACCGCAAGCAACACATTCCGCAGGTCGCGGGTTTCTGGGAGAAGTTCTTCTTCACCCCGGGCGACGGCGGCTACCCGGTCTTCAAGACGCGCTACGCCACGGTGGGCGTCTACATTTGTTACGACCGCCACTTCCCCGAGGGCGCGCGCTGCCTGGGCCTCAACGGCGCGGAGATCGTCTTCAACCCGTCGGCCACCGTCGCCGGCGTCTCGCAGTACCTGTGGAAGCTGGAGCAGCCCGCGCACGCGGTGGCCAACGGCTACTTCGTCGCGGCGAGCAACCGCGTCGGGACCGAGGGGCCCTGGAACATCGGCAAGTTCTACGGCACGAGCTACTTCGTCAACCCGCGCGGTGAGTTCGTGGCGACGGCGAGCGAAGACAAGGACGAGCTGCTCGTGGCGGACCTGGACCTGAGCCAGATCGACGAGATCCGCAACAAGTGGCAGTTCTTCCGTGACCGTCGGCCCGACGCGTACGCGGAGCTGCACCGCAAGGCGTAGCGCTTTCAAGGAGACCGACAAGCCATGGCCACCAAGACCCTCATTCGCGGCGGGACCGTCGTCACGGCGGAGCAGGAGCTCCGCGCCGACGTGCTGATCGACGGCGAGACGATCGCCCAGGTCGCGCCGAACCTGGACGCGACGGGCTGCACCGTCATCGATGCGGGCGGCGCGTACGTGCTGCCCGGCGGCATCGACCCGCACACGCACATGGAGCTGCCGTTCATGGGCACCGTGGCGTCCGAAGACTTCTTCTCGGGCACGAGCGCGGCCGCGGCCGGCGGCACCACGACGATCATCGACTTCGTGATCCCCGACCCGAAGGAGCCGATCGTCGCGGCGTTCAAGAAGTGGCGCGGCTGGGCGGAGAAGGCGGCCAGCGACTACGCGTTCCACGTCGCCATCACCTGGTGGGACGAGTCGGTCAAACAAGACATGATCGCGCTCGCCAGGGAGCATGGCGTGTCCAGCTTCAAGCACTTCATGGCGTACAAGAATGCCATCATGTGCGACGACGAGGTGTTGGTGAACAGCTTCACCACCGCTCGGGACCTCGGCGCGCTGTGCACGGTGCACGCGGAGAACGGTGAGCTGGTGTACCGGCTTCAAAAGGAAGTGTTCGAAAATGGAATCACCGGGCCCGAAGGGCACCCGCTGTCGAGGCCTCCGGAGGTCGAGGGCGAAGCGGCGAACCGGGCGATCCGCATCGCCGAGGTGCTGGGCGTGCCGCTCTACGTCGTGCATACGTCGTGTATCGACGCGCTCGAGGCGATCGCCCGAGCCAAGTTGGAAGGCCAGCGGGTGTTCGGCGAGGTGCTCTCGCAGCACCTCGTCATCGACGACTCGGTGTACCGGAATACGAACTGGGACCACGCGGCGCACTACGTCATGAGCCCGCCGTTCCGCTCCAAAGAGCACCAGGACGCGCTCTGGCGTGGCCTGCAGGCCGGCGTGCTGCAGACGACGGCGACGGACCACTGCTGCTTCTGCACGCCGCAGAAGCGCGCCGGCGTGGACGACTTCCGCAAGATCCCCAACGGCACCGGCGGCGTGGAAGACCGCATGGCCGTGCTGTGGACCCACGGCGTGCGCACCGGCCGGCTGACGCCCAGCGAGTTCGTCGCCGCCACGTCGACCAACGCGGCCCGCATCTTCAACTTGACCAAGAAGGGCAGCCTCGCTCCCGGCTTCGACGCGGACGTGGTGGTGTGGGACCCGACGAAGGCGCGGACGATCTCCGTGAAGACGCACCACCAGAAGATCGACTTCAACATTTACGAAGGCATGCAGACGGTGGGCAACCCGGCGGTCACGCTGTCTCGCGGGCGGGTGCTGTGGAAGGACGGCCAGCTCCACACGCAGGCGGGGACCGGGCGCTACGTGCCGCGGCCGTGCAACGCGCCGTTCTGGGACGCCCAGCGGCTGCGCAACCAGAAAAACCCGTGGACTCCGGTGCAGCGCGCCCGGCCGGTCTGAATCCCTCACACTCTCCGCAGTCCTGCACACCGAAAGAAGCGCACCATGACGATCCCCAAGTTCACCGCGACGACGTACGACTTCACCGAGTTCACCAACGCCCGCAACTACATCGGCGGGGCGTGGGTCGACCCGAGCGGCACCGAGACCATGAACGTGGTCAACCCGCGGCACGGGAAGACCATGGCGACGGTGCGCTTCTCGACGGCGGCGGACGTGGACGCGGCGGTGAAGGCGGCGGAAGCGGCGCAGGCCGAGTGGAAGCTGCTGCCCATGCGCGACCGGGCGCACGTGCTGTACCGGGCGCGCGAGCTGATGATGAAGGACATGGACGAGCTGTCCTGGCTCGTCTCGCACGAGAACGGGAAGCTCTTCGACGAAGCGAAGGCCGAGGTGGCCAAGGCGATCGAGTGCCTGGAGTACGGCTGCTCGCTGCCCAACCTGGCCGCGGGGGAGACGCTGGAGGTCAGCCGGGGCGTCACCTGTGAGACGACCCACGAGGCGCTGGGCGTGGTGGCCGGCATCGTCCCGTTCAACTTCCCGCTCATGGTGCCCCTGTGGATGATTCCGCAGGCGCTGGTGGCGGGGAACGCGTTCGTGCTCAAGCCTTCGGAGCGGGTGCCGCTGACCACGCTGCGGCTGGCGGAGATCCTCACGCAGGCTGGGCTGCCCAAGGGCGTGTTCTCGCTGGTGCAGGGCGGCCGCGCGGTGGTGGAAGCGCTGGCGGATCACCCGGGCATCAAGGCGCTGGGCTTCGTGGGCTCGACGCCGGTCGCCAAGGCCGTGTACGGCCGCGCGTCGGCCACCGGGAAGCGGGCGCTGTGCCTGGGCGGGGCGAAGAACCACCTCATCGTCGTGCCGGACGCCGACGTGGGCCTGACGGCGGAGAACATCGTCGCGTCGTTCACCGGCTGCGCGGGGCAGCGCTGCATGGCGGCCAGCGTGCTGATGGCGGTGGGCAACGTCGACCACATCATCGCCGCGGTGGTCGAACGCGCGAAGAAGATGGAAGTCGGCAAGGACCTGGGGCCGATCATCACCCCCGCGTCGGTGGAGCGGATCACCAAGTACATCGGCGGAGTCGAGAAGGACGGCGGGAAGATCCTGCTCGACGGCCGCGGGCAGAAGGCGACGGCGGGCGGCAACTGGGTGGGCGTGACGGTGCTCGACCACATGAAGCCGACCATGGCGGCGGCGTGTGAGGAGATCTTCGGGCCGGTGCTGTCGATCATTCGCGTGCCCAGCGTGGACGCGGCGATGAAGGTCGAGAACGGCAACCCGTTCGGCAATGCCTGCAGCGTGTACACGACGAGCGGCCACGTGGCGCGCGAGGTCATGCGGCGGGCGGAGGCCGGCATGTGCGGCGTCAACGTGGGCGTTCCGGTGCCCCGCGAGCCGTTCAGCTTCGGAGGCTGGAATGACTCACGCTTTGGCCAGGGTGACATCACCGGCTGGGACGGCTTCCGCTTCTGGACGCGCACCCGCAAGGTGACGACGAAGTGGGCGCTGCAAAAAGACACCACGTGGATGGGCTGAACCGTCGACGGGATCTGCGACCATGAGCGCCATGACTGAACAAGAGATCGTCGAGCTGTCGAAGAAGCACACGCTCTTCTCGTGGTCCGCCACGGGGAAGGTGAACCCGCTGCCGGTGACCGACGCGCGCGGGGTGTGGCTGCACGGCCCCAACGGCCAGAAGTGGCTGGACTTCAACAGCCAGCTGATGAGCGTGAACATCGGCCACAGCCACCCGAAGGTCGTCGCGAAGATGAAGGCGGCCTGCGACAAGCTGCTCTTCGTTTACCCCGGCGCGGCCACCGAGGTGCGCGCGCGCTTCTCACAGAAGCTGGCCACGCTGTTCCCGGGCGATCTCAACACCTTCTTCTTCACGCTCGGCGGCGCGGAGGCGAACGAGAACGCGGTGCGCGCGGCGCGGCTGTTCACCGGCCGGCAGAAGATCTTGAGCCGCTACCGGAGCTACCACGGCGCCACCGGCAACGCGATTCAGCTCACCGGTGATCCGCGGCGCTGGCCCAACGAGCCGGGCGGCCCGGGCTTCGTCAAGGTGATGGACCCGACGCCCTGGGACTACTCGTTCGGCGCGAACGACGAGCAGATCGTCGAGAACAACCTGCGCTACCTGGACGAGGTCATTCGTTTCGAAGGGCCGAACACCATCGCCGCCATGTTCATCGAGTCGGTGACCGGGACGAACGGCATTCTCATTCCGCCCAAGGGCTACCTGAAGAAGCTCAAGGCGCTGCTCGACTCCTACGGCATTCTGCTCGTCTGCGACGAGGTGATGGCGGGCTGGGGGCGCACGGGCAAGCTGTTCGGCTTCGAGCACGGCGACATCGTCCCGGACATGGTGACGACGGCGAAGGGGCTGACGTCGAGCTACGTGCCGCTGGGCCTCGTCGCGGTGTCCGACCGCATCGCCGCGCACTTCCAGAACAACGTGTTCTGGGGCGGGCTGACCTACAACGCGCACCCGTTCTGCTTGGAGGTCGCCGAAGCGGTCGTCGACACGCTCCTCGAAGAGAAGATGGTGGAGCACGCCGCGAAGCTCGAGCCGGTCATGCGCGCGCACCACGAGCGGCTCAAAGCCAAACACCGGTCCGTGCGCACGTACCGCAACATTGGCCTGTTCGGGCTGATCGAGCTGCAGAAGAACGCCAAGGGTGAGCGGCTGGTGCCGTACAACGGGGCGCACCCGGTCATGGGGAAGATCGGCGACTTCTTCCGCAACAACGGCCTGTTCACCATGATTCAAGGCGGGACGATCTTCTCCAACCCTCCGCTGTGCATCACCGAGGCGGAGCTCGCGACGGGCTTCGAGATCGTCGACCGCGCGCTGTCACTCGCCGACGAGGTGTTCGAAGGATGAAGCCCCAGGTCCCCGCAGTCGACCCCAAGCGCGCCGAGGCGGTCTTCGAAGACGCCAAGCCGCGGTACACGGTGCAGCAGGCCAAGGTCGAGGCCAACCGGTGTCTGTATTGCCATGACGCGCCCTGCATCAAGGCGTGCCCGACGGACATCAACATTCCCGAGTTCATTCGGAAGATCGGCACGGGGAACGTGCAGGGCGCGGCGCGGACGATCCTCGAGAGCAACGTGCTGGGCACCAGCTGCGCGCGCGTCTGCCCGGTCGAGGTGCTCTGCGTCGGCGACTGCGTGCACAACCTGCAGGGGGTGCCGCCGATTCAGATCGGCAAGCTGCAGCGCTTCGCCACCGACGCGGCGATGGATGCGGGCTGGCAGTTCTTCGAAGCCGGGAAGGACACCGGCAAGAGCGTGGGCCTGGTCGGCGCGGGGCCGGCGAGCTTGGCGGCGGCGCACCGGCTGCGGCGCTTCGGTCACAAGGTGACGATCTACGAGAAGGGCAACACGCTGGGCGGGCTCAACACCACCGGGGTCGCGCCGTACAAGCTCAAGGCCGACGCGTCGCTCGCCGAGGTGGAGTGGATCCTCTCCATCGGGGGGATCGAGATCGTCAGCAACGTCGAGGTGCCCACGCAGCTGTCCTGGGCCGAGCTCGAGAAGAAGCACGACGCGCTCTTCCTGGGCTTGGGCCTGGGCGCCGACAGCTGGCTCGACGTGCCGGGCAAGCAGCTGGCCGGCGTGCGCGGCGCGGTGGACTTCATCGCCGAGCTCAAGGCGAAGCCGGTGGATCTGTCGGCCGTGAAGCACGCGGTGGTGGTCGGCGGCGGGAACACGGCGATCGACGCGGTGCGTGAGCTGTTGGTGCTCAAGGCCAAGAAGGTCGGCGCGCTCGAGTCCGTCACCATGGTGTACCGCGGCACGGAAGCCGGCATGAGCGGCTATGTGCACGAGTGGGCGTACGCGAAGGAAGAGGGCGCGCAGGTGTCGTGGCAGGCGCAGCCGATCGCGTTCGAGGGGAAGGACCGGGTCACCGGCCTGCGGTGCACGCGGCTCGACGCCGCCAAGAAGCCGATCGCCGGAACGGACTTCACCGTGCCCGCGGACCTGGTGCTGCTCGCGGTCGGGCAGGCGAAGCTGGGCGCGCTGGTGGCGGGCCTTGCGGGCGTGAAGGTGGACAAGGGCGTGATCGTGACGGACGAAGCCGGCGCGACGGGGCGGCCGGGTGTGTACGCCGGCGGGGACTGTCGCAACGGTGGGAAAGAAGTGGTCAACGCCGCTGGAGAAGGCCGCGACGCGGCCGAGGCGATCGACGCGTTCTTCAAGGCGGGAGGTCGCCGTGGTTGATTTGACGACGAATTGTGCAGGCATTGTCTCGCCCAACCCGTTCTGGCTCGCGTCGGCGCCGCCGGCGAACTCGGGGGCGCAGATCCAGCGGGCGTTCGAAGCGGGGTGGGGCGGGGCGGTGTGGAAGACGCTCGGCCAGCCGATTCAGAACGTGTCTAGCCGCTTCGGCGCGGTCGGCTACCGCGGCACGGCGGCGGTGGGCTTCAACAACATCGAGCTCATCACCGACCGACCGCTCGAGGTGAACTTCCGGGAGATCTACGAGACGAAGAAGAAGTTCCCCAAGCACGCGGTCGTCGTCTCGCTCATGGTGGAGACCGAAGCCGAGTGGAAGGAGATCATCGCCCGCGCCGAGGACGCCGGGGCCGACGGGCTCGAGCTGAACTTCGGCTGCCCGCACGGCATGTGTGAGCGCGGCATGGGCTCGGCGGTGGGCCAGGAGCCGAAGGTCAACGAGCGGATCACCGGCTGGGTGATGAAGTACGCGAAGAAGCCGGTGCTCGTGAAGCTGACGCCGAACGTCTCCGACATTCTTCCCCACGGCATGGCGGCCAAGCGCGGCGGCGCGAACGGGGTCAGCCTCATCAACACCATCAAGAGCATCATCGGCGTGGACCTCGACACCTTCACGCCCATGCCCGTGGTGGCCGGGCAGTCGACGAACGGCGGCTACTGTGGCTCGGCGGTGCGGCCGATCGCCCTGCACATGGTCGGCGCGCTGGCGCGGCACCGGGAGTTCGGCCTGCCGATCAGCGGCATCGGCGGCGTGACGAACTGGCGCGACGCGGTGGAGTTCCTGCTGCTCGGCGCGTCCAACGTGCAGGTCTGCACCGAGGTCATGCTCCGCGGCTACCGCATCGTCGAGGACATGATCGAAGGCCTTTCACAGTACATGGAAGAGAAGGGCTTCAAGTCGGTTCAGGACATGGTCGGCAAGGCGGTCCCGCGCTTCTCGGAGTGGGGCAACCTGGACATGAACTACGAGACGGTCGCGAAGATCGACGCGGCCAAGTGCATTGGCTGCCAGCTGTGCCTGGTCGCCTGCCACGACGGCGCACACCAGTGCATTCACCCGTCGAAGGACTCGGCGGTGCGCGTGCCGGTGGTGGACGAAGCGGAGTGCGTCGGGTGCAACCTCTGCCAGATCGTCTGCCCGGTGGACGGCTGCATCACCATGGCGAAGGTGGAGAACGGCTTTCCCCCCGCGTCGTGGAATGAGCACCTGAGCCAGGGCGCGAAGCTGCGGCCCAAGAAGGGCGCGCACTGACGGGGGCGCGCTGGCTGCGCACCTCAGGGCATCGGCGGGTCGTACTTGCGGATCTCGAAGCGCCCGGCCATGCCGCCCGCCCCGTCGATGGAGTTCTTGTACGCCCCCGGCTTTCCGGTCTTCGGATCCGGCTTTCCGCGGACGTTGAGGCCCAGATTCTCGGCGAGCGCCGGCGTCATCTCGAAGTGTTGCCGCTGGCCGTCGAAGTTCCCGGGGCCGGCGTTGTCGTAATACGTGGCTTCATGGGTCTTGCCGGTGTCTCGGTCGTACACCGAGACCTTGTCGCCCGACTTCACGCCGAGCTCGGCGGCCTGCTTCGACGTCAGCGCGACGCCGTTGTGCTTGGTCGGATCGAAGTGCTTGCCGTCCCGCGGTTGGTGCGCCTTGACGGAGATGTCCATGCTGCCGGCCGAGCCTTCGAGCCGCTTGCTGTCGGGGGTGCCGTGGTAGTTCACCTTGGGCACGCCGCCACCGATCGTGGTCTCGTCCCGCGGCGCCGTCGGCCCGTCAGTCGGAGGGTTCTGCTGCCAGCGCGCGTTGGCGGCGGCCTTCTCGGCTGCCTCCTTGGCGGCCTGGGCTTCCCGCGCTGCCTTGGCGCGCGCGGCGACCTCGGCACGGCCGCCGGCTGGGGGCCGCTTGGCGCCGTTGAGCTCTGGGCCCTTCTTGGCCGCCGGCGGCGCGTACGACGAGGCCGGCCTTGCTTGCGGGGGCCTGGGCTGCGTGGCCCGCTCTGGGGCCGGGCGCTGAACGGGGGCCTGCGCTCGCTGGGCCGGCCGCTGGTGCTGAATTGGGCGACGTTGACCGGCGGCGTGGACCGACATTGGGGCGCTCCTGTGGGAGAGACAGCCCAGTTATCTCCGTTTCTGAGAATTTGTTGCCGGCTGCTCACCTCAGGGGAGCGCTGCCGACGTAGAGGCCGTGTGTGGTCTTGATTTGTCCAACAAAAATAGATGGTTGTGGCCTTCCGGCGCGGGGCTGGAGGGCCTTCGAGTCGAGCTGGGCGCTGGCGGAGAGCCGGCCGTGGCTCGCCCAAACCGCGACGGCGAGGCGCTCTTCGTGCTGTGTGGTCCCTTCGCTCCAGCGCAGGACTCGGGTCGCTTCCCCGGCGTCGTTGAGGATCAGCGGCCGACTCGTGGCCAACTGTTCGAACAGGGTCGCGCCTCGCTCGAAGCGCACCGACACGGTTCCGTCCGGCGCCCGAAAGACGACCAAGGCCAGCCGCTGCGGAAAGCCGTCGCCCGACTCACGATCGAGCCGCACCGCGTACTGGGCCACGGCCAGCCGGAACAGGCCGGAGTCATTCTCTTCGAGCGCTTCGACGCCGACGGGGGTCAGCTCGGAGGACGTATTCAGGCGCGTCTGAAAGTCGATGTTCATGGGCGGCGCTCCGGGCGGTGGGTTCTCGATTCCCAAGAAGCCGAGCTGCGGCAATCGACGCAGGACCCGCGCCGTAAAGGCTGTTGACGCCTGACCGGTTCCAGCTATGGCCCCGCGCCCATGACCGCCCTGACAGCTCTCCTGATGGTGGTGGCCTCGCAGAGCGACCCGCCGTGGGCGACGGGCCAGAGCCGGCCGGAGGACCTGACGATCACCCTCGTCACGTTCTCTCCAGGCGACACGCTGACGGAGCTGTGGGGGCACACGGCGCTGGTGGTGGAGGACGCGCGGCTCAACCATGGGCGGCTCTACAACTACGGCATGTTCGGCTTCGACGACGGCTTCGTGCACCGCTTCGTCCAGGGGCGGCTGGAGTTCTGGGTGGACGACGCGCCGATCCTCGCCACGTACGACTTCTACAAGCGGCTGCTCAATCGCGACGTGCGGCTGCAGGTGCTCTCGCTGACGCCGAGCGAGGCGCAGATCGTCGCCAAGGCGCTCTCGGAGAACGTCAAGCCGCAGAACCGCGTGTACCTGTACCACCACTACAACGACAACTGCTCCACCCGGCCTCGGGACATCGTCGACCTGGCGCTGAACGGGCAGATCAAGAAGGCCACCGACAAGCCCGCGCGCATGTCGCTGCGGCTCCACACGCGGCGCTACTCGAGCGCGAGCCCGGTGATGTCGGTGATCTTGGACTACCTCCAGAACGACGAGCTCGAGCGCCCCATCACCCTCCAGAACGAAGCGTTCCTCCCCGACGAGCTCGAGCGGCAGCTCGACACGCTGACCGTGACCCACGACGACGGCACGGTGGGGCCGCTGGTGAAGGAGAAGCGCGACTGGTTCAAGTCCAACCGCTCACCTCCACCCGAAGTCCCGCCGAACTGGATCCCCCACCTGTTCCTGCTCGGCTGCGCCTTCGGTGGAGTCGCGCTGGGGCTGGGGCACCTGGGGCGGCGTGGCGCGCGCTGGCCGCGGGTGGCGCTCGGCCTGCAAGTGTCGCTGGTGGGGCTGGTGTGGGGAGCGTTCGGGCTGTTCCTGTTCCTCGTCGGGCTGTTCACCAACCACACGGTGGCCCACCGCAACGAGAACCTCTTCGGCATCGGCCCGCTCCATTGGCTGCTGGTGCCGGTGGGCGTGCAGCTCATGCTGGGGCGGGCGCAGGCCTGGACGCGGCTGCGCGCGGTGGGGCTCGCGGTGGCTGGGCTGAGCGTGCTCGGCGTGCTGGTGAAGGTGCTGCCGGTGTTCGATCAAGCCAACTGGAATCTGATCGCCCTCACGTTGCCGGTGAACGCGGCGCTCGCGCTGCTGGGAGTGCTGGCCGTGCGAGTGCAGGCGCAGCCACCAGCCGCCAGCTGAAGCGCGCGTCCCTCAGGTCGTGCGTTCAGGGCAGGCACCCTGGTGCCGCCGCAGCCGCGCTCGGCGAACAGGTGACGCGTTCTGTCCGAGTTCAATCAGGACAGCCGGAGTCGGATCGCGCTCACGTCGTCGGGTGGACGCGGCGCTCGCGCTGCTGGGCGTGCTGGCCGTGCGCGCGCAGGCGCAGCCGTCGGCCCCGAGCTGAGAAGCGCGTCTCTCACGCCGTGCCGTGACGGGCGGGACACTGGTTTCGCCGCAGCCGCGTTCGGCGTAGAGGTGACGCTGCTGCCCGAGTTCGACCAGGACAACTGGACTGGGGTCTCGCTCACGGTGCCACTGAACGTGGCGATCGCGCTGCTGGGCATCTTGGCCGTGCGCGCAAGCGCAACCGTCGGCCACGAGCTGCAAGCGCCTCCCTCGCCGCCGAACGTCAGGGCGCGGGGGCTGGGGCGCCGCAGCAGCCGCGCTCCACGCAGCCGCAGTCCAGGCAGCGCCGCAGCGACGTGGTGCCGCAGTGTGAGGCCAGCCGCTCCTTGAGCGCCCGCCGAGCGCGGTGCAGGCGGACCCACGCGTTGTTCGGGGTGATGCCCAGCTCCGTGGCCAGGGCGCCGACGCTGGCGCCGTCCACCACCACGCGCTCGAGCAGCTGCCGCTGATTCTCTGGCAGCGCGCGCAGGTGGCTGAGCACGCAGTCGCAGCCGTCGTCGGCGGGGGCTTGCGGCGTTCCCAGCTCGTCGACGGGCGCCGTGCTGGAGGCTGGTTGCGCGCCTTCGACAGGCTGACTGGCCAGGTTGCGGACGATGGTGAAGAGCCACGCGCGCGCGGCCGCCGGAGACGCCAGGTGATCCGCCTTGCGTAGGGCCCGCACCGCGGCGTCCTGCACCACGTCTTCGGCGCGCGGGCCGACCCGCCGGCGGGCGAAGGCCACCAGCGCGGCCCTCTCCTCGGCGAGCGCGGCGCGCACCGAAGCCGTGGCGTCGTCGTCGCTCACTTCTTGGGGCACCGGCACGTTGGAGGGCAGGCGCAGCTCGGGCCGCAGGTGCACTTCGGGCCGCAGCAGCAGCCGCTCGTCGACGGGGCGACGCCTTGGCAGCCGCAGGTGGCTTCACAACGTTGGCACTGACAGGTGGTGGGTTCGCTCATGGTGCTTGGGAGACTCGCTGCCCAGCCAATCCTTACAGCAGCGGCGCGCTGATGGGCGCGGCGGGTGGGGCGCTTCGTGCCCGGGCTCGGCCGGCGTGGGCCGTGAGGAGGTTCAGAGCCGCACGGTCGGGTAGCCTTGTGCGCCGTCGACCACGACGTTGGCGCCGCTGACCCAGGACGCGCGAGGGGACGAGAGGAACGCCACCACGTCGGCCACCTCGTCGACGGTGCCCATGCGGCCGAAGGGGAACTCGCGGGCGATGAAGTCGGCGATGCGGTCGGGCATGGACTTCTGGCGTTCGGCCCAGCCGCCGCCGGGGAACAGAATGGAGCCGGGGCTGACGGCGTTGACGCGAATGCCCAGGCCGGCGAGCTCTCGCGCCAAGGCGCTGGCCAGGTAGATCTCCGCCGCCTTCGCCGCGCCGTACTGCGAGCGGGGCCCGGGGCGCTCTCCCGAGATGCTGGCGATGAACACCGCGCTGCCACTGCCGCTCTTGGCCAGGTGTGGCGCGGCGGCCTTGAGCACGCGCACGGCGACGCCCGCGTTGAGCTCGAACGTCCGCACGAAGGCGTCCGACGGCGTGTCCATGAAGTTGCCGCCCACGGTGCCGCCGACGTTGGCGACGACACAGTCCAGCCGGCCCAGCGCGCTGACCGTCTGTTCGACGAAGCGCTCGGTCTGCCCGGGCTCGAGCAGATCGACCTGCTGCGCGTGAACACGCCGGCCGAGCGGCGCGAGGCTCTGCACCGCGCCGTCCAGGGCGGCTTGGCCTCGCCCGCAGATCGCCACGTCACACCCTTCTTCCGCCAGGCGCCGCGCGCAGCCGAGCCCAATGCCCCGGCTGCTGCCCGTCACCAGCGCCACGCGTCCTGCGAGCTTCAGGTCCATGGGCGCTCTTTAGTCTCAGCGCCGGCGGCTGCGTCGTGTTGCTGGCGTGTGCTCCGGCGGCAGGTCGACGCTCGACTTCGGCCGCTGCGCGTCGTGGTGGTCGACGGTTCAGCAGAAGGGGTGGATGGCCCGCTCGCGGAAGCTTCCACCTCCGGCCGACGCGCGTCCGTCGCCCGCGCCGGTCGTTGGTCCAGTGTGCGCACCACCTGCCGAATCTCGCCGCTCGCCTGGCCCCTCGACGACGCGTCCTTCTTGAGCGCGGCCTGGGCTCGCTCGTCGTCGAACGAGTGGTCCTCGCCGGTGGATGGCTCGTTCGCGGCCTCTGAGCGCGCGGCGCGTGCGAGCACCCAACGCGCCGCGAGGCGGAGCCCATTCGAAGCGTCGAGCTGGCGTCGCCGCGCACTACGCAACGAGCGGCGGTGGTGCGCAGGTGCGTGGTCCGCGCTCCCTACGGCGCGATGATCGAACCCGGCAGCGTCCCTTCCGTGTCCCGCCACTCGCCGTTCTGTCCGCGGTCGATGTCGGCGAGCCGGTTGAGGAAGCTCTCCGCGTCCGAGCGGGCCAGCCGTACCAGCGCCAGGCCGAACGCCACGTGGTCCGCCTCCTGCGCCAAGAGCTTGAGGTGCGTGACGCCGGGGTTGGCCTGGTGCGCGCGCTTCGTCGCGGCGTGGAGGGCCTTGAGCTGCGCGTCGCCCAGCCGCAGCGTGTAGGTGCCTTCCTTGAGCAGCCGCTCGCTGGGCCGCGTGCCGGTCAACAGCTCCGTCAGCCGGGCCGCCTGGGGCGTAGACAGCGGCAGCCGGTAGTCGAACTGCCGCTTCTCCAACGCCTCGGCCCCGCTTGGGTTCCAGCGGCGCGTCAGGGTGAGCGGCACCCCGCCGGCGTGCTGCACCGTCGCGGTGACGTCGACCGTCCCGTCCGCGTGCCGGGTGCGGAGCGCTTCGCCCGCCGTCCGGTTGCCGAACCAGAAGTCGTGCCCGTTGATCGACAACCCGTTCTCGTGCCGGTACGCGACCTTCTCCATGCTCGCCAGCGCCGTCACGCCGGAGCCCGTGCGGCTCGGGAACGCGCCGGTGGTCAGCAGCGCGCGGTACGCCTGGCGGCCAGCGGGCGTCGACAGATCGATCACCGTGCTCTTGAGCGCTTCACCTTCCAGCCGGTCCGCGGCGAGCACGAAGGCCGACAGCTTGCCGTGAGTGAACCCGAGCTTGCTCAGCCGGTCGAACACCGCGCTGGGCGCCGCCGTCACGCGCACCGTGCTCGCGGTCAGCTTGTCGACGCGCACGCTCGTCAGCTGCGCCGACGTCGTCTTCGTGTCGAAGGACAGCTTGCGGAACGACGCCGAGAACGCGCTCTCGCCGTTGCGGCTGCCCTGCAGCACCAGGCTGCCTCCGACCGGCAGCGCCGACGGATCGAGCGGGTTGAAACGCTGCACGTCGAACGCGCGCGCTTTGTCGTCCGGCACGGCCACGCTGAAGGTGGACGACGTCTTCGACGCCTCGCCGATCCGCACCGCCGCGCCGTGGCCGCTCGCGTCGAGCTTCAACCCCAACGTGCCCGTCGTTTGGACTGTGAAGGTCGTCACGCCGCCGTCGCTCTGGCGCGTGCTCGTCGAGCGGAAGTCGCGGCTGGTCTGAATCGAGCCAGAGACCCCTCCGACCTGCGGCAGCGTGACGTTGGACGTACGGGTGGCTGAGACCGGTGGGGGCATGCTGCGTCTTCGGCGAGCGCGCCGGCCGGTTGCGCTCAACGCGCTTTACGCCCCGCACTCGAGTTCTGAGCGAACGAGAGGCGTCGAGCCTTCACGGCACCGTGGCGTTGATGAGCGCGACGGTGTCGAGCGTGGCGCTCACGGTGGCGCAGGCCTCGAGATCCAAGCTGAACGAGCGCGCGGGCATGGTGCCCTCGAGCGCGACGGCGTAACGGAGCAGGCCGTTGGCCAGGTACGGAGCCAGATCGACGTCCTGGCCCGCCACGCGAATCGCGGTCGCCCCGGTGGGAATGCGGCCCGTTGCCAGCGACGGTGACTCGAGGGCCGACGCCGACGGCGAGAGCAGCGTCACCTGCGCGGACTTGAGGAAGTCCAACGTGCCGTCGGTGCGGGTCAGCCGAACGTGGGCCAGGCCGAGTCGCGCGGTGAGGCCGGGGGCCGCCGGGGCTTGGCTGACGTCGAACTCGAAGGTGCGCGCAATCGACACGGCCTGCGGCAGCACGGCACCCTGGGGCACGACGAAGCGCTGCTCTGGCAGTTGGTGACAGAACGTCTCCGCCGTCGCCGACAGCACGAAGGGCGGCCCGGCGCAGGCGGCGCTGGTGAGGAGGCCTGTGAGGACGAGGGCACGGCGCATGAGGCCTCCCGCTTCAGCGAACGGAAGAAGAAAAGTGCCCGCCCGGGCGCGATTGGGGGTGGGCGAGGGGGACACGCCCAGGCAGGCGAGAAGTCAGGAGCGAAGTCAATCGAAGGCCACGGACAGGCCCACCTTGGCCGAAGGGATGAGGCCGCTGACGACGATGCCCGTCGCGACCAGGGCTCCGCTGTTCGGCAGCGGCACCGTGAGGGAAGGGAGCTTGCCGGCGACGTAGGCGACGCCCAGCTTGAAGACGAAGGCGACGTTCGGCGAGCCCAGCTCGAAGCCCGCCGCCGCGCTGCAGAAGAAGTACGAGACTTGGGCCAGCGCCGCTTTGACGGCGGGGTCGACGCCCGGGAGCCACGACGCGTCGCCCTGGAACAGCGAGCCCACGTCAGCGGACACGACGGGCCGGAAGGTCCGGAAGAGCTTGGGCAGCACGAACACCCCGGCGCCTGCGCGCACGCCGAAGCCCACGCCGTTGGTCAGCCCGGCGAGCTCGAGCTTGAAGTCGGGGGCCGCTTTGATCTGCACCCCGACGGCCGCGCCGTCCGGCAGCCCTACGTCGACGACGAAGCCGAAGCGCGGGCGGTCCTCTCGGGCGCCTGCGTCGGCCGCCGACTCCACCGCCGGCGGGGCGAGCAACACGAGGAGGGTCACGGTCGGCAGCACGGTCCTCGAGCGGTGCAACCGCCGGGCCTTCTTGGCGGGGCAGTGCTCTCGCGCAGGTGGCGAGGGCGCTGGCGAGTCGCCGCGGCTGGGCTGGCACGGAGCCGACCCTCGCCTGGGATCGCACTGTCAGAAGCGCGACGCGACGAGCCCGTGGCGCCGGGGCGAGTACAGTGTGCGCTCCCATGCAGGCCAACGTGCTGACGACCGTGCTGCTGCCGCTGGCCCTGGCGATCATCATGTTCGGGCTGGGGCTGTCCTTGTCGTTCGAGGACTTTCGGCGCGTCACGGCGCTCCGGCGCCCGCTCGTCGTCGTGCTCGCCACGCAGCTCGTCGCGCTCCCCGCCGTGGCGTGGGGCCTCTCGCAGCTCTTTTCGCTGCCGCCGCCGCTGACGCTGGGCCTGGTGTTGATCGCCGCCTGTCCGACGGGCGCCACCGCGGCGGTCTTCGCGCAGCTTGGCCGTGGAGACGTGGCCATGGCGATGACGTTGACCGCCGTGAACTGTGTCGTGTCGGCGTTCTCCTTGCCGGCGACGCTCGAGCTGACGCTGCGGGCGCTGGGGCAGGGGCGCGACGTGCCGGTGGACCTGCCGCGCTTTCTTCAGATCGTGCTCGTCATCCTCGTGCCGGCCGGGGTGGGCCTGGCGGTGCGGGCGCGGGCGCCGCGAGTCGCTCAGCGGTTGGCCCCTCCGCTGCGCACCTTCTCGCTGGTCTTTCTGGCCGCGATCGTCGTCGTCGCGGTGGTCTCGGAGCGGGAACGGCTGCCCGAAGCCGTCAGCGCGTGTGGGCTGGCCGTGGCGCTGCTCAACGTCGTGTTCTTGGGCGCGGGGCTGCTGGGGGCTCGGCTGGGCGGGTTGAGCTGGGGCCAGGCAGTGACCGTCGGAACGCAGCTGAGCATTCGCAACAGCACCATCGCGATCGCGCTCGCGGTCAGCCCAACGCTGCTCGGAGATCCACGCGCGTCGGTGCCTGGGGCGCTCTACGCGCTGGCGATGTACGCGACGGCGACAGTGGCGGCCCTGCTCTCGCGGCGCGCGGCGGCCTGAGGTTCGTCGACGGCTCGGAGGTCGCGCTCCGTCAGCGGCAGCTCGCCGTGTCGCTCGACGGCGACGGGCTCAGCGTGGCGCCCAGCTGGCACGCCGTGGCGTTGAGGCGAATGCGTCCAACGCCGCCACCCCCGCCTCCGCCGCCAATGGGGGGCGTGCAGCTGCTGAAGGTGCCCGCGTCGGAACCGTCCCTCGCCGAATCGAAGCGCGCGCCGCCGTTGCCGCCGCACTTGCCGCAGGCGCTCCCACCGCAGCCTCCGGGCGCCGGTAGGGTGTCGTCCAAGGCATTGGCGCCGGCATCGCCCAGGCTCTGCTGCCGCCCCTGCCCGCCGCCGCCTCCGTTGGCCGCGACGACACTGCCTGACTGGAGCCGAATGCTCGGCGCTTCGAGCAAAATCGCGCCGCCGCTGCCGCCGCCCCCACCCCCAGAGTTCGGCGTCTGCCCGGGCATCGCTAAATACGTCCCGCCGCCGCCGCCCCCCGCCGTCAACCGCCCAGGGCCTTGGAGGACCAGCTCCGTCGACGCGGAGATCTGCAGCGCACCGCCCCCGGCGCCGCCGGCCACCGGTGACGATCGCGCCACCGACCCGCCAGCGCAGCCACCACGGAGCGGGACGAGGGAGTCCTCACCCTCGACCTGCCCGCCCGGGGTCCACCCGCCGTCCCACCAGCTCCCGCGACCACCCGGCAGTCCGAAGCCGCCGCCTCCTCCGCCGCCCTGTGGCAGGTTGACATCGGGGACCGCGCCGCCGAGCCCCACGCCACAGCTCGGAGCGCCAGCGCCCGGCGTCGCACCACTCGCGCTCACCGAAATGCGCCCGGCGATCGACACCGCGCCGCGCACGACGAAGACGAGCGGGTTGGGGCCCACCGCGCGGAGGAGTACGCCTGAGGGGAGCGTCAGGCCGCCTTCGGTGGCGACCACGTAGAGCGGCGCTCGCCCGCTGGCTTGTGGGACGAGTTGGTGTTGGTTCAGCGCGAGGCCGGCGAGGCACGACGAGTCGACGGTTACGCTGCCGGTGCCCGTGTCGAGCGTCGCCGTGCCTGAGCAGCTCGAGGTGACCGAGCGCGTCCGCCAACCCACCAGGGTGTCCACGTCCAGGTTGCTGACCGGCAGCCGAAAGCCGCCGTCCACACACTGCCCAGCCGCGTTGCAGGCGCCCCCGTCTCCGCACGGCGCGTAGCGAATGACGGACTGCGCGCACATGGTCGCCGCGCACACCTCGGCGGTGCAGTCGTTCGAGTCCATGCAGATCATCGACGGCGCACAGGTGCCAAGGCTCGTGCAGGTGTCCCCGTACGTGCAGCGCTGTCCGTCGTCACAGGCGCCGCCCGTGCGAGCACGCCAGGCGCACCCACCGTCGATGGCACAGTGTTCGAAGCAACCGCCGTCCGTCGTCGGCGCGCACGCCTGCGTCGCTTCACAGCGTCCGGCGGTGCAGGCCGACGCTGGGGTGCAGGTGAGGCGGTCGTCACAGGGCTGCCCAGCGCACTGGGCGTCGGCGCAGTCCACGAGCGTGTCGCAGTCGTCGTCCAGCGCGTTCCCGCACAGCTCCGGTCGGCCCGGCGCGCGGCGGGGGTCGTCGTCGGCGCAGTCCAGCCCCGCAGGCGCGCCGTCGCCGTCGGCGTCGACGCCCGCATCACCGCCGCCACCCCCGTCGGGCGCGGACTTGCCCACGACCTCGAGCGAAAGCTGGACGACCTTCCCTCGCACCAGCAGGGTCTGGACGCTCTCTTCTGCAGGCTCGGTGGCCGCCGCGCAGTCGGGTCCGAAGCCCCGCGCCCAAATGACGACGTCGGTGGGCTTCGTCATGGCCACGGCGAACCGCGCGCGGCGGTCCTTCCAGCGCGCGCCGTCCGTCTGCTTGGCCTCCTCGCCCGCGGGCTGCGCGAAGAGCACGACACACTCGCTGCGCAGCTGCGGGTCGCCGACGAGCTCGACGTAGCCGACCTCACGCGCACACCCCGGGGCGGTGACGACCGACGAGGCGGTCACCAGCAGCAGGCACAGCGCGCGGTGTGAGCCCATGGCGTCGGTCGAAGGGAAGCCCGGAGATCGGGTCAGCTGCGGGCACAGGTTGCCAGATCCCGCAGCGCCTTGCGCGCGGTGGCCAGCAGCTCCGGCACCTTGAGCTGTCCTTCGACGCGCATCACCAGCTTGAGCTCCGGTGTCAGCCGGTAGAGCCCCTTCGAGCGCTGCACCAGGCTCATGAGCCGCCCGCCGTCGAGCGCCGCGTCGGGCCCCAAGGTCACCACCAGCCGGCTCGGGCCCCCCTCCAGCGCGCGCAGGCTCAAGGCGCGCAGGTCCTGCCGGAGCAGCATGACGTCGAGCAGGTGCTCCACCTCGTCGGGGAGCTCGCCGAACCGGTCGATCAGCTCGCCGCGCACGTCGTACAGCTCGTCCGGGGTCGCGCACTGGGCCAGCCGCTTGTACAGCACGAGGCGCTGGTGCACGTCCGGCACGTAGTGCTCCGGCAGGTACGCCGGCACCGGCAGGTTGAGCTCCGGCTCGACGGCCTGCTTCTTCGGCTCGCCGCGCGCCTCGGCGATCGCCTCCTCGAGCAGCTGCGCGTACAGATCGAACCCCACCGCTTCGATCGAGCCCGACTGCTCCTTGCCCAGCAGGCTGCCGGCGCCGCGGATCTCGAGGTCGTGCGAGGCAATGTTGAAGCCCGCCCCCAGCTCGGTGAACGTCTGCAGCACCTCGAGCCTTCGCTGGGCGTCCTTCGTGACGGCGCGGCCCTGCGGCACCAGCAGGTACGCGTACGCGCGCTCCTTGGACCGGCCGACACGCCCGCGCAGCTGGTACAGCTGGGCCAGGCCGAACTGATCGGCGCGGTTGACGATCATGGTGTTCGCGCTGGCGATGTCGATGCCGCTCTCGACGATGCTCGTGCACAACAGCAGCTGCGCGCGGCGCTCCACGAAGTCGAGCATGACCTTCTCGAGCTGGCCCTCCGGCATTTGCCCGTGGCCGACGACCATGGACACCTGCGGAAGCAGGCCGCGGAGGAACTTCTCCATGGACGCCAGGCTCTGCACCCGGTTGTGAATGAAGAAGACCTGCCCGCCGCGCTGCACCTCACGCAGGATCGCTTCTTTGATCTGCCCGGGGTCGAACTTGTTGACGAACGTGCGGATCGCCCGGCGGTCGAGCGGCGGCGTGGTGATCAGCGACAGGTCCCACATGCCGCTCATGGCCAGGTTCAGCGTGCGGGGGATCGGCGTGGCCGAGAGCGTCAGCGTGTCGACGTGCGTCTTGAGGCGCTTGAGGCTCTCCTTCTGCTTCACGCCGAACTTCTGCTCTTCGTCGACGATCAGCAGGCCCAGGTCCTTGAAGCTCACGTCGGCGTTGAGCAGCTTGTGCGTGCCGATCAACACGTCGACCCGGCCTTCACGCGCCTTGGCGAACGCTTCCTTCACGTCGCCGGGCTTGCGCAGGCTGGACACGACGTCGACCGTCACGGGGTAGCCCGCGAAGCGCTTCTGGAACGACGCGAAGTGCTGGTGGGCCAAGAGCGTCGTCGGCACCAGCAGCGCCACCTGCTTGCGGTCGAGCACGGCCTTGAAGGCGGCCCGCATCGCCACTTCGGTCTTGCCGTAGCCCACGTCGCCGCAGACCAGGCGATCCATGGGTTGCTTCTTCTGCATGTCGGCCAGGACGTCGTCGATCGCCTTCTGCTGGTCCGGCGTCTCGTCGAATTCGAAGTCGGCTTCGAACTGGTGGAAGTAGCGGTCCGGCGCGCTGAACGCGTGGCCTGGGTGCGCCTTGCGCTGCGCGTAGAGCGTGAGCAGCTCGGCGGCCAGCTTGAGCAGCTGCTCCTTGACCTGCTGCTTCTTCTTCTCCCAGCCCGGCGTGCCCAGCCGATCGAGGGCGATCTTCGACGGGTCGCCGCCGGTGAACTTGGACACCAGCCGCATGCGGCCGACGGGCAGGTACACCTTGTCGCGGCCGTGGAACTCCAGGAGCAAGAAGTCGGCGTGCAGCCCGCCCACCGGCAGCGTCACCAGCCCGCCGTAGCGGCACACCCCGAAGTCGGCGTGCACGCAGAGATCGCCTTCCTTGAGGTCCTGGAAGGACGCGGCGAAGGACTCCGCGGTGCTCTTGCGGCGGCGCACCCGGCGGCGGGCACGGGGGCCGAGCACGTCTTCGTCCGACAGCAGCGCGAGCCCTGCGCGGCGGTCGACGAAGCCGTGGCTCAGCTCGCCGATGAGCAGGTGCGCGAGGGCAGCGGACTGGCGCAGCACGTCGAGCGGCGGCATCGATGGGGGCCGTTCGTCGGCGTCGGCCTTGCGCGTGTGGACCGCGAAGGGCACGTCTCGCTCCGCCAGCAGGCGCCTGAGCCGGTCGACCTGCGAGAGGCTGCCGCAGCTCACGATCGTCACCAGCGCCTCACCCCGCCAGGCGTGGAGCGCGTCGAGCAGCGGCGCCAGCGCGCCGTCTTCGCCGTGGTGGCTCTTGAGCGCGTCAGCCAAGGGCTGCGTCGACTCGTAGTCGAAGCGCACCGACGCTTCGAAGGCCTCGAGCGTCAGGCCGCCTCCTTGCGCGACGGGGTGCCGGCCGAGGCGCTCGTTCAGTTCGGCCTGGGTCAGGAAGTGCGCTTGGGGCCCGAGCGTGAGGTCTTGGCGGCGAACGGCGTCGTGGTGGCTGCGCCGCGCGTCGTCGGCGAGGTCTTCCCAGGTGCGCTCCAGGGAGACCGGATCGTCCAGCCAGAAGAGCGTGTCCTCGTGGCGGTCGGCCAGGTAGTCGAAGACCGAGTCCAGCCCGGTGGGGAAGAAGCCGGGCAGCAGCCCTTCCATGCCGGGCGCGGCGACGCCCTCGCGGACCTGCTCGAGCCGCTCGCGGACCTTGCTGCTGGGCACGTGCTGCGCTTCGGCGGCGTCGCGGATCGACGCGCTGGCTTGGCTGCGCGTCTGCTCGTTGAAGAAGAGCTCGCGGGCCGGCAGCAAGAGCAGCTGCGTCACCGGCGCCTCGGTGCGCTGCGTCTGAGGGTCGAAGCGCCGCAGCGTCTCCAGCGTGTCGCCGAAGAACTCGAGCCGCACCGGCGCTTCGGACAGCGCAGGGAACACGTCGAGAATGTCGCCGCGCATCGAGAAGCTGCCGGGGTCTTCCACCAGCGGCGACGCGCGGTAGCCCATGTCCACCAGCCGCTTGCCCAGCCCGTCGCGGCCCAGCTCGTCGCCCGGCTTCACCACGAAGGACAGCTCCAACAGCACACGCTTGGGCAGCACGCGGCGGGCGAGCGCCTTGGCGGACAGGACCAGCGCGCGCGCGCTGCCGCCGCTGGCCAGTTGGTGGAGTACGCCCATGCGCTCCGAGGCCGTCTGCGCGTCCACCACCAGCTCGTCCCAGGGCAGCACTTCGTCCGCCGGCAGGTGGAGCACGCCGCCGCTCTCTTCGCCGAGGAAGAAGCTCAGCTCGCCCGTGAGCAGCTCCGCGCCCTCGTCGTCCGGCGTCACGCACACCAGCGCGCCCCCGCGCCGGCGAAGTACGTCCGCCAGCACGTACGCGCGCGCCGAGCCGGAGAGGCTCAGGCAGGACACACGTCGCCCAGCCGCCAGCGCTTCGAGCAGGCGCGCGCGAGGATCGGCCGGAACGGGCGCCGCGCTCACCAAGACAACCTCACGAGGACGAGCGGGCCGCCGCGGGGCTCACTGGCAGTACCCGGTGGCGGTGTCGCAGGGGGAGCCGTCGCAGTCCGCGGCGCTCGTGCAGCGCGGCGCGCAGAGCCCTCGGCCGGCGCCGTCGGCGTAGCAGACGTAGCCCGCGCGGCAGGTGGACTGGCCTTGGCTGGGCCCCGAGCAGCTGTCCAGACACAGCCGAACGTCGGCCGACGCCTCGAGGCAGATCGCGCCGGTCGGGCAGGACGCCGTCAGGCAGGACTTGGTGCAGTAGCCGCTGGGCCAGGCCGTGACGCAGAAGTTGCCCGTCCCGCACGCCGCGTCGTTGCCGCAGGGCGTGCCGATGACGCGCGCTTCCATGTCACTGACGGACACGTCGGGCGCCAGCACGAAGTCGACCCCTTCGCGCACCTGGGCGTTGGCGAGCGTCAGCTCCCGCGGCGAGTCGGACGTGGGCCAGATGCCGACCGGCTCGTTGCTCTCGAGCGCGTCGTTGCCGTTCAAGTCCACGAAGCCGAACACGTAGTAGGTGCCCGGCGCGCCGGTCACCTCGAAGCGCAGCGTGCCGGGGTTGGCCTCCGCCGCGCCCGCCGCTTCCCAGCTCCCGTCGCTCTTCTCGTAGACCAGCGCGACGACGGGGGCCTTGGTGAGCGCGGTGCTGCCGGCCTTGATGCGCACGTTGACGGTGAACGCGCCCGCGGCGCCGGCGGACAGCACCAGGCTCGCGGTGTGCACGCCGTCGGCCAGTCCGCTGACGTTGGCGGTGATGGCGATGGTGTCCGACTGGTTGGGCATGAGGGTGCGGTTCGTCGCGCCCGCGACCGACAGCCGCGCCGCCTGGGGCCCACCCGTGCCGACGCTGACCGAGAGCGGCGAGCCGCCCACGTTCGACACCGTCACGTTCTGCGTGAGCGACTGCGGCGTGAAGTACAGCTCGGTGGTGGTGGTGGCCAGCCGCCCAGGCCCCGCCGGCGCCATGCCCGAGGCGGCCTGCACCGCGGCTTGCGCGTTGACCAACCCCGCGCCACACCCTTCGCTGCACCGCGACGCCTGGTTGGCCGTGCTGGTGAGGAGCATCTTCGCCTGCGCCGCGGTGAGGTTCGGGTTGCGGGCCTTCATGAGCGCGATGACGCCGGCGACGTGAGGCGAGGCCATGCTGGTGCCCTGTTCGAAGACGTACGCGGGGCTCGTGCCGTCGCGGCCGGTCGACAGCACGCCGTCCGGGTAGCGGTCGCCGTTCGCGTCTTCGGACACCTCGCCGCCGGGGGCCATGACGTCCACCCGCGCGCCGTAGTTGCTGTAGCTCGCGCGCCGGCCGTTGAAGCGCGTGGCCCCCACGCAGATGACGCCGTCCTGGTTGCAGGGCGTGAAGCGCGCCGCTTCGATGTTGTCGTTCCCCGCGGCCACGACGAGGATCGAGCCGCGCGCGATCGCCTGCGCGATGACGTCGCGCGTGGCCTCGACGGGATCTCCTTGGCGGCCGAGGGACAGGTTGAGCACCTGCGCCGGGGTCGCGTTGGCGCGCATGCCGGGCACGGTTCCGCCCGACGCCCAGGTGATGCCGGCGGCAATGTCGAGATCGCTGCCGCCTTGGCGGCCCAGCACGCGCACCGGCTGGACTTTGGCGAGCCAGGCCACACCGCTGACGCCTTGAGAGTCGTCGGTCGAAGCGGCCACCGTGCCGGCGACGTGGGTGCCGTGCCAGCTCGAGCCGCCCTGCGGCTGGTCGCCGCCTTCGTCGTTGGGGTTGTCGTCGCGGCCGTCGCCGTCGGCGCCGTTGGCGGGGTCCGAGACCAGGTCTGCGCCGGCGACGAGCTTGGGCTGGAGGTCCGGGTGGTTCACCACGCCCGTGTCCAGCACCGCCACGACGACGTTCGCCGCGCCCGTCGTCAGATCCCACGCCGACGGCAGGTTCATGGCCGCGTAATGCCACTGCGCGGTGTAGAGCGGATCGTTCGGTACCCGCAGCGCGCTGTGCACGTGGTTGAGGCCGGTGTAGCGCACGCCGGGCACCTGCTGGAGCCGCGCGGCGAGCTCCCGCGTCTGGCCCAAGGTCAGCCGCTGACCGCCAGCCCGCCGGGCCACGATCAGGTGGAGCCACTCGCTGCCGAAGCCGCCGTGTTCGAACGTGAAGTCCTTGGTGCGCAGCGCGCGCAGCGCTTGCTCCGCGGTCAGCTTGGCCTCGAAGCGGACGAGCACCTCGCCGGCGCGGGCGTCCGGGCCTGGGCCCGTGCCCAGCGGGCCGTGGCCGACGGGGATCTTCCGCTGCTCGAGGACCTTCGTGGCGGCCTGGACGCCGGCCCGCACCGCGGCGGCGGGTGGCTGGGCGCGGCACACCGGCGCGTCGCGCTGCGCGAAGCGTTGCGTCAACCCCACGGGCACCCGCTGTGCCGTGCTCCGCGCGGTGCCTTGCGCCCCCTGGAAGACGGTGAGCGAACCTCGGACGGTGGCTGGCGCCGTCGAGGCGTTGCAGACGCCGGCCTGGCAGGTCTGCGCGCCCACGCACACGTTGCACACGTTGCCGCCGGAACCGCAGGCCGTGGCCGCCGCGCCGTTCACACACGTGCCCGTCGTGTCACAGCAGCCCCCGCAGGTGGTCGGCGAGCAGTCGGAGGTCGCCGGGTCACACCCCAATGTCACCAGGAAGATCAGCAGGCTCGAGGCAGCGCGCATGCGCGGCTTTTGTCGCTCCACCGGCAGCCGCGCAACCAAACTCTCGCGGGCGAGCGCGATCCGCCAGTTGGCCGCGGACGGCGTTCACTGGCATCCGTCGGGACACATTCCTTGAGATTGCGCCGTCGTTTGGCCCTACTTCGCTCCGTGCACGGAGCGCCCAGCGGTCGAGCAGAAGAACCGTGCCGTTGAAGGAGTTTCGGGGGACTGGTGGCGGTGGCTGCGGCGCTGGGCCGCGCGGTCACCGTAGGTGGAAGTTGCTGCAAGGAGCGGACGACCGTGGTCACTGAGACTCTACGAGACAGGCAGCGGGAAGAGACGCGGCGGCGGCTGTTCGAGGCGGCGCTCGAGGTGTTTCGAAGGGACGGTTTTCACGGCTGCCGCATCGACGACATCGCTCGGCGCGCGGAGGTCAGCCGGGCGGCCTTCTACTTTCACTTCCCGTCGAAGGACGACGTGCTGCTCGAGTTCGCGGTCCGCTCCGAAGGCCCCATGGCGCAGGCGATCGACGCGCTGCCCAAGGGGATCGCGCTGCCGGTGCTGCTGCGCGAGGTCGCGGGGCAGTGGACGCGCTTCTGGAAAGACGAGCCCAAGCTGATCGTCGACACCATGGCCGTGCAGCTGCGCGCCGAGGCGAGCCGCGCGCGGGAGAACCGGGTAGGGCTGCTCCGCGCCGCCGTGGCTCGTCGCTTCGTGGACGCGGCCGATCAGCTCGCGCCGACGCTCGCGCCCGAGGCCCTGGCCGACTTCTTTCAGATGACGTGCTTGGCCGCGCTCACCCGCTGGGCGACGACGCCGACGGTGCCGCTCGAGCTGCTCATGGAAGGCGCGGTGCAGCTGTTCTTGTCCGGCGCCAAGCGTTCGTGACGGTGCGGCTTCACCCGCGCTTCGCCGCGAGTTTTCGCAGTTGTAACGCGGCGGAGACGGATTTCGGAAAGAAGCGGCGCCTCCCATGGCGCTCAACGACCTGATCCGCAAGCTCCTGCCGAACGACGACCACTTCTACGGGTACCTGGAGGAGCTGGGCCGGCTGGGTCATGACGCCGCGGTGGCTCTGGCGCGTTTCAAGTCCGCGCCCGCGGAAGAAGTGCAGAAGGCCGTGCAGGAGATCGAGCACAAGGCCGACAACGTCGTGCGCCAAGCGGAAGACGCGCTCGCGCGTACGTTCGTCACGCCGATCGATCGGGAAGACCTCCACCGGCTCACCAGCGAGCTGGACGACATCGTCGACCGCACGAACCTGTCGGCCCGCGCGTTCAGCCTGTATCGGCTCAGCAAGCTGACGCCGCCCATGATGGAGCTGGGCGACAAGCTGGTGCTCACGACCGCGCTGATCCGCGATCTGGTGCCGCTGCTCCGCGCGCACCGGTACGGCGACATCGTCGAAGGGGTGCGGAAGGTGCGCCAGGTCGAGAAGGAAGCCGACACGATTTACCGCGCGGCGATCGCGCAGATGTTCGACGCGCCGGCGGCCGCCGACTACCGCGAGTTCGTCAAGCAGAAGGAAGCCCTCGACGACCTCGAGGCCGCCGTCGACTACTGCGACAAGGTCGCCGACACCTTGTCCAACCTGGCCGTGAAGCATGGTTAGCCTGCTCATCGCGGTGGTCGTGATGGCCATCGTGTTCGACTACATCAACGGCTTTCACGACGCGGCGAACGCGATCGCGACCGTCGTGTCCACCGGTGTGCTGCCCATTCGCGCGGCGGTGCTGCTCGCGGCGGTGCTGAACTTCGGCGGCGCCATGCTCGGGACGGCGGTGGCGAAGACGATCGCCTCGGGCTTCGCGGACCCGGCGATCGTCACGCAGTCGGTGGTGCTCGCGGCGCTCGTGGGGGCGTCGATCTGGAACCTGATCACCTGGTGGTACGGCATTCCGTCGTCCTCGTCGCACGCCCTCATCGGCGGGCTGGCCGGCGCGGTGGTGGCCCACGCTGGCGTCGGCGCGTTCAAGTGGACGGCGCTCACGCAGAAGGTGCTCGTCCCGCTGGTGGCGTCGCCCAGCATCGGCTTCGTGTTCGCGTTCTTCATCATGATCAGCTTGGTGTGGCTGGTCCGCGGGCAGTTCGCGCGGGTCGCGCTGGCCCTCTTGGGCATCGCCGTCGTCGCGGCGCTCGTCTACGGCGGACTCCACCTGACGGGGCTGTGGACGGCGCTGAGCGGCGCGAAGCACGAGACGAAGCTCGCCCTTGGGTTGATGGTCGTCGTCACCTTGGGCGTGATCCAGCTCTACGGCGCGAAGCCCCCGAAGGTCGCCAAGCAGAGCCGACGGCTGCAGCTGCTGTCGGCGAGCATGATGGCGTTCTCCCACGGCTCGAACGACGCGCAGAAGTCCATGGGCATCATCACGCTGGCGCTCCTGTCCTTCGGCGCCGGCGGGCACGCGCTGCCGGACTGGGCGCCCAGCTGGCTCATGCCCAAGGGTGACGCGGTGCCGTACTGGGTGATCCTCGCCTGCGCGGCGGCGATCGCCGCGGGCACCGCCGCCGGTGGCACGCGCATCATCAAGACCATGGGCACGAAGATCATTCGCATCACGCCGCTGCAGGGCTTCGCGGCGGAGACGGCCGGTTCGCTGACGATCCTCGGCGCGAGCCAGCTCGGCATTCCGGTGTCCACCACCCACTGCATCAACGCCTGCATCATGGGCGTCGGCGCGTCGAAGCGGCTGTCCGCGGTGCGCTGGGGTGTGGCGACGAACATTCTCATCGCCTGGGTGCTGACGCTGCCGTTGTCTGCGGCGATCGCCTGGGTGTCGATGAAGGTGTTGGCGATCTTCTTCTGACGGACTGCGCCGCGCCTGCCCGGCTCGCCGCGATCGATCTTGGCCACCGTGCGTGGCAAGGTGGCTGTCGCTCGTGAGCGCGCAGGCCCTCCTCCAGCCCGTCATGGTCGGGCCGTACCGGCTGACGTCCCGCGTCGCCACCGGCGGCATGGCGGAGATCTACGCCGGTCGGCACGTCACCGAAGACGGCCAGCTCGGCGGGCTGGTGGCGGTCAAGCGGCTGTTGCCGCACCTGGTCAAGGACGCCGCGATCGTCCGCATGTTCCTCAACGAGGCCCGCATCACGGCGCAGCTCAAGCACCCGAATGTCGTGCGCGTCTTCGAGCTGGGCCAGGCCGACGGCGAGCCGTTCATCGCCATGGAGCTGCTGGAGGGCCACACCTTCGCGGACCTGCGCACCGAAGCGGCGGAGCAGGGCAAGCGCGTGCCGTTGCCGGTGGCGCTTCGAATTTTGCGCGACGCGAGCCACGGCCTCGACGCGGCGCACCGAGCGGTCGACGAGACCGGCCGCCCACTGGCGCTGGTGCACCGTGACTTCACCCCCGACAACATTCACGTCGGCAGCGACGGCGCGGTGAAGGTGATCGACTTCGGCATCGCCCGGACTGGCGCGTGGAGCAGCGGCACGGAGCCTGGCACGTTGAAGGGGAAGTTCTTCTACATGTCCCCCGAGATGATCCGCGGGCAGGCCGTGGACCACCGCGCCGACATCTTCGCGGCCGGGGTCATGCTGTACGAGCAAATGTGCGGGCGACGGCCGTTCACCGGCAACGACGCCGAAGAGGTCATGCGCCGCATCGCCGCGGGGCAGGTGACGCCGCCGTCGCAGTTCGACCCTTCGGTGCCGAGGGCGCTCGAGGCCGTCTGCCTGCGCGCGCTCCTGGCCGATCCGGCGCGGCGCTTCGACACGCTCCTGGACTTCGCCGACGCGATGGATCGATCTGGCGCTGAGCTGGCCGACGTCGGGGGGCTGACGCGCTACTTGCGATCGGCGTTCCCGCCCGCGACGGATCAGGTGCACCAGGCGCTGCGCTTGGCGCGGGAGGCGGATCCGTCGCTGACTGACGTGCCCGTGGTGAGTGCGCCGACGGTCGCCGAGGCCGGGCCCCAGACTGCGACGCCTGCCTCGAGCGACGGAGTGGTGGCGGCGGCGCGAACCGCGGGCTCGGCGCGACGGATCGTGCTCGCCGTG
>JALHOS010000024.1:24078-36389 GCA_022842905.1 Myxococcaceae bacterium | reverse complement strand
GCCCGCTGGCCCCTGTGCGCCAGTTGCGCCAGTTGCGCCAGCGATACCCTGCGCACCAGTTGCTCCGGTCGGGCCGGCAACGCCTGCGACGCCCTGCGCACCCGTCGCTCCGGTCGCGCCATCAGCGCCCGCTGGCCCCTGCGCGCCAGTTGCGCCGGTCGCCCCGGCGATACCCTGCGCACCCGTCGCGCCGGTCGCTCCTGCGATGCCTTGCGGGCCAATCGCTCCGTCAGCTCCAGTCGCACCAGTCGCACCCGCTGGCCCTTGCGCACCAGTCACGCCGGCGACGCCCTGCGGGCCAATCGCTCCGTCAGCTCCCGTCGCACCAGTCGCGCCCGCAGGCCCCTGCGCACCAGTCGCGCCATCCGCGCCCGCAGGCCCCTGCGCACCAGTCGCTCCGGCGACGCCCTGAGGGCCAATCGCTCCGTCAGCTCCCGTCGCACCAGTCGCGCCCGCTGGCCCTTGCGCACCAGTCACGCCGGCGACGCCCTGCGGGCCAATCGCTCCGTCAGCTCCCGTCGCACCAGTCGCGCCCGCAGGCCCCTGCGCACCAGTCGCTCCGGCGACACCCTGAGGGCCAATCGCTCCGTCAGCTCCCGTCGCACCAGTCGCACCCGCTGGCCCTTGCGCACCAGTCACGCCGGCGACGCCCTGCGGGCCAATCGCTCCGTCAGCTCCCGTCGCACCGGTCGCGCCCGCAGGCCCCTGCGCACCAGTCGCGCCATCTGCTCCGGCAGGCCCCTGCGCACCAGTCGCTCCGGCGACGCCCTGAGGGCCAATCGCTCCGTCAGCTCCCGTCGCACCAGTCGCACCAGTCGCGCCATCTGCGCCCGCAGGCCCTTGCGCACCAGTCGCTCCGGCGACGCCCTGCGGGCCAATCGCTCCGTCAGCTCCCGTCGCACCAGTCGCGCCGGCAGGCCCTTGCGCACCAGTCACGCCGGCGACACCCTGAGGGCCAATCGCTCCGTCAGCTCCCGTCGCACCAGTCGCGCCCGCAGGCCCTTGCGCACCAGTCGCTCCGGCGACGCCCTGAGGGCCAATCGCTCCGTCAGCTCCCGTCGCACCCGTCACGCCCGTGGCGCCCGCCTGGCCCTGTGGACCACTGACGATCACGACACCGCCGTCAACGAGCAGAACACCGCCGTCTTCGAGCAGGAGCACGACCGACCCCGTCGCGCCGACGGCACCCGTCGCGCCCACGGCCCCGGTGGCGCCTTGATTCCCAGTGGGCCCGACAGCGCCCGTCGCGCCCGTCGCGCCCAGCGCTCCGGTCTCACCCGTCGGCCCAGTGGCGCCGGTCGCCCCGGTCGCACCACTCCCGGTCGCGCCGGTGGCTCCGGTTGGCCCGGTGGGGCCCGTCGCTCCCGGGTCACCCATGGGCCCGGGGCTCGAGCAGGCAGACAGGGCAACGACGACCAGCAGCGCGGCGGCAAGGAAAGTTCGCATGCGGGCGCGGACCATAGGCCAGCTCCTCCGCGATTCCTTGGGCCGGCGCCCGCTCCGCCGTCGATCTTTCCATCCCGTGGCGCTTTTCCACCCACACCACAACCAGCCCCCGGAGGGCCCGACGACGAGCTCCGCTGCTCAGCGGAACGGCCGCACCTTCACGTCGACGCCGGGCATCCCGGTGCGGACGGTGACCTTCAGCGTGCCCGCCTTCAGCTTCTTCTGGATCTCCGCTGCGCGCTTGGGGTCCGTGGCGTCGGTCAGCCCGACGAAGAAGCTCCGCTCGCTACCCGGCAGGGCCGGCGGGTAGGTGGCCAGCGAGCCGGCCGACTCACCTTCGACTTCGACGCGCACCGACCCGACGTACTCCTCGGCGCCCTCGGGGAAGCGCACCGTCAGCACCATCGCGCTCTGGGGCGTGTTGCTCTTGGGGACGGACAACGTCGCGGGCTGACCGTCGGCGATGCGCGTGTAGCCCGGCTTCACCGGGGGCAGCTCCGTCGGCAGCTGCACCGGGCCAAGCCAGCGCGGCATGCCCCAGCCGCCCTCGTGCAGGTACGCCTGGCCCTGCTCGTTCACGTGCGCCGTCAGGGTGACGTAATCGGACCAGGTCGCTCCGCTGTAGCTGTAGCTGCTCACCGCGGTGAAGCCGGTCAGGTCGACCTTCCCCTGCGTCGGAGCGGCGCTCTCCAGCACCTTGCGCTGGGCTTCGGTCAGCGAGCCGCCCTTCAGCACCCGGTAGGGACGCGGGGGCTCAGCGGTGAGGGCGTGCTTCTGGGAGACGGAGCTGCGGGGGGCGATGGCGACCATGGGAGGAGTGTCCTTTGTGCGTGAGGGTGAGTACGGCGGGTGAAGAGTTCTCGCGCGCACGCAACCGCGGACCAGGCCCCGGAACGCTCTGCCTCGCAGCAAGGCGCCGCCGAACATTCAGCGCGCCGGCCGTGTCGAGCGCCGCACCGCCTGCCGTGCCAGCCGAAGCCCATCTTCCGGCGCGGGGTGGGGGCGGGGGTCGCCCAGAGGTGTCTCCTTGGTGACGGCTTTGTCATCAACGCGACGGCTGCCCATCAGCATTTTGAGCAGTTGGCGGATCCCCCCGTCACCCAAGGTGACAGACCCGTCATCTTTGAGACAGGCGCCGGCGACCCCTGCCCCCACCCCGCCCGCCTCGAGCAGCGGCCGCGCGTTGAACGGGTCCATCGCCACCGCGGGCCGAACTGGCACTGGCTCGTCGGCGCGGGACGAACGCGAACGCCACCCCGCTGCCCGCCTTCGCTCGAGGCGACGAGCCCCCGACAGGTCCCTCGCGCACGCTCGATGCCGCACCGAGCGTCCGCCCGCACCTCGCCTCCAGCGCGAACGTCGACTGCTGCTTCGGCGGCGGCCGGCTCCCCTCCGCCTCGAGCTTCCACCAGCGCCGGCGACCCTGCCCCCATCCCGCCCGCATCGAGCAGCGGCCAAGCGTTGAACGGGTCCATCGCCACCGCCGGCCCGAACGGGCACTGGCTCGTCGGCGCGGGGCGAACGCGAACGCCACCCCACTACCCTCCGTCTCTCGAGGCCACGAGCCCCCGACAGGTCCTCGCGCACCGCTCGATGCCGCACCGAGCGTCCGCCCGCACCGCGCCGCCAGCGCGAAGGTCGACTGCTGCTTCGGCGGCGTCACGGGGCCTGTCTCAGAGTTGACGGTTCGGTCACCTGGGGTGACGGCAGAACACCGCAACCCTGCGAAGCCGCACAGGTGCCCCTGGCTCATTGATGACAAAAATGGTCACCCACGAGGCACCGGCCGGCGACCCCTGGCCAACGGGCGAAGCCAACCGACGCACCGCCTTGACCAGTGCGCGGGACCGCTCACTGCGGCTCACCCGCTGGGCTGAAGCACGCGCACGGTGGAGCGCCCGCGCGACGGGCGCGACGAGCGCCGGGGAGAGTCCCCAGGCCGCCACGGCACCTTGGGACGGCGCGGCCCCGCGTCGCGACGACGGTCGATCTCCGCGCCACTCGCCCACACGCCGCGACGAGGCTCGACCTCCGCACGACTCGCCGAACCGCGCCGCGAAGCGCGGCCGACCCGCCTCTTCTTCGTCTCGAGCCGAAGCGACGCAACCGCGTCCGGCGCCGCCCAGCCGACTCCGCTCAGGTCTCGACGGACCCGAACTGCACGCCCACGAGCTTGCCGTCCGCGGACTTGCCGACGACCAGCACGCCGTACAGCCCCTGGTCCACCTCGAGCTTCCCGTCCTTGCCCGCGGGGCCCACGCGAACCACGCGCACGTCCGACAGGTTCTGCTGCAGCAGGCTCAGCACGCGGGCAAACGCGTGGTCGCTCTCCGTCGACAGGTCGCTCTTCCAGTCAGCGATGCGGCGGGCCGAGTCCTTCGGGCTGGCGACCTCGGCGGCGAAGCGCTTCGAGCCCACCAGGTCCTCGTCCGCAAAGATGCCGTCCTCCAGCATCGGCGCGAAGGCCTCGAGGGCCCCGGCCGACGTCGTCCACTCGGCCCCGCGCACGGCCTGGGCGGTGAACGGCACCACGGGGTAGTCCCCTTCGCTCGAGTACTCGAGCGCGCTGCCGTTCTTCAGCGTCGCGGCCTTCTCCAGCGCGCGCTCGAGGGCGACGGCGGACAGGCGCGAGGGCTTGAAACCAACGAAGGAAGTTCCGGCGACAGAGCTGACGTTCATGGCGAATCTCCGTGAGAGGTTGAGGCTGCGATGCACAGTTGTCGCAGCGCGGCATGGCCGGGACTCAGGCCGGGCTTGGCAAGCCACCTCACGCCAGGCTTCCGGAGCCCGAGCCCCGTCGGCAAGGGGTGTCAACCCGCTTCACGACTGTCCGCTGACACACCGGCGCCCGCCGTGCCCTGTCACCGCGTCGACACAAAGCCACCCGTCAGGAGCTGGGGAACGCCGTCTGGAGCCGTGGTGCCCAGGTACAGCTCTCCGCCGACGCCGCCCGCCAGCGAGCCCGTCGCGCCGAAGCCGCTCGGTGTGTTCGACACGCTGAACACCGTCCAGCGGTCGGCGCGCAGACAGTCTCGGGCCCCCGCGCAGCGAGCGACGAAGTGCCGGCTGCTCATCGAGAACGCGGCGAACAGGTCGCCGCCCACGAGCCGCAGCGTGCTGCCTGCCGGCGTCCCGGAAATGAACGGGAGGACCTGGGCCGTCGACCACCCAACCGCGGAGCGCTGGCCTTCGGACAACGCGCCGTTGGTGCGCGCGCAGTGCCACGGCTCGAAGGCCGCGCCCGCGGCGCCTTTGCACGCGGCCACGCCCCAGTTCTGCCCTTGTCGGTAGCTGACGTAGAGCCCGGCGTTCGACGGCGTGGAAGCTGCCGCGGCGAAGGCAGGCCCCTGGCTGGCCACCGCGTCGAGGTGGCTGACCGGCCCGCCGGTGTTGATTTGCGAGAAAACCCACGCCGTGGGCTGCGAGCAGTCGTTGCGCACCGACGGACACCCGGGCGCCGCGTAGGGGCAGTGCCACTGCAACAGGCCGGTGCCCGTGCTGGCGGCCGCGAAGAAGCCAGCCGTCGGGTGCGGCAGGCCAACCGCGTGCGTCGAGCTGACGGTAATTGTCCCGTCCGCCAGCGTGATGGGGCCGGTCCAGTTGGCGGCCGACAGACAGTGGCTCAGCTGGAGCGCGGGCGCGGTGCTGCAGCTCAGGCCCGCGCCGTACGGCACGGCGTCACAGAAGCGCACCACCGCCTCATCCGCGAAGGCGCCGCGGAGCGAGGCCGTCAACTGCACGCGCTCGCCGACGACCTTGAGCGACGCCTGCCGACCGCCGGCCCCCGTCCAGACGATGGGACCCACCGCCGTCGAGAAGTCCGCTTCAGCCGCGCAGCCCGTCGCGCCGCTGGCTGGCAACACGCAGCCGAGCACCCGCACGGTCAAGTCGGAGCTGCCCTGCACCGCCAGCACGAAGAGCCGCGCCTGGTCGCTCACCTTCGCGCCCGTCAGCGGGTTGCGCGGGTAGTCCACGCCGAGCTGCAGCTGGCTGAAGCCCGTGCCGGACAGCACCTTGTTCCAGGTCCACGCGCCGGACAGCCGGCAGTCCCCCGCGGTGTTGCAGCGGCCCAGGTACACGCCGGGGTCCACCGCCAGCCGCGCCATGGCCGCGTACACGTAGGTGTTGCTGCCTTCGCCCCCAGGCGCCGAGAACGTCAGCGGGACGTGGGACTGCACCGGGAGCGTCGCCGTCGAGGTGAAGCGCTCCGCCGTCCACACGGTGCTCGACTCGGACAGGCCGCTGGGGCCCGCGAAGGCCAACGACACGCTGCGCCGCGCCGCGCCGGAGATGCCGAAGCTGCTGGTGAAGGGGTCGGGAATGTCCACCACCGTCACCGGCCCGCCGCCCGTCGGCTGGTGACGCAGCACGCTGCGCGCGACGCCGCTGGCCGTCGTCCACCGCGCCTCGAGGCCGCTCCCGCTGGGCAGCACCGTCAGCACGCGGGGCGAGGGCAGGGCCGGCTGGAAGAGCACCACGTTGCCCAGCTCCGGCGCGCCCGCGAAGTAGAGGTCCTTCCCCCGCGTCACCAGCGTGCTCGGGCCAGCCAGCGCCACGCCGCCCTCACTGAGCGTCACGGTCTGGGCTTCACCGAAGCACCCTCCGTCGCTCGCGTGCTGGCAAGACGTCACCTGGAGCTGGGTCTGCGTTCCGTCGGCATAGATGACACGCAGGGGCTCACTGAGCTCCTGCACCGAGCCGCTGGAGAGCGCGAAGGGCGGGACTGGGTCGCCGCTGCTCAGCATGAGTCGCTGCACCACCGTCGTCGGCGGGTCGAACTGCGAAGCGCTCCGGCACGCCCCGCCAGGGCACGCCCGCGCGCGAATGGCGTCGGTGCAGTTGGGCCCCACACACCGCCGCTCGCCCCACAGCGCGTGGATTCGCCCGCCCACCACGCGCACCTGCGGCGCTTCGGCGCTCAACGTCTCGCCCACTGCGGCGCTGGCCAGCCGCGAGAAGGTGAAGTCCTGACAGCTGCCGCCGTCGCAGCCGCAGGTGGGGCCGCCGTTGCACGCCACGTCCTGCGTCGTGCCGCCGTCGAGCCCGAACCCCGTGCGAATGAGCAGCGGCTGGCCGGCGGCCGTGGGGCCCGTCGAAGGGTCTCCCGCGGCCTCGGAGGACACCGCGCCAATCCAGAAGCTGCCTTCGTCCGCCGTCACCGTCAGCGCCTGGTTGGCGACTTCGAGCGCCGTGGACACGTGCCGCCACGTCCCGCTCGACGGGTCGCACCCGCCGCCGCTCTCGCCCGACGTGCAGCGCAAGACCTCGAGCCAGGTGCCCACGTCGCGGGTGGCGACGAACGCAATCATGGCGCCGCCCGGCCCCGCCGCGGCCACCGGCGAGCGCACCGAGCGCAGCGGGTTGCTGCAGAACATGCAGCTCGACGAGAGGACCACCGCGCTGCTCCAGCTCGCCACCTGGCTGCAGTCCGCGCCCCTGGCGCAGGACGCGACGGCGAGCGCGGTGGTGCTCGTGTCGGCGACGGAGTCCGTCAAGAAGACGCGCCCGTCGACGGTGAAGAGGGACGCCGGCGCCCCGGACGCAGAGGGGCGGGAGTCCAGCGACACCGAGAAGCCCGCCCAGCTGGCTTCCTGGCGACAGTCGGCGACCGACGGGGCGCAGCGCCACACCCGCTCCACGCGCCCCAGGGCGCTCGGGTCGATGCCGTGGAGCCACAGCTCGTCCGCCACCGCGTCCAGCCGCAGCGACGTCTGCGCGAAGGGCACCGTCGTGCGCACGAGGTTGGGAATGACGGTGGCGGGGAAGTCCACGAAGGGCGTCGCGGCGCCGGCGCAGTCCACCGCGCGCAGCCGCAGGTGCCAGGTGGCGAGGTTCGTCAGCGGCGTCATGCCCGGCTCCAGCCCGAGCCGCGCGCTCGTCGGCGGCGGCGTCACCCCCGACGCCGCGCAGCTCCCCAGCGCCGCTTGGTAGCGCAGCACGCCGCCGTCGAAGGCCGCGTTGGGCGCCGCCTCGACTTCGATGAGGCGTGTGTGCGCGTTGGAGTCACCCCACGACACGAAGGCGCCGCTCGCCAAGGGCGCGGGCAGGCTGGGCTGCAGCAAGGACGACGACGGCGGGTTGATGAGCTGCACCGGCGCCGCCACCGGGTCCGACCGGTTGCCCGCTCGGTCCACCACGCAGAGGTACGGCACGACGAGTCCGGGGGCCGCCGCGGCGACGTCGAGCGTCAGCGGCGACGTGAAGTCCACCAGCGGCGCCGTCGCGCAGGCGGCGGCTGACAGGGCCAGCCCCACGCGCAGCTGACTGGGCGTGTCGGAGCTGTCCGCCGCGGCCAGCGAGAAGGCCACCGGCGTCGGCCCCATGAGCGCCTTGGTGACGTACGGCTGCACCGCCTGCGGGGGCTGCACGAAGGTGGGCCGCTGCGTGTCCAGCGTCAGCGAGAAGGTGCGCGGCGGCTCCGACAGGTTGCCCGCGCCGTCGCGCAGGCGCACGTACACCGTCTTGAGGCCGTCGCCCGGCGGCAAGGTGAAGCGGTACGGGCCCGCGTCCAGCGCGTCGTACGGGTACACGGTGGCCTCGGCGAAGGTGGGGTCCGCCGACAGCCGCACGCTCTCGATGCCGGACAGCGCGTCTGAAGCGCCGACGAGGCCGACGTCGAGCGCGAAGGTGTTGGTGAGCCCCGCATCCGGCCGACTGAGGCCGCTGACGGTGAGGCCGCCCAGCACCGGCGCCACCGCGTCCACCACTACGCTGACGGGCCCCAGGGCGGCGGTGTTCCACGCCACGTCCCGCAAGCACGCGCGCACCTGGTGGCTGCCGTTGCTCAGCACCCGCGGGCTGTTGTTGACGAAGGCTTCGTAGGTGGCTGTCTGGCAGTCCAGCGGCGTGTCCACGGCGAGGGCCATGTGCGTGACGTCGTCGCTCACCCCGGCGAACGTCATCGCGAAGGGGCCGCTGGTCTGCACCGCCGCGCCGTTGCCGACGCGCAGCGTGGCGCCCGACGGCGGCACCGCGTCGTAGGTGATGGCGCGGGCGGCGCTGTTGGTGTTGCCGGCGGCGTCCCGCACACACGCGTGGGCGAACTGCACCCCGGGCGCGTCGAGCAGCGTGAAGGGCACCGCGCCGCCGTCGGGCGTCGTCCAGCTCGTCACCTGCGCACACTGCGCTGGCGCGTTGGACACGAAGTAACCGGTGGCCTCGGCGCTCGTCGTCAGCACCAGGCGCACGTCGCGCGCGCGCGTGGCGGCGGGGTTGAGGCCACCGTCCAGGCCGAGCACGTCGAGCTGCAGCGTCGGCGCGCTCGTGTCCAAGCTGAAGGACACCTGCGCGGGCGGAGACGACGGGTTGCCCGCGGCGTCGAAGAAGCGCGCGCACACCGTCTTGGCGCCCGACACGGGGCTCAGCAGAAAGGTGAGCGACGCGGTGGCCGGAATGAGCGGGGTGGTGAAGGCCGTCGTCGGGCAGAGCGCGGCTTCCACCACCTGCATGCGCACCGCGTCCGAAGGCACGTCGAACTCGAGGCCAATGGACTCGCGGTTGACGACGGTGGAGCCACCCGCCACGCGCACGGCGCCGCCGACGGGAGCGGTGACGTCGAAGGCGACGGCGGCGCTCAGCCGCTCCGACTCGTTCCCCAGCGCGTCCCGGAAGACGGCGGACACCACATGCGTGCCGTCGCTAGGAAAGGTGACGAGCTGCCGCGACGGGCTCGCGGTGAAGGGGCTGAGCGCAGACACCAAGGGGTTCGCGCCCACCGCGACGGCCCACTGCGTCGCGCCCACGGCCTGCCCTTCGGCCAGCACGCGCAGCCCGGCGGCGGCCACGTCTTGGGCGTTGAGGGTCGCGCTGAGCTGCCCGCCGTCGGGCTTGAGGAGCAGCAGCTGGGTGCTGGTCGGCGGGGTGCTGTCCAGGGTGATGGCGGCGCCGGCGAGCGGGGCCACGTTGCGGCTGGCGTCGCGCACGCAGCCCTGCACCGCGAAGAGCCCGTCGGGGCCGACCAACGTGAGCGGCACGTCGGCGCCCAAGGGGCGGTAGTCGAGCTGCGCGGTGCTCGAGCACGTCACGGCGCCGGCCACCAGCGCCACCTCGAGCCCGCTGCCCGGGCAGCTGACCGACGCGAGCACCGTCGGCGCCGCGGTGGAGCCGTCGGGCGCGGCGCCGCTGCCGTCTCTCCGACTCCCGCGCACGGTGAGGCTGCACCCCGTCGGGGCCGTGCTGTCCAGGGTGATGCTGGCGGCGATGGGCCCCGTCACGTTGCCCGCGGCGTCCTTCACACAGAGCTCCACCGTGCGCGTGCCTTCGGCGGACAGCGTGACTGACTTGGTGGCCGCGCGCGGCTCATAGCTGGCGGTGGCGCAGCTCAGCGGCGCCTCGGCGACGGCCATGGCCACCGCGTCCGGCGCGTCGATGCGGGCCTGGACCTGCGCGACGGCGGAGCGCTGCGTCGAGGGCGTGCCGTCGGCCAGCTGGCCCAGCAGTGACAGGGCCGCGCTGGGGGCGCTGCGGTCCAGCACGACGGAGACGGACTGCACCGCGGCGTTGCCGGCCTTGTCGGTGAAGCGCACGAAGACTTCTTTGGGACCATCTGCCCCGCTCAGCGTGAAGGGCGCCAGCCCGCCGTCGGGGAAGGCGAAGGGGCCCACGCGGCCGCGCTGAAACAGCAGGTCTTCGGCCAGCGTCACGCCCGCGTCCGGAGACAACCCCTGGCTGTCGAAGGCCGACAGGCTCAGCACCACCGACGCATCGGCCGTGGGCGAAGGGCCGACGAGCGAGGCGCTGGTGGGGCCGGGCGGCGTGGTGTCGAGGGTGACTTGCGCCTGCACCACGGGGGAGGTGTTGCCCGCGGCGTCGACGAACCGCGCGAAGACCGTCTTGAGCTCGGCCCCGCTGCTGTCGAGGACGTGCGGCGACTCGGGCACCAGCGAGAAGCCCGGCAGCCCCGCCAGCGCCGCCGACGCGTTGGACACCTGCAGCCGAATGAAGCCGCCGTCCGGCTCCGGCGCGGCGGAGTGCTCCAGCGTGACGAAGGGCGTGTCGGTGAAGCCCGGCGCGGTGGCCCGGGCGCCGTCGCGAATGCGGAACGTGAGGCCCGACGGGGCTTGGGTGTCGAGGGTGACCGTCCCCGCGACGACGGGGCTCGCGTTGCCGGCGCGGTCGAGGAACTGCGCCTGCACGGTGATGGGCCCGTCCGGCCGAGGCGGCACCGCCAGGCTGAGGTCACGGGTGAACGCGCGGCCGAAGTCGTCCACCAACAGGCCGCCGTCGGGCTCCAGCGCGCCGGTGAGGTTGAGGCGCACCCGCGACAGCCCGCTCACCTCCGTCATCGCCGCGCCGACGTCCACCGCGTTGAGGCGCAGCGGCAGCGCGCTGGCCTGGTTGGTGAACGGCCGGCCTTCGGCGACCTCGAGGCTGGCTTGGCTGGGCGGCGTCGCGTCGTAGACGACGGAGGACTCGGCGACGGCGCTCTCGACGCCAGCGCGGCGGTACTGCGCCCGCACGGTGATGCGGCCTTCGCCGCCGGTGAGGGTGTACGGCTGCTCGACGGCCGCGAAGGGCAGCCACGGCTCGCTCGAGAAGCCCGCGTCCTCGGTGACGCGGTAGTGGGAGGCGCCGGCGAAGCTGTCGAGCCGCAGGAAGACGTCGCGGCTCCGCGTGGTGTCGCCCTGGCTGCGCGCGTCCTTGTCGTCGATGGAGAAGGCGCCCACGAGGACGTTGAGCTCGAGGGTCGGCGTCACCGCGACGGGGCTCGTGTCGCTGACGACGACGTTGGTGGCCTGCGCGCGCCCGTAGCGCTGCTTGGTGGCGACGACGGTGTACGTGCCGTTGGGCACGTTCATGAGGCGGAAGCTGCCCTGCCCCGGCTGCGTGTCCGGCGTGGCGGCCGTCGCGTAGGCGGTGCCCTCGAGCATGACGGTGACGTCTTGCACCACCGCGTCGTCGCTCAGGCGGACGGCGCCGCGAATCTCGCCGCGGCGCAGGGCCAGGCGCACGTCGGGCAACGTCGAGCTCTGGCCGGCGGCCAGCGTGACGGTAGCGGTCGCGTCGGCGAAGTCGGCGCGGGAGAAGCGCAGCTGCCGTTGGCCGGCGCGCAGCGCCATGAAGCTGAACTCACCTTGAGCGTTGGTGACGGTGGCCTCACCCGTCTCGACGACGACGTTGACGCCGGCCTGGGGACGAGGCTGGGCGACGCCGTCGACCTCGGCGAGCACCCGCCCCGTCAGGCGTGCGGGGTTGAGCCGGAGCGACAACGGGTTGGCGGACAGGTCGAGCACCTGGCCTTCGCGCAGGTCGACGTCGCGCCGCTCGTCTTGGCTGTAGAGCGGGTGGCTCGCGCGCAGCAGGTAGCGGCCCGGCGGGAGGCGCTCGGTGAAGACGCCGTCGCCGTCGACCGTCGCCAGCGCCACGCGCTGCTGGCTCTGGCTGAGAATGCACTCGACGCGGGCTCCTTCGACGTTGCCTCCACCTTCGGCGACGACCTTGCCGACGAGCGTGGCTTCGGCGGGCGTGCCGGCCAGCCAGGACAGGCTCAAGACGCCCGCGTCGGTGGTGCCGCCCTTGGTGACGACGAGGCCGGGCAACACGAAGGGCGCGAAGCCGTCGCGCTGCACGTCGAGCAGGTACACGCCGGGCGCCAGGTCGCCGAAGAGGAAGTCGCCGCCGCCGGAAGTGGGCTGGGTGGACTTCGCGCCCTGGGCCGACGTCAGGCGCACGTCGATGCCGTCGGGTGAAGCGCGGCCTTGGGTGTCGACGCGGCCGACGAGGCTCCCGCGGGCGGTGTTGTCGGGGACGGATAGGTCGAAGGAGCAGCCGGCGAGCGGGAGCAGCGCGAGGACGGACACCAGGCGGGCGGAGCGGATCATGGGCGTTCCTCGCGTGAAGGGCCGGCGCAGCATGGCAGGCAGGGC
>JALHOS010000024.1:0-24068 GCA_022842905.1 Myxococcaceae bacterium | reverse complement strand
GCCCGCCACCCTGGGGGGGGGTGCGATTGTGGGGGGGTCCGCGCTTGACGGGCCGGCCCCGCTGGGGGGCCCGGGGTACGCCAACACGGGCCGGGGGGGGGGGGGGGGGGCCGTGAGCCGAGCTGAGGTCACTCAATGCTCCAGACGCGAGGCGCCGGACGCGAGCCGTGCGACCCACGCGCGCCAGCTGACGCCGACCACGACGGGCTCGCGACAGCGGCGACACACTCACTCACGTCGCCGACACCCACGCCGATGGACACGAAACCGTGTGCTGCTTGGTTCTTTGTGACTGGCCGTCACTCGCTGCCGTGAATGAGCTCGAGCAGCGGCCTCGTGACGTCACTCTTGTAAGCCGCAATGGCTCGGTCGATGCGCTCGACGAGAGCTCGATCTGGGGCGGCGCTGGAGTCGAGATTCGTCGCGAGACACTGAACGCTCCAGCGAACGTGCGACTGCGGCGGCAGGCGGTCGTTGGCCTCGTCTTCCGTGCGAAGCGGGCCGTTGCGAATGCGGCTCCAGTCCGTTTCGAGAAAGCTGAGGATCTTCTCGACCGTCGTTGGCCTCCAGAAGCACATGCCTCGGAGATATCGACCGACGCCTTCGTCCTCGAGCCAGCGGCACTCGGTGGCGAGCGCGAAGCCCACGAGGTCGTCGACGACCTCATCGTCGAGCTCGCGCGGCGTCCTGGCGAGCAGCTCCAGTGCTCGGGTCGGGTTCGCCTGCTGTTTGATGTACACGGCTGCCACGCGCTGAAAGCTCGTGGGGGGCTCGGCAGTGACCGATTTCCAGCGGTCGATGGCCTTGCGTCGGAAGAGCTCCAGCGGATCGCGAAGGCCGGTAGCAATCTCGTCCCACACAGCGGGGGATGACACGCGTCCGCGCGCGAGCTGCTCACGAAGCGTCGGGTCGTTCCTGAGCGTGACGACCACGTGGTCCCGGTTGACCTCGCGGAACTCGGGAGGGCTCAGCCCCGCCTTCTTCATTGCTTCCCGCATGCGTCGGGTGCCCTCGTTGGCCAACCGGACGAATCGGAAGTGCCGCAGTGCAGACGCCAGGTGCGGGTTGCGCGGCTGACTGCTCGTGAGGTTGTCCTCCGAGATCGACCCGGGAAAGCCACCGGGACTCCCCACCTCGAGTCGATCATCGAAGATCCTGACGAAGACCTGAGCGCCGATGCTGTAGGACCGGTGGACGACCGCATTGACGAGCGCTTCTTCCCACGCCGCCACTGGGTACTCAGGTGCGGTCGTGAACTTTCCATCGGGTCCCAAGAACTCGTAGTCACGAAGCTGTGCGCGGATGAACTCTCGTGCGCTCACGATGGTCTGAGGCACTGGGCCGCGAAACTCTTCGTCCTTCACGACGTTTCGCTCGGTCCCGAAGCGCTCCTCGGCGCCTTCGATCTTGAGGACCCTCACCGCTGCGTGCGGAATCTCCCTGTTCGGATCGAGCCCGACGACGAGCAGACCCGCGTTGGTGAGGAAGGGCCGCTCAGGGCGACCCACGCCGATGACGAGGTGCTGGTTCCGCAAGTCCAGCTCGAGGCTGTTCTCGCGCTCTTGCACACTGGCAAGCGAGCGCTGGAGTTCTGCGGCGAGCGCAGGTTCGCAGGCCTCGGCGCTCAACGGGCGGGAGGGCTCGTCCTCGAACCGTTGTTCGAGCGTCGTGTCCTTCAGCAGGCGCACTTGCTCGGTCGTGAGTTCCTTTGAACTCGACCCGACTCGGCGAAAGACCTTCCCGTCCGAAGTCATGACGACGCGGCGATCGGAACGAGGCACCCGCAGCAGAACGACGACCCGGCCCGTCTCGAGTTCCACGAGCCGCTCGCGATGCGCAGCGACGTCGACGCGGCTGCTGAGCTCGAGGAGGCACTTCTCGGCGGCCGTTCGCTCGAGCCCCACCACTGAGCCCGTCTTGCTCACGCCCAACACGAACAGCCCGCCGTCGGTGTTTGCGAAGGCCGACACCGCCTGCGCGATGACCTTCGGATCTGCGTTCTCCTTCCGCTCGACCCGTCGGCCTTCGAATTCGTCGTCCTGCGCCGACTTGAGCCAGGAGAGATCGTCCCGAGAGAAGAGTTCGTCGAGGTCCATGGCGCTGCGGTGACTCGTAGACCAGCCGTCGGCTGACTGCCACCGGACGCGACGTTGGCTGCAAGCTCCGCGGAGGGCGGCTTGGACCGGCGCCTTCGCGGAACCGCTCGGGCACGAGCGCGAGTCGCTCAGCGCGCCGCGCCGTACTTCTGCGTGAAGAACTCGTCCATCGCGCGCAGCAGCCCGTCGACGTCGGCGTGCTCCGGCACCGAGACGCGGCAGATCTGCACGTTGTCCCGCTTCTGGGCAGCCTTCACCTCGGCCGAGAGCGAGCCCTGCGTCGACTCCTGCGGGTTGATGACGTAGAAGAAGTCCGGCCTCGGCCGCGAGGCCCGGCACGACTGTCCGCTGGCGCGCCATCGCGCCGTGCCCTGGTCACCGCGTCGACGCAAAGCCACCGGTCAGCCGTGGTGCTCAGGTACAGCTCTCCGCCGAAGCCGCCCGCCAGCGAGCCCGTGGCACCAAGCCGCTGGGCGTGTTGGGCACGCTGAACGTCGTCCACGCCTCTGCACACACGTGCCGGCTGTTCATCGAGGAGAGTCGTCGCGCAGTGACTACGGCGCGAACGAGCCTCCGCCGCCGCCCTTGCCACGAAAGCCTCCGCCTTCATGGAAAGACTCGCCCTTGAGCAGTCGGCCCAGTCCCGCCAGCACACCGCCAGTTCGAGCCTTCGCCTTGAGGTAAGCCGGCTCGAGCTCGGAGAACGTCCTGCTGCGGGCGTTCCCTTCGAGCCGAAACACGGCGTCCTGGTGCAACGTCTCGTACTTCTCGGGGTCCATGCCCCGCTTGAGCATGTCCGCCGCGAAGTCTTCGTATCGGCCGTTGCTCAGACCGAGGTAGCTCGCGCGCGCGTGCAGCTCGAGCTGATAGCCGGGGAACAGCGGCCGGGTGTCGGTGCGGTTGATCTTCGCGCTCAAGCGCCGGTCGAGCTCGGTCATCTTCGGCGTGAGCAGGGCGATGAGCTCCGTCACGGTCTTTCCTTCCGTGGCCACGCCATACTGGCGGCCCACGCGCCGGAAGTTGTCATGCAGCGCGAAGTAGTAGGCCGGCATGCTGTCGTAGCCGAAGTCCGATTGAATCGTCCGCAGCACTCGCTTGATGTCGGCCACGAAGCGATCCTTCTGGGCCGTGCCGCCCAGCTTCAGCGCCAGCTGCTCCACCTGGCGCTCGTACTCGGCGTTGACGGGAGTCGCGGGGGTGGAGGGGAGCGCAGTGCTGGCGCTCGCGGCGGGGCGAGCGGTCGTCGGGGAAATCGAGGTGGTCATGGTCGTTCACCGGGCGATGTCGGCGGAGATCTCCCGCCCAACGCGGCGGGCCTTGGCGAAGTCCTCGGCGTCACACGCGGCCTCCATGAGCACGAGCTTCTCCTCGAGCAGGTCCAGCCGCGCCTCGCGGTTGCTCGGCGCCCAGCCCGGCGAGCGCCGCTCGGCCTTCTGCGCGAGCACGAAAGCGTCAGCCATGCACTGCTGAACCGGCGAAACTTCCTTCGGCTTCTCGACCACCGGCGCTGGCGTCTTCTTGCCGGGCAACCACGTGGAAAAGGTGTTGGTGATGCGGGTGAACAGGCTGGTCATGGCGGGCTCGTGGGCTGAGTGGGTGGGCTCTCGACTGCGTACCCCCACGTTATCGACGCCGCTCTCCGTCCGACGGCAGTGGACAACGTCAACCGCGTCGGGTGGCGGCGCCGTGAGCAATCGGCAAGGCCCGCTGTTGAGCCCCGTGGAGCCCGGGACGGACCAGGCACTTCAAGGGGTTTCATCAGTCCGGTCGCAGCGCCTCGGCTATCTGCTGACGCACCCACGGGGTGTCGAGCGAGAGGCGTGGCTCGAGCGTCTTCGCCAGCGCGCGCAGCGTCGCGCGACCGTCCCTCGAGTCGTACGCGGCGCACCGGCCCTCGGCCCAGGCCCAACGCACCTGGAGCGCAGCCTCGGGGGGTTCACGGCGGACGGCCTCGCCGATCTCCTGGACGAGCGCGCAGGCCTCCTGCCAGCGCCCGAGCGCAGACCACACGTCAGCGAAGGTGATCGCCGCGTCCACCCAGCCCGACGCGGGCCGCGCCTTGCGCAGCTGCGGGAGCGCCGCCTCGACGTGCTTGGCGGCGATCTCCAGCTTCCGCGCGTTCAGCGCGGCCTCGGCAGCGTTGGCGTGGGCGCTCCCGGTGTTGCTGGCCCCGTAGAGCAGCGTCCGCCCTTCGACGTTCCGCTGGGCGAGCGCGAGGGCGTCTTCGAACCGCGCCCCGCGCATGGCCACACCCGCCGCAGTGTTCAGCGCGAAGAGGGTGGACAAGTGGCTCGGCCCCAGCCGAGTCGTCAGAGACGTCACCGCCCTCTCCGCCAGCTCCCTCGCTTCGAGGTGGCGCCCTTCGCCTGCCAGCTGGAACGCGAGCTGGACCTCGAGGAAGGCCGTCCCCGAGGGGGGAGTGCCCGGCAGCGCAAGGGCGCGCTCCAGCCACGGCGCGGTATTCGTCGAGCGCCCAGCTTGGTGCTCGACCATGGCGCGGTAGCTCAGGAGTCGACCGAGCGGCTGCTGGGCGATCGCGCCGGCCCGGGCCGCGAGTCCTTCTCCTATTTCGAACCAGGCGTTCAGGTGCTTGGCGTCGGAGTCCGTGCGGAGCAGCAGGCCGCACGCGGCGACGGCCACGTCCAGCGCGCCGCCCTCGACGCCGGCTCGAAACGCCTTCTGAAGTGAGCGCTGCGCCTGCCCGCTCTCGCGCGAGAGCAGCTCCGTCGCCCCGCAGTGCGTCTCGACGGCGGCGATCATCGGGAGCCAGCCGAGCCGGGTGGAGTCGGCGCGCAGGCCGGTACACTTCTCGCGCAGCGGCGCGATGCGACCGAGCTCACGCTCGGCGACGTCCGCGTCGAGCCGAGCCTGCAGCGCCCAGAGGGCCTGCGAGGCCTGCGGATCCGTCGGGCGAGGGCTGAGCCACTCCTGCCCCGCCGTGCCACGGCAGACGTCTGGACGCGGCAGCCCTTCGACCAAGTCGACGGCCTGTCGCGCGGTGGCGTCGTCGAGCGTCCGCAACGCCGCCAGGCGCGCGTCGAGCTGCTGCGCGGCGCGCTCGAGGCAGCCCGCGCGGACGACCTGCACCGCGGACGACACGAGCTGCCCAGTTCGCTCGTCTTCGCAGAGCGCCACCGCTTCGCCGCGCCAGGCCTGGGCCCAAGCGTCCAGCAACCGCGTCAGCTCGGTGGCCAGCGGCTCCCTGAAGGCGACGCTCAAGCCGCGAACCCTCGCCTGCAGGTCGCCGCGCGCCGCGTCGTTCCAGCTGCGCGCCAGAGCGCTCCCGGCGTCATCACAAGCGTGCGCGTGCCGGTAGCCGAAGGCGGCGGCGCCCAGCGCCGCGGCGGTGACGATCGCCAGGGTGATTCGCGCCGTCGACACCTGCGCGCCCCGGAGCGCTTGGGCGGCGTGTCCCAGGGTCGGAAAGCGGTGGGCGCGCTCGGGGTGAAGCGCCCGCAGCACGACGCGCCGCGCGCGCCACGGGAGCGCCCGGAAGGCCGGGTTCTTGGCGAAGGCCTGCCGCTGCATCGCCGCCAGGCGGCCAGCGACGTCTCGCTCGGCGAAGGCCGGGCTACCAGTCAGCGCTTCGTACAGCGAGAGCCCCCACGCGTACTGGTCACTCCGCGAGTCTGGCCGCTCAGCCCGCCACACTTCGGGGGCGGCGTAGGCGGGCGTCCCCGAGAGCGCGTTCGTGCGCTGGACGGCGCCGTCACCGACAGGCGCGACTGGCACGTCGACGTGCTTGGCCAGCCCGAAGTCGACGACCTTCGCTTTGCCGTCGCGCCCGACCAGCACGTTCTCGGGCTTGAAGTCTCGGTGGATCAACCCAGCGTGGTGCGCCGCGTCCAGGCCTTCGGCGCACTCGACGAAGCGCTGCATGCGCGCGCTGAGGCTGGGCCGCTCCCGCAGGAGCCAGGCCTTGAGGGTGCTGCCCTCCACATACTCCATGACCAGCACGTCTTCGCCGTCGAGTTCGACGACGTCGAAGACGGACACCACGTGCTGGTGGTTGAGCTTGGCCAGCGCCTTCGCTTCGCTGATGAGCCGCGCTCGGCCGTCCGTGCCCGCTGGGACCGCGTCGGCGTGCAGCCACTTCAGCGCCACGCGTCGGTCGAGCTTGCGATCCTGCGCGGCGTAGACGGCGCCCATGGCCCCGCGACCGAGCGACGGACCGAGTTCGAACCGCGCGTCGAACGCCGCCCGCTGCGAGGCGGTCGGCCGTGAGGCGTCGGCGGCGTCGCTCGCGGCATGCGCCCTCAGCAGCAGCGCCGCCGCGCGGCCGCACTCGACGCAGTCGGCGACGTGGATCTGCAGCGCCGAACGGGCCTCACCCTCCAGCGCGCCCTCGATGAACGCGCTCAGCTCTTCGTCGGTCGGGCACGCGCCAGGGGCGGTCATCGAGAGAGGGTGCTTCTTCTTGGCTTTGCGTCTTCGCGGCGCGCCATACGGCCGGCTCTACCGCGTCCTGTCGCGCAGACCAACCGCACCGCCGGCTCAGCGGCGCGAGCTGCCCGAGAAGCTGTCCTGCAGCCGAGCAATGGCGTTGATGGAGACCCACAGGGCAATCTGCGCGGCCCCCTTGGCGTTTTCCTTCACGGACTGCCACGCGCCAGCCTTGACCGGGGCCGGCGGACGGCGCGCAGTGTTCGAGGTGACGACGGTCCGGCTGGTCGCGCGAATCGAGGACATGGGTGGCTCCTGGTTGGGGACTGCTGACTTATCGGGCGCGCGAACCGCCCCAGCCCGCGGAGAGAAGTGAGCCAGGTTGGCTGGCGGCCGGTGAGCAATCACGCTCGAGTCTCGTCGAGGTTTCCTCGGTCTTCGATGGCAGCGCGGGGCTCGCTCGACCGCGCACCGCTTCCGTTGCTCGCGCCGCCAACAACAAGGCCGAATGCAAACCGGGGGTGTGTCGTCGTGGCGGGCCGGCCGACAACACGTCATTCCCCATCGTCGTCCCCGAAGGAACCTGCCATGAGCACCTTGTCCCCCGCTGTCCCGCGCTCTTCCGTCACCCCCCGCGTGCTCGCTCCGGCGGCTCCGGTCGCGCTGCCGGACGCGCTGCTGCGCGCTTACCGCACCCTGCCCGTCCGCCAGGAGCCGCCGGCGCTCAAGGGCTTCGTGACGGTGTATTCGTCCAAGGCCGGGGGCAAGGAGTTCGGCATCTGGGTCGAGCCGCGGACCGGGGCCGCGGCGTTCCGTGAGGGACCCGCGAACTCGCCCACGTGGCGCGCCGGCTTCTTCCGGCCGAAGGACGGCTCTCGGCGTGGCCTGGGGGCCCCCACGTGGCTGCCGACCGACCCCAAGCACCTGGCGCATGCCGCCGCCATTTTCGAGGCGAAGATGGCCGGCGCAGTCTCGACGGACGTTCCCAAGGACTCGCTTCCGCAGTGGCTCAAGCCGAACGAGGCCGCCGACGCGAAGGCCAATGGCATGACCGTGCCCCAGTACCGCCGCCACCTCGAGCAGACCAGGGGGATGCCTGGCGGTTACTCGTCCAGCGTCTCACGTCTCATCGTGAACGGGGCACCGTACTACGTGGTCCGTAGCGGACAGGCCTTCCCAGGTGGAATGACCAGCCGGTACTTCACTGCGGACGGCACTCACGTGCTGTCTACCTGACGCGCTCCCGGCCGAGGGCGTCGCGGCAGCGGGTCATCACCGCTTCGTCCTGCAACCGACCCGTCGCTGCGCCCGCGAGCGGCCGCGATGGCGCACAAGACCGCGGCGACGGCGGCGACATGCCGGGACGCGGGACGAGTCCCCCTCAGGCGAGGGGTGCGCGGGCTGGCGGCGTCGCAGGGACGGTGTCTGGGCCGCTCCTTGTCCACGACGGTTTGCGCCGACCGAAGAAGCTCCGCTCGTCGGCGAGCGCGGTCGCGGCGTGTTGCCGAATTCGACGGGTGCGGGTCCAGGGCAAGGGTACTTCAGGGGCCCGAGCCAGGCCTCCACGTGCTCTTCCTGCTGGAGCCGCACCCAGACCGTGTTCGTGCGTGGGTTGAAGTAGCCGGTGTTGACGTCTCCGCCCAGTGGGACGGACGGCAGGGGCACCGCGCGAAAGCCGGTCAAGTCCGGCCGCTGGCCCTGCAGGGCGCCCTTGCGCTCCAGTTGTTGCACTCGAAACGCCGCGCGCACCGCGCGCTCGGCCAGCGCCGCCCCGCCGCGCTGGACGCAGCAGAGGCCAAGTGGTGGCTCACGAAGGGGGGAGCCTGTGGATCATGGGCGGCCTCGTGGTGGGCAGGGGGCGGCTCACGACCTCTTCAGGTCCGCCCACTTCATGCCGCGCGGCAGGAAGTCCGGGGCGAGCTCGACGGGCTTGGTGAAGGTGCGGCTCGGCGCGCCGAAGCCGTCTGCCGTCTGGCGTTCGAAGATGATCTTCGTCGGCAGCCCGCTCAGCAGGTGCGCCGTGACGCCCGGGTTGCTGGCGCTCAGCGGGCGCGCCAGGTTGGGGCTGAAGGTGACGCTGTGCAGGACGTCGTCCTTCGCTGGGGCCGTCCCCTGGCCGACGTCGCGGCGGGCGCGCAACAGCTCGCCGAGCTTCCATTCGACGTGGCGCTTGGGCAGCACGGTCATGGCCAGCGTGGCGAAGAGCGCCTTGTCGCTGGCGCTCAGCTTCAGCTTGGGCAGCGCGAAGAAGCGCTCTCGGGTGGGGCCCAGGGACGCGCCGTTCACCGCCACCGGGTCGGCCGCGGTCATGACGTACGCCTTGTCACCCACGAGGATGATGGACGAGGACGCGCCCCAGGCGGTCCGAAAGACCTCGAGCTGCAGCGCGACGGCGTCGGTGCGCGGGTCGCTCGTGCCTTCGCGCAGGTCGTACGTCTTGGCGGCGTTCAGGAGCGTGTCGCGGAGCACGCGCTCGGCGACGGAGGAGTTCGCCGACTGCGAGACGCGGACGGGGCTGAGGGGAGCGGCGAGCGTGGTCATTGGGAGCCTTGGGGCTGGCGAGGTTGACTGCGTGCTGAGTTATCGAGCGCCGGGCGAGCGTCGTCGGGGGAGGACACCGTCAACGGTCACCGCGGTTGCGGCGTGAGCAATGCGCGAGCGGCCGTGTTGAGGGTGTGGGTCGCCTCGCACGCGCTTCCACGGACGACCCAAAGCGGCTCGACGGCAGCTGGCAGGGCTTGCTCACGGTTGCAGTGCAGCTGCAGCTGCGCGCGCTCGTAGAGCTGCGAATGCCGTGACGCGCCGCCAGCGGGTCGGTAACTCGATCAGTTGCGCGTCAGCTCCGCTGGTTGGAGGTCTCGCCCGGCACCCTCCGGTGTGCCGGTGCCCTCGACACGGTCCCCTGGCGATTGCTCACGGCGCTCCTGGCCAGGCGCTTCGCGCAGGGGACACCGGCCGGCAGCCGCCACGCGCCGACAACCAACACACCTGCCGTCCACTGCCCTGGAGCCCACCGTGACGATCGCCCTCTCCGCCGTTCGCAGCCCCGCACTCTCCGCCGCACCGCGCCAAGCCGAGGCCCGCCGCGAGGTGCCTGCACGGCTGAAGCAAGCCGCGGGGACACTCGCCGCGAAGAACTTTCAGACGGACGAGTTCATCGTCGAAGGCCCGAGCGCCTTCACGCCGGGCCTCGCCGAGCACAAGGCGGGCAGCGGGCTGCTGACGAAAGCGGCGCTCGCCTTCCACTACATGGGCGCGTCGACCAAGGGGTACGCCAAGGTGACGGGGGCACAGCTCGAAGCGCTGACCCGGCCGGGGCCGAGCGGGCAGGCGCCGAAGCTGCAGCCTGGCGACTTCATCGTGACGGGGCGCGACGGCAACGGCGGCCACCTGGCGCTCTACGCTGGGCACGACGCGACCACCGGCAAGCCGACCATCATCCACGCCATGGCGACGCAATTCGAGAACCTCGGCCTGGCCAAGAAGGCACTCGAGGTCGGCCGGCTGCTGACGACCGGGCACGGGAAGACCGGCGTGTTCCGCGAAGCGCTCGCGGACTTCTACGAGCGATCGAGCCACGACGCGGTCTACGTCATGCGCGACGAGCGGCTGACGCCGGCCATGCGCGCGCGCGGCTTCGAGCGCGTGCAGGAGTTGCTGGGCCGGCCGTACGACTACAACCTGCAGCTCGGCGATGAAGCGCTGTACTGCAGCGAGCTCGCGGTGGAGTTCCTGAAGGCCGCGTACGAAGGCTCCGGCAAGACGCTGCCGTGGATCGGAACGGCCCGGGTCGACGAGACGCGGCTCGGCGGCGCGGCTGGCATTCACCAGTGGGTGGCCAAGCCCGAGAACTTCGGCGCGTCGCCGGACCTGATGCTGACGGCGACGGTTGGCCGCGGCGCGCAGGCCTTCCGGCAGGTGAGCGAGCGCTACGTCACGCCCGAGAAGCGCGGGGAATGATGACCGCGCAACACTGCGGTGCGCAGGCGGGCCCCGCTGCGGCCCGAACGCTCCTTCGGCTGCGCCGCCGCTCCCTTTCACGACATGCGCTGCTCGTGCACTGCTCCGGCGCGACCTCGAGGCGCGCGCGTCGGGAATCCAGAGAACCCTCGAACACCCACGCGCCTGGACGCGATCCGAGGGCTGACGGGCCGCGCGCCGCCTGTCGCGAGCGGTCGGCGTCTTCGACGGACCGAGGCGACCGAGCGCGTAGCCGCGGCGCGATCGTCTCTCCAGCCCCCCAGAAGCGTCCTGGTCGGCGCGCTCGAGCAGTGCCGACGATGGCGTGGTCTCGCAGCGTGCGTCGCGCGGTGAACACGGGCCCCTCGCCATTGCTCACATGCTGTCTGACGCGGGGCTTCGCGCAGGAGACAGTCTTCGCTCATGGAGCGAAGGCGATAACCCAGACACCATGACCTCACTTTCCATCGGCTCCCGCGGCTCGGCAGTCTCCTCTCTCCAGCAGGCGCTGAACGACGCCGGCTACGACATCGGGAACGCCGATGGCGTGTTCGGCCAGAAGACCGCCGACGCCGTGCGGCGGTACCAGGCGGACAACGGCCTGCAGGTCGACGGGAAGGTCGGCGCGAAGACCGCAGCCGCGCTGGGGCTGTCTGACAGCTTCGACTCCGGCGACGTGGACGACGTGAAGCGCCCGGACGACGGCGACGGCTTCGACGGAGGCGACATGGTCGCGCGGCTGGACCGCCAGCCGTCCGGAGCGGGCATGACCAGCGGGACCATCACGCTCAACGGGCGGACTTACCGCTTCAACAGCGGGAGCGGCAGCCTCTACTCGACGCCCCGCGGCAGCTACGTCGTGAAGTCACACGGGTACGACAGCTCCCGCGGTGGCGCGTACAGCCGGAACGGCGTCGGCTTCAGCTTCCTCATCGAAGACGAGAACCGTGAGGGCTCGGACGCCATGTACGACTCGCGCAAGGGCGTGGACCGCACGGCCCTGCGGATCCACCCGGACGGCGGCGACACGGGAACGGCCGGCTGCATTGGCTTGACGGGGAGCGCGAGCGAGCTCAGGCAGTTCCAGCAGGACATCCGCGACGCCCTTCGCAGCAACGGCGGCTCGATTCGCCTCACCGTGTCGTGACGCGACGAGCTCGAGCGAGCCGAGGGAGGGCAACGATGGATGTGCGTCAGGGCGCCACGGACGACATCTTTCGCTGGGACCAGTGCCCATGACGCGCTCCACAGGAGGTCGTCGAGGCCCTGCGACACCCGCCCGGAGTGGGCGTCCGTGTCAGGACGACGCCCACGGGGTGGAGACGTCTCACCTCGTCAAAGCCATGGAGTCCGCAGAACGCCGTGGTGCTTGCCCAGTCCAGCGCGCCGCTTCAGCGCGCTTGCGGAACGCGGCCACCTCGGAGCCTTCGCGGAACCGCTCGGGCACGTGCGCGAGTCGCTCAGCGCGCCGCGCCGTACTTCTGCGTGAAGAACTCGTCCATCGCGCGCAGCAGCCCGTCGACGTCGGCGTGCTCCGGCACCGAGACGCGGCAGATCTGCACGTTGTCCCGCTTCTGGGCAGCCTTCACCTCGGCCGAGAGCGAGCCCTGCGTCGACTCCTGCGGGTTGATGACGTAGAAAAAGTCCGGCTGCCCGCCGCCCGTCGACTGCCCGTAGCTGACGCGGTTCTTCACCAACCCCGGCGCCGTGCGCAGCAGCGCGTCGACGAACTCGTCGACCAAGTCGGGGAACGTCGTGGGCGCGGCCGGCAGGTAGAAGGACAAGAGGCCCGTCGCGAGGCCCTCGGCCACCTGCGCTTGCGAGATGGAGTACTGGGTCAGCGTGTGGCCGCGGCGGCGCAGCGCCTGGGTCAGTCCTTCGGCCAGCCGCATCGTGTGGGCGCTGATGGCCTTCATGCGCGGGGTGAGGTCTGCGAGCGCGTCGTGCAGGTGCACCAGCTGCTCGGGGCGGGCGAAGGAGTCGGCGTCGCGGCCCAGCACCCGAGCCCGCTCGATGATGCGCCGCGCGAGCGCGTCCTCGGCGCAGGCCAGCACGCCCAGCGTCGACTTGCCGCGCGTGAAGTACTTCGAGCCGCTCTTCACCAGCAGCACCGGCCAACCCTGAGCCCAGTCGCGCGCGAAGAGCGGCATGAGCGGCGCGAGCGTGGTGTCGACGAGGACCGGCACGCGCTGCCCCGTCTTCTGCGCGTGCGCCCGCAGCGCGTTGAGCAGCGCCTCGAAGTCGTGCGCCTGCAGCTCGGGGTTGGTGGGGTTCTCGAGGAAGACGCAGGCCGGCGCCGCGCCGAGGCCTTCGAGGCTGGCGATGACGCGGTCCACCAGCGTCACCGGGCGGCCCTGCGCGTCGTGCCCCAGCACCGCGAGCGGCGCAGGCTTCACCCGAGCGCGACCGAGCAGCTCGGCGATGAGCTGCCCCGTGCCGCCGTAGCCGTTCTGCGCGTAGTACAGCGTGACGGGCGTCGACCCGCCCAGCACGTCGGCCACGGCTTCGAACACGGCCGCCTCGGCGGCGAGGCCCGTGCAGAAGTACAGGCTGTCGCGCACCTGCGGAAAGAGCGCCTGCAGCCGCGCCTGGCAGGCCTCGGGCGTCGAGGTGGCGAAGGCCGTGAGCGGCAGGCCGGCGGCGCGCTCCAGCTCGAGCCGCGCGTCCGACGCGATGAGGGCCGACACCGTGCGCTTGCGGACGAGCTGCAGGCCGGCCGGCGCGATGCGCCGCGGGTCCCGCACCAACAGCACGCTGCCCTTCGTCACGGGGAAGCACACGGCGTCTGCCGTCAGCGCGCCGGTGAAGCGCTGGGTGGTGACGAAGACGGTCAGCGCGTCTGCCGGCGAGGCGGGCAGCGGCTCGGCCCAGCGCTCGTGCAGCGTGACGCCCTGGGCGCGGAGCGCGGTCTTCTTCTCGTCGGACACCGGCAGCGTGTGGTCGGCGTAGACGCGCACGGGCAGCGTGCGGCGCGGCGACTCGATGACGGCGAGCCACGACTTGGTGACGGACGCGAAGGAGAAGCAGCGCGCGGCGTCGGTCTGCGCCTGCACCCACAGCTCGAAGACGGTGGAGAGGGGCTGGCCGAGGCGCGCGTAGTCGAACGGCAGCCCCACGGCGGCGAGCACGGCCTTCACTTCCGCGGGCGCTTCGATGCGGTCGCGCTCGAGGCGCTGCAGGGCGGTGGCGAAGCGGCCGGCGAAGCCTTCGTCGGAGTCGAAGCGGGTCAGGTCGTACGTGGTGGCGCACGGGTCCCAGTCGTCGGGGAGCGCGCCGGGGGCGAGCAGGCGGGGCAGGCACCGGGCGAGGCGCGCGGAGAAGTCGGGGTCGAGGGTGATGCGGCCGTCGGTCGAAGGGGTGGTCGTCACGGCCGGCGCTATACCGCTTCGGGCGTGCGGTGGGTTGTGCCGGTTGGGGCAAGCCGCCTGCGGAGTCACTGCGAGTGACTCTGCTCTTTCAGCCGGCTCGTCGCTGGGCGGAGGCACTGTCGAGGACGGCCTGACGAGCCTCGCGGCGGTGCTGGCGCTTCCGGAGCCGATGGAGCTCGCGTCGGCGTCGACGTCGACGCGCCGAGACGCGGGGCGGCTACTTGCGCCTGAGGGTAGCGAACTTCTGGAAGCGGTCTTCGGGCGTGGCCTGCGTCAGGTAGCGCACCAGCCTGGCTGGCGTGTCGGTGAGCCACGTGCCGCCGTACTGCGTGCGCTTGCCACTGAGCGTGCCGTTCTTGAGCGCCGCGTTCACCTGCACGTCGTCCAACAACCAGGTCTCGAGTGAGCCGTCACCGGTGAGCTGGTAGCGAACGAAGACGTAGCCGCCGCTCAGCTCGTCGCCTTCACGCAGACGCAGGTTGAGTACTTTGAGCTTCCCGACGAGCGACGTGTGTCCTTCGAAGGTCCCCTTGTCGCGCCCTTCGGTGGTGAGGGCGGTCACACGCACCACGGCGCCGCCTACGTGGGCAATGGTGAAGTCCATGCCCGCGCCTTCGCCGTCGCTGACGACCCAGCTGCCGAGCAAGTCCTTGTCGAGCGTGGCCGAGCGCTCGGTGGTGAGCGGTTGACTGGACTCCACGCCGCACGTTCCCAAGGCAAGCAACAGTCCAAGCAGGCGCAAGGCACGCATGGCAGCGGAAGCTACTCGGTGACCGCAACGCGCGGGTGGCTCCTGCACGAGCTCGTTGATGAAGCGCGCGCAGCGTGCAGCTCGCGGGAGATTCGGCCATCAGTCGAAGAGGAGGTCGTCACGGCCGGCGCGGTGCCACTCCAGGCGTGCGGTGGGTTGTGCCGGTGCGCGGTTGGGAGCAGCGTCGGGGCATGACGCCTGGGTTTTCGTTGCGAGTTCCGCCGTTCTTCAGCCGGCTCGAGGCTTCGAGGAACGTGCTGTTCGCCGGAGCGGGCGGCGGCTTCGACGTCTACGCCGCGCTGCCGCTCGCGCTCGCGCTGCACGCGCAGGGAGCCCGGGTGCACTTCGCGAACCTGTCGTTCACGTACTTGGGAGGAACGGACGCCCAGTTCGTCGCTCCGCACCTCGCGCGGGTGACGCCGCAGACGACGGGGGAGCCGCGGTACTGCCCGGAGCGCTCCCTCGCGCGGTGGCTCGAGCGTGCGGGCCTGGAGCCGTGCGTGTGGGCGTTCGAGAAGGTCGGCGTCGTGCCGCTGCGAGCAGCGTACGCGGCGTTGGTGGAGCGGCTGCAGCCCGACGCGCTGGTGCTGGTGGACGGCGGGACGGACCTGTTGATGACCGGTGACGAGGCGGGGCTGGGCACGCCCGAGGAGGACATGACGAGCCTCGCGGCGGTGCGGCCGCTGCCGGTGCCGGTGAAGCTCGCGGCCTGCATCGGCTTCGGCGTCGACGCGTACCACGGCGTCTGCCACGCCCATTTTCTGGAGAACGTCGCGGCGCTGGAGCGCGAGGGCGGGTTCTTGGGTTCGTTCTCCGTGCCTCGCGCCAGTGCGGAGGGGCAGGCCTTCTTGGACGCGGTGGATCGCGCCAACCTCGAGCACCTGCAGCGACCGAGCATCGTGAACAACTCGATCGCCGCGGCGGTGCGCGGGCAGTTTGGGGACCAGCACTTCACGCCACGCACTGCAGGGAGTGAGTTGTTCATCAACCCGCTCATGGCGCAGTACTGGACGTTCGAACTCGAGGCGGTGGCGGCGCGCGTGCGGTACCTGGATGCGCTGGGTGAGACGCAGTCAGTCTTTGACGTGTCGCGACGGATTGAAGTGTATCGACATGGGGTAGAGGCGCGACCACACCGGCTGATTCCGCACTGAGGAGCGCGGACGCCTCGCGAAAGTCCGTGCCGCCCGGACACAGCTACCCCCAGCCGTTGGCGCGGCGACCCCCCCTCAATCCACTCGCGGTCCGCCCCGCGACGAACCACGCCCCGCTACAACACCCCGCGCAGCGCCTGAAGCGTCGGCTCCAGGGGCTGCGCCACCGCCGGGCGCGCAAGCAACTGCGCCAACGGCGCAGGCACCTCCACCACCCGCCCAATGAGCGGCTCGACGACACTCTCGAACTTCGCCGGGTGCGCGGTCGCCGCCACCAGAAAGGGCCCCGTCGCGCCGCGCAACCGCAGCCGCCGCAGCACCTCCACCCCACACGCGGTATGCGGGCACACCACCACGCCGTCCTCCTCGAACGTGCGGCGAATCGTCACACGAATCGCCTCGTCGTCCACCGCGTCGGCCTCCACCACTCCCGACAGCTTTTCAAACCAATACAACAGCCGCTCCACGTTGCTCGGCGCGCCCACATCCATGGCATTGGCGAGCGTGGCCTGGCTCGGCCTCGGCATGTACCGCCCTGTCGCCACCAAGTCCGTCAGCGGCCGGTTCGCATTCGAAGCCAGCACCACCCGCCCGACCGGCGCGCCCTGCTGCTTCGCCAACAGACACGCCAGCCCATTGCCCAAGTTGCCCGACGGCACGACGACGTTGAGCAACCCTCGGCCCTCTCTCTGCGCCTGCCACGCCGCCGCCGCGTAGTACGCAATCTGCGGCAACAACCGTCCCAGGCTGACGCTGTTCGCCGACGCGAGGCCCAATTCGGCAAACGACGGCTCCACCAGCGCCGCCTTCACCACGCGCTGGCAGTCATCGAACGTCCCCGCGACACGAAACGTGCGCACGTTGTCCCCGAACGCGCCGAGCTGGTGCGCCTGCCGCGGAGAGACGAGCCCGTCCGGGTAGAGAATGACGACGCGAAAGCCCAGGCGTCCGTGAAACGCCGACGCCACCGCCGCGCCCGTGTCGCCGCTCGTCGCCACCAGCACCGTCGTCAGCTGCGCGCGGGGGAGCACCGCCAGCGTCTCCGCCAGAAAGCGCGCGCCGAAGTCCTTGAAGGCCGCGGTGGGCCCGTGGAAGAGCTCGAGCAGACCGGTGTCGCTGCGGTACCACCGCGACGGCGCGTCGAACGTGAAGGCGCGGCGCAGCACGCCGCTCAAGTCCAGCCCTTCCCCTTCGAAGTACGGCGCCAGCACCGCCTCCGCGGCGTCGATGAGGCCCTCACCGCTCGGCCGACCGACCGTCGGCGTGGCCACCGGCACGAACAGCCCGCCGTCGGGCGCCAAGCCCAACGCCAGCGCTTCACGCAACGTCACGGGCCCCGCGCCGCGAGTGCTGACACAGTTCATCGCCTCGCCTCCCAGTGCAGGCCACGCTTCGAAGCGGCTGGCTCCGAGCGCTCACGCGGGACGGCGCGGAGCTCCACGCTCACCTCGCCACCACCCGCGCACCCGGCGCCGCGCCGACAGACACGAACGCGTCGGCCTTCAGCCCCGCCGCTCCAAACGCCGCCACCATCGCGTCCGCGGCGGCCTGCGCCTGAGCGCGCCCTTCACACCACGCGAACACGCTCGGCCCCGCCCCTGAGATGCTCGCCCCCAGCGCCCCGGCCCGCAGCGCCGCGGCCTTCACCTCGGCGAAGCCGGGAATCAACGGCGCGCGCCGAGGCTCCACCAGCACGTCCTCCAAGCCCCGCCGCAGCAGCGCCGCGTCGGCCGCGTGACAGCCAGCCAAGAACACCGCCAGCCGCTCGCTCTGGTGCACGAACTCGCTGAGCGCGTAGCTGCCAGCCAACGCCGCCCGCGCCCGCTTCGTCTCGAGCACCGCGTGCGGGTGCACCAGCGCGACGAAGAGCCAACTCGGCACCGGAACGCGGACGGGCTCACCCTCCGCCGGGGCGATGACGAGGCCTCCCAGCAGCGACGGGGCCACGTTGTCGCCATGCCGGCTGCCGCTCGCGGCCGCCTCCCCATCCATCGCCGCTTGGTACAGCACGCTGAGCGACACCGGCGTCGGCAGCAGCGCGTTCCCCGCCACCAGCGCCGCGACGGCTGACGCCGCGGAGCCGCCCATGCCGCTCCCCAGCGCGATGCCCTTGTCGAGCTCCACTTCGAAGCCCGCGCCCTCAGGCGCATGCGCCAACAACGACTGGAGCGCCCGCCCCGCGGTGTTCGCCGCGGCCTCGAGCGGCAGCGCATGGGGACAGCCGCGAATCGCCTTCACCACCACGACGCCGCTCGACATCAGCGTGACGGTGGCGGTGTCCCCCGGCCCGTCCAGCGCTTGCCCCAGCACGTCGAAGCCCACCGCCACGTTGCCGACGGACGCCGGCGCGAAGGCCTTCGCTTGCTTCACAGCTTGGCTCCGAGCGCGGTGGCGACGCGGAGGAGGTCCGCGAACACCCCCGCCGCGGTGACCTCCGGCCCCGCGCCCGGCCCCTGCACGACGAGCGGGTTCTTCGCGTAGCGCGCCGTCTGGAACTGCACGACGTTGTCCGTGAGCTTCAGGTGCGCAAACGCGTGCGTCAGCGGCAGCGACACCAACCCCACGCTCGCGCCCTGCGCGTCGAGCCGCGCCACGTAGCGCAGCACCTGCTGCTTGGCCTTCGCCGCGTCGAGCTGCTGGCGCAGCGGCCCGTCGAGCTCCGGCAGCCGCTCGAGGAACTGCGGCAGCGGCACGTCGCGCAGGGCCGCCGGCACCAGGGACTCGAGCTTCACCTGCTCGAGCGTCATGTCCAGCCCGCGCTCCCGGGCCAAGATGACGAGCTTGCGCGCCACGTCGAGGCCGGACAGGTCGTCCCGTGGATCCGGCTCCGTGTAGCCCAGCGCCTTCGCCTGGCGGACCAGCTCGCTGAAGGGCACCGAGCCGTCGAAGCTGTTGAAGAGGTAGGCCAGCGTGCCCGAGAAGATGCCTTCGATGACGTGCACGTCGTCGCCGGTGTCCAGCAAGTCCCGCAGCGTGGTGATGACGGGCAGCCCGGCGCCCACCGTCGACTCGTAGTGGAAGCGCGCCCCCTGCCGCTTGATGGCGCGGTAGCGCTCGAGGGGTCCGGCCCCCGCGTTCTTGTTCGGCGTGATGACGTGAATGCCCTGCTTCAGCCACTCGACATAGTGGCCGGCCAGCGAGTCCGACGCGCTGCAGTCGATGATGACGGCGTGAGGCAAATGCTCCGCGTGCACGTGGCGCACGAAGGAGCCCAGGTCCGCCTTGTGGGTCATCGCGGCGCGCACGTCTTTGCTCGGCACCATGACGTCCGCGAGCGCCAGGTGGGTGCGGCCCAGCACCGCGCGCACCCGCACGTCGACGTTGGCGCGGGACAGCAGCCGCGGCCGCTCCGCCTCCAATTGCGCCAGGAGCGCCTGACCGACATTGCCCGGCCCGATGACGCCGACGCTCAGCGTCTGCTGCGACAGGTAGAAGCCCGCGTGCACGGCGCGCAGCGCCTTGGTGGCGTCCTTCTCGTCGATGGCGACGGAGATGTTCCGCTCGCTGGACCCCTGGGCGATGACACGCACGTTGACGTGGGCCCGGCCCAGCGCGTCGAAGAGCCGCGCGGCGATGCCCGGCTGCCCGTGCATGCCGTCACCGACGACGGCCAGCGCCGCCACGTCTCCCGTCACCGTCACGTCGTTGAGCAGCCCCGCGCCCAGCTCCCGCGTGAAGGCGTCGCGCACGGCCCGCTGCGCGGCGGCGGCGTCGGCCTTGCGCAGCACACAACAAATGGAGTGCTCCGAGCTGCCCTGCGAAATCATCACCACCGACACGCCCGCGGCCTTGAGCGCGGCGAAGGCCCGCTCCGCCGTACCGGGCACACCCAGCATGCCCGCCCCTTCGATGTTGAGAATCGCCAGGCCCGCGAACGTGGTGACGCCCTTCACCGCCGGCGTCGTCGCCGCGTTCGCCGAGATGCGGGTGCCCGGCGCCTCGGGCGCGAAGGTGCTCCGGGCGATGATGGGAATGTTCCGCGCGAAGGCCGGCGCCATGGTCTGCGGGTGCACCACCTTGGCGCCGAAGTACGCCAGCTCGCAGGCCTCGGCGTAGGACAGCGAGGCGATGCGGACGGCCTCGGACACGAGGCGTGGATCCGCCGACAGCACGCCGTCCACGTCGCTCCACAGGTGCAGCTCGTCCGCCCCGAAGAGCGCCGCGAAGATGGCGCCGGAGTAGTCCGAGCCGTTGCGGCCCAGCGTGGTGGCCCGGCCAGACGCCGTGCGCGCCACGAAGCCGGTGACGACGGTGCGCTTGGCCTTCTCACCCAGTGCGTCGAGCCGCCGCTTCGACTCGTCCCAGCGGACCATCGCGCCCAGCTCCGTCTTGTCCACCACCAGCACGTCGCGCGCGTCGAGCCAGCGCGTGGGCAGGCCTCGGGCTTCGAAGGCCGCCGCCACCAGCCGCGACGAGAACACCTCACCCAAGCCGGAGATGAGCTCGGCCAAGTCCGTCGACTCCGCGCCCACCAGCGCCTGCGTCTGGAGCACCTGCCGCAGCTGCGCGAAGTCTCGGTTGAGCTGCCGACAGGGCGCGTCCGCCGCGGCGCCGAGGAGCGTCTGCGCCGTCTGGAGGTGCCGCTGCTCCAGCGCGTCACAGGCCGCTTCCCAGCCGTGGTCGCCCCGCGCCGCCTGCTGCACCAAGGACAGCAGCGCGTCGGTGACGCCCTGCATGGCGGAGATGACGATGACTTGTTCTTCGTCGCGCGCGCGCAGCAGGTCGACGACACGGACGATGCGCTCTGCGGTGGCGACGCTGCTGCCGCCGAACTTGTGAGCCTTCATGGAGCGCCGCAGTGTAGCGGCGGATCCGACGGCTGAACGGGTTGTTGCGCGTGGCTTGACCTCGGGCTTGGCCCAGGTGTCCTCAGCCGCCCGCCGCCGCGATGAGCTTGCGCGCCAGGCCGACTTCCTTCTCGTACCGGCGCGGAAAGGCCGAACGCTGCACCGCCTGCGCCCACTCGCCGAGCTGCCGGTCGCTGCTGCCGTAGCGGCCCTTGTACTTGACCGCGCCTGGCTGCCCCGCCTTGCCGCCGTACAGGAACATGCGCGTCGACTTCTCGACGTCGAGCCGGTCGGCCCGCGAGCCCCAGGCGTTGCGCTGCTGGAACAGGCCAATGCTGTCGCGGTCCCCGAAGTTGACGTTGCGCAGCCGCGTCTCCACCAGCGCCGTGATGACGACGAGCTCCGGAGGGACGCCCGCGGCGCGAGCGGCGCGCACCATGACGCGCACGTAGCCGACCTGCTGGGCGCTGAAGCCGTGGGCGGCGTGGACCGGCCCGGCGGGTCCTCCAGACGAGCCGGCGCGCACCGCGTTGGGTGAGCGCAGCGTGGCCCACGTGTTCGGCCCCGCATTCCCGTCGGCGCCCAGGCCGTTGCGTGCTTGGAACTCGCGCACCGCGGCCTGCGTGGCCGGCCCGTACTTGCCGTCGGCGGTGCCGGACAGGTAGCCCAGGTACGCGAGGAGCCGCTGCAGCTCGACGACGTCCGCGCCGGTGTCGTTGAGGCGCAGCGTCCGCGCCGTCGGGGTGACGACGGGCACGTCCACGGGCGGTGACGGGACGACGACGGGGCTGGTGGCCAGGAGCGCCATCCACGTCTGCGCCCCTGCGACGCCGTCCGCCTTGAGGCCGTTGGCCAACTGGAACGCGCTCACCGCGGCCACGGTGCGCGGCCCGTACTTTCCGTCGGTGTTGCCCTGGTAGTAGCCCTTGGCAGCGAGGGCCTGCTGCAGCTGAACGACGGCAGGGCCAGTGTCGCCGGGCCGCGCGGTGGGCGGAATCGCCGGGAGAAACGAGTCGGTGGGGGCCGGTGACGCAGCGGGAGGCACCGCGGCCGTCGGCACGAGCAGCGAAGGTGGAACTGGCTGCATCACCGTCGGAACGGCTGCACTGATGGTGGTCATGGAGGACCTTGGGGGTTGGGGCTTGCCTTCGTTGTCGCCCGCTCGACGCCAGCCGTCCTCCCGAATCCCGCGAGGTGCGCTTACCGGGCCGCCGTGAGCAATGGGCCACGCCCGTTGTCGAGCCTCCGGTGGCCTTTCCGGGCATGCAGCCCTGCCCGATTCACGCGACACTGCGCCGCATGTCGACGACGCCTCCCCTGCGCATCGAGCTCTCGACGACGGGGAGCGTCAACGCCGATGGCCAGCCGGAGCTGAAGGCCACCTTCATCAACGACGGGGCCACGCCGCTGGCGCTCACGTTCTGGTGGAACCGCACTCTCGAAGTCCGCGACGCGACGGGTGCGCTCGTCACCCCTGGGCCCGGACCCGTGGCGCCCTGCGGCGCGGCTGAAGACTGGACGGTGCTCCCGCCCGGCGGCCGGCACGAACGCCCCGACGGCTTCGCCTGCACGCAGCCGGCGGGGGAGAGCGAGCGCGTGGGCTGGGCGTACACCCTGAGCCCCGGCACCTACCGCGCGCGCTTCGTCTACCAAGCGCCGCCCCCGCACGGCTTCGTTCAAGCCGAGCCGCACCCGCAGGCCTTCGTCGGGACGGTGCGCAGTGACGAAATCGTGCTCACGGTGACACAGCCGACGCCCCGCTCATGGTGGCGACGCCTCTTCGGACGCTGACCATGTGGCCGGCCTCGCTCACGGAGCAGCTCCACAGGCTCGCGCTCGAGCCGAGCGACGACGGGCTGCGCCGCGTGCTGGCCGACGCGCTCACCGAGGCCGAGTCTCCCTGGGGTGAGCTGCTCGCGCTGGAGCTGGCCGGCACGGACCTGGCCCGCAGGCGCGCGCTGGAGACGACGCTGGGCGAAGGCCTGGCGCCGCTGCTGCTCAAGGGCGCGGACCGGCTGCACTTCGAGCGAGGCCTGCCGAGCTGGGCGCTCGTCAACACCGAGCGCTTTCGCGCGGACCAACCGTCGACCTGGCCGTTTCGACACCTCACGCTGTACGGCGACTTCCGCGCGGTGCTGTCCGTGCTGCGCCACCCGCTCGCCGCGCACCTGCGGGTGCTCGACCTCTCGCCGCTGTACTCGACGTCGCCCTATTCGCTCTGGGTGGGCGGCGCGCCCACGCCGCTGGCGCCGCTGGCTTCACTGCGCACGCTGCACCTGCCGCAGGGCACGCTGGCGGCGCACTGGCACGAGGTGCTCGTCCCCGCCTTCGAGCGCGTGGAGACGCTCGTCGTCGGCCTGGGCCCCACCGACGTGCTCGACGACTGGCCGCTGGCGCTCCCGTCGGTGCGCCGCCTGGTGCTCGACCCGCGCCGCGAGCCGGTCAACGAAGGCACGGTGGACCGCGCCCGGCACTGGGCGGAGCAGCAGCCCGGGCGCACGCTGGAGCTGTTCGAACGCGACGTGCTGCCCAAAGACGCCGTGCATGCGCTGCGGCCGGCGCTGCCCGCCGCGCACTGGGAAGAGCCCGACGCGCCTTCGCTCAAGCTCGACACCCAAGCCGACGCGCCGCAGTCCCGGCTCGAGCGCGGCGCCGAGCGCGCGTTCTTCAAGACCCAGGACACGCCCACCCAAGACCTGCTCGTCGCACCCAGGCACCCGCGGCTGGTGCGCGCCCTGGGCCCGGTGTTTCTGAGGCGACAGGTCCACGTGGAGCTCGACGCGGTGGGCCCGCCGCTGCCCGCACGTGCGCCGAGCGTGGAGGCGGCGACGGCGTGGGCCCAAGCCCTCGTCGACGCGCTGACGAGCTGGTGGCGCCTGGGCCCGCCCGACATCTTGCTGGGGGAATGGGTGGCGCTGGGCAAGGACCAGCTGCGCCTGGGCGCGGACGGCCTGCCGCAGCTCATCCCCGCGCTGACTCGACGGGCCGGGCCGGAGGTGCACCGGCTGCCCGACTTCGCGGGCGTGCCTCTGCGCTGGACCGACGTGGGCCCCATGGCCACCCGCCTCACCGCGGCGCTGTGCTTCGAATGGCTGACGGGGCTGCCGCTGGTCCCGCTCGACGAGGACGGCGCGCGCGCTACGCACGCGGCGGTGCAGCAGGTGCTCCGCGCGCCGCCCAGGCCGTCGGAGGTCGACCCTTCCTTGCGCCCGTTCGACGCGCCGCTGGTGCAGGCGCTGCGTACGCCGTGGACGCTGGAGCCCGAGGCCTTGGTGGCGGCGCTCGCAGGGCGTTGAAGAAGGCCCGACCGAGGAGGGAGCTCGACCCTCGAGCGACGGGAGTGCCTCGCGCAGCACCCAGCTCGAGCGCGCGCCGTCTCGTGACGTGCATCAGGTGCTCGCCCGTCACAGGTCCGCGGCCCGCACCCACACCTCACACTGGCCCGCCGTCAACGGCGCGGCCCTCGGCACCGCGAGTGAACAGCCACCGGGGTCGGCCGCCAGCGCGACGCCTCCCGCGCAGCGCGCCAGCACCCGCCACGCGTGGGACGGCGCCAGCCGCGTGCAGCC
>JALHOS010000023.1:3636-36576 GCA_022842905.1 Myxococcaceae bacterium | reverse complement strand
GCTCTTCCGATCTAAGAGGTCAAACGCCTGGCAGAGCTCGCCACGCGGCTGCTCGACGCCGCCACGGTCGGGAAGGCCACCGAGCTGGCCGACGCGGACCTGGGCGAGCTGGTCCGCGAGGCGATCGCCGCCCACGCCGTCGAAGCGCTCAGCCGCAAGGTCACCGTCACGCAGGCCGGCCCGCCGTCCGTCATCTGGCCGGTGCACGCGCCCAGCGTTCGACAGGCCGTCGACAACCTGCTGCACAACGCCCTGCGCTTCTCGCCCGAAGGAGGCAGCGTCACCGTCACGCTGGCCCCGTCGGGCGAGCGCGTCAGTCTGGCGGTGGCTGACGAAGGCCCCGGCATCGCCGAAGCCGAGCGCGAGGCGGTGTTCGAACCGTTTCACCGCACACGCGGGCAGCAGGGGCCGGGCACGGGGCTGGGGCTCACCATCGTCCGGGAGATCGCGCGCCGCCACGGCGGCACCGCGCGAGTCGCCCCGTCTGGCCCGGGCGCCACCGTGGTGCTCGAGCTGGGCCGGAGACTCGAGTCGCCGCCGGCGCTCGATTGACCCCTGTCAGTCGCCGGGTTAGCGGCCACAGCCGTGCCCCACCTCACGCTCTTGCTCTGCCTCGGCGCGGGGCCGCTGCTCCTGCCGACGCCGTCGGGCGCGGTCCTCCGTCAGGGCGTGCTCTCCGCGCCGCGCCAGGGAGACCTGATCGACGTCGCTCGGCAGTACGTGGTCGAGAACGCCGAGTCCCTCCACCTGTCGCCGCGCTCGACGCTGGGGGAAAGCAAGTCCTTCGGCACGCGCTTCGGAGGCTCGGTGCACTTTGCGCAGCACTACGCAGGCGTGCCGCTGCGCGGCGCGAGCGTCATCGTCACCTTCGACGGCCTGGGCCGCATCGTCCGCGTCGCGTCGTTCCTGGGCCGTACCAGTTCAAGCTGCGGTTGCCGCGCGGGTCCCGCAGGCTCACGTTCGACGCGACGCTCTACGCGTTCCAGCGCTCGCCGATCCGCCTGCTGACGAAGACCGGGCGGCCCATCACCTTCCAGGTCGTCAACCAGTCGATCTCGAACGACGCGGAGGCGACCGTCACGCCGCTGCTGCGCGCGGGCGACCAGCAACGAGGCAGCGCCGCGGTCGAGGTGGCGTGTGGCCAAGAGCTGTACTTCACGCTCGGCTCGGTTGCGTCCTTTGACCGAGTGCTGGAGAACGTGACGTTCTCGTATGAGCCGTCTGCTTCCTGCCCAGCGGACGCCGGGGCGCCTCTGGACGCGGGGACTCCGGGCGAGAGCGACGCTGGCACACCGTCGTCGCCCGCGACGATCGCGCTCGTGCCGGACGAGCTGGGCGCGTCCGCGGGCTGCGGCTGCACCGCGGTCCCCGTGCCGTGGCTGGTGCTGCTGGCTTTGGGCGCGCGCAGGCGCCCGCGACCGGCGAGGCGTGGTTTGACCCACCGCGTGGAAGCGGGCTAGCCGCCCCGCGTGCTTTCCGCTTCGTTGCTCTTTGCCCTCTGCGCCGCGCCCGGCGTCTCCAGTCCACCTGCCGCCACCCCCGCCGGTCCCCTGCTCCTGCAAGGAGTGCTCAGCGCGCCGCGCCAAGGGGCGTTGGTCGACGTCGCCCGACAGTACGTGCTCGAGCACGCCACCGAGCTGGGCCTCTCCCCCGACTCCACGCTCGGTGACCCGAAGACCTTCGGCACGCGCTTCGGAGGCTCGGTGCACTTCCCGCAGCGCTTCGCGGGACTGCCGCTGCGCGGCGCGAGCGTCGTCGTCACCTTCGACGGCATGGGACGCATCGTGCGCGTAGCGTCGAGCCTGTCCGACGCTCGCGTGGTGCGCGGCGAAGCCACCGTCGACGCCGCCCGGGCGCGAGCGCTCGCCGCCCGGGCCGTCGACATGGCGCTCCTCCAGGCCGACGGCACACCGTTCGGTGGGTTTCTCGACGTGGCCTTCCTCGTCCAGGGCGAGGTGCACCGCGGCTACTGGGTGTGGGTGCCGACGCCCGCTGTCGGCGAGAACTGGCACGTCGCGATCGACGCCACCGACGGCGCGGTGCTCTTCACGGAGAACCGCGTGCACGCGAGCTTCGCGGCCGACGTGTTCGACCCGGCGGCGCCGAGCGTGGGCCCGGTCGGGGTCGCGGCGCGGCGCCGCGTGACGCTGAGTGATCTGCCGGCCGACGCGGGCACGCTGACGGGGAACCGCGTGCGCGTGTGGGGGTGCTGTCCGACCGCCGGGTGCCAACTGAACGCGCCGGCGCGGCGCGTGACGGGCTCCTTCCAGACGGGCCAGGGCTCGCTGCCGTACGACATGGTCGTGTGTGATCGCCTGCAGACCGCCACGAACGAGCTCGCGGCGCACCCGAGCGGAGACTTCGTCTACCCGGCGATCGACCCGCCGACCACCGCTCGCCCGAGCGCCGCGTCCGCCGCCGACTGGGACGCCTTCTCGGAGGTCATGGGCTACTTCCACGTGACGAAGGTCTACGACACGTTCGAAGCGCTCTCCCGCGGGCCGCTGGCGTCCGACGCCGGCACCTTCAGCCCGTACGTGCAGCGGGACAACCGGCAGGGCCGCCCGTTCGCCACCTGGGTCAACGTCACCGAGCCCGACTTCGAGACGGCGACGCGGGACGCGGCGGGCATCGTCGCGAACGATCTGGCCCGCGTCAGCAACGCGCTGTTCCTGCCGCGCGAGCAAATGGGCGGCGTCACGGTTCCCCAGAACGCGTTCGAGAGCGACGCCCTCGTCATCTATCAGGGGGACGAAGCCGACTTCGCGTACGACGGGCCGGTGCTCTGGCACGAGTTCGGGCACGGGCTGGTGTACTCGACGTCCGACTGGAACCGGAGCGTGGCGATCGACGAGTGGTCGGCAAACAACGAGTCCGCCGCCCTGCACGAGTCGGTGGCCGACATCGTCGCGTTCATGACTGGGAACGAGCCGGCGATCGGCACGTATGTCAGCGCGCTCTCCCAGTCCGGGTCCTCGCTGCGCAGCGCGAACAACACCTTCGCCTGCCCCGACGTGCTGGAGGGCCAGTCCCACGCGGACAGCCAGCACTTCACCGGCGCGGTGTGGGAAGCCCGCGTGGGGCCGTTTCGCAGCCCCGACGACGGCCGCACGTTCGACGCGGCGTTCTATGCGGCGCTCGTGTCCTTCCCGAAGAACGTCGACTTCGCGGCGGCGGCGCGGATCGTCGCGAACGCCGTCGGGCTCGCGTTCCCCGCGCTCCCCAACGCCGAACAGACCATGCTCGGCATCTTCCGGAGCCGAGGCGTGGTGGGCTGTTCGAAGGTGATCGACGTGACGGACCGCCTGGGGCAGCCGCGCGCGCTGTACGGGATCGTCGGGACGCGGGCGGCGGGTCTGGTCGAAGGCTCGCTCGTGCCCGGGCCACACCAATTCAAGCTGCGGCTCCCGCGCGGGGCCAAAAGCCTGTCCTTCACCAGCGAGCTCTTCACGTTCGGTCGCGGTGAGGACGTACAGCTGCTGACCAAGGTGGGGCGGCCGATCTCCTTCTTAGAGGTACGCGGCTCGCTCGGAACCAACGCCGAGTTGACCGTCACGGCGTCTTCCCCCGCCCCCGGGCGACTCCAGGGGAGCACACCTCTGCGCGTGGACTGCGGCCGAGAGCTGTACTTCACGCTGGGCAACAGGTCTGAGCGAGATCTGCTTCTGGCCGACGTCGCCTTCCGCTACGAGCAACTCGACAGCTGCCCCTCCGATGCGGGCGCTCAGACGCCGACGTCGCTTCAGCTGGCCCCCGAAACGCTGGGCACGGTGCCCACCGGGTGTGGCTGCAGTGCGGGCTTCACGCCGGGCTTCGCGCTGCTCGCGCTCGTCGCGTGGCGGCGACGGACGCGGCGCTGAGCCGACGCAGGCACCGTTCACGTCGCTGAGCGATTCTCCGCACCGTGCCCGAGCGGCGCGCTTCAAGCCGCACGAGGAAGCGTCCGCAGGGCTCGCGGTCGCGCACGGCGTGGGGTTCACCATGGCCCAGCCGTCGCAGGGGCGGCTCGCGAACCGCGAAGACAGGCGCAGCAGGGTGGCTGCCGGTCTTCGGCCCGTCGGAAACAGTGCACCCGCCGACGTGAAACTGATCCACCCAGGCTGGGACCTCCAGCCTGCTTGGTCCTCGCCTCGCTCGCCGCACCTGCCTGAGGACTCCACGTGCGAGCAAACGCTCGGAACACGAGCGGCCTTGGCCTCATTCCAGGTTTCCTCAGCCTGACCGCAGCGACGCATGCACGTGCCTTCCCGTGGGCGTGATGACGGTCGCCCGACTGCGCCAGGAAGCCGCGGTCGTACCGCCAGTGCCGGGAGTCGACGGCGGTGCGAACGCGCCCACGAACCGCCTCTTCCACTGCGACCTTCTGCGTCGCCAAAGTCGCCGCGCTTCAGCTCCGGCGACGCTGGGCCAGGACCAGCCCCAAGGCCGCGAGCATCACCACCGCCGGGGCCCCACCACACGCGGGCACCACGCGCGGCGCGGAAGGGACACACCGGCCGGACTTGCACGCCAGCCCGCGATCACACTGCCGGGCGTCGAGACAAGGCGCGCCCTCGGCGGCCGTCTCCTCGGACTCCGGCGTCTCTTCTTTGGGGGCCGGCTGCATGCCCAGGGCGCCGTCGCCGCCGTCGAGGCCGCCATCTCGAGTCTGGCCCCACGCCGACGCCGCCACGCCGAGCACCACGACCGCCCACGCCCACGTTTTCATCTGACACACCTGGGGGAAACGAAGGTAACTTGCCGACCCGAAATGTCGGGCCCCACCATACTCGTCATCGACGACAACAACGAGCTGGTGGTGCTGCTGACGACGCTGTTCGAAAGCGCCGGGTACACCGTCGTCGGCGCGAACAAGGGCCGGGCGGGCATCGAAGCAGCGAAGACGAGCTCGCCGGCGCTGGTCGTCATCGATCTGCTGCTCCCGGACATGATGGGCTACGCGGTGGCGGAGGCGATCCGCGGCGCGGTGCCCGACGTCCCGCTGATCTTCATCTCCGGGGTCTTCCGCGGAGCGAAGCACGCGAACGAGTCCGGGGCTCGGTTCCCCGGCGCGAAGTACTTCGAGAAGCCCTTCGACGCGAAGAAGCTGCTGGCCCAGGTCACCCAGACCGTCCCGCCCCCAGCCGTCACGGCGCCTCCACCGCCCCCGGCGGCCGAAGAGTACGAAGTCGAGCTCGACGTCGACGTGGACGACACCGAGTCCTCCGACGACGAGATGGAGCTGACCGGGAAGATCCGCGTCATGCGCGAAGGCGCGCAGCCCACGGTGCTCCAGGGCGCGGACCTGACGGCGCAGCCCAGCAAAGGACCCGTCGCCGGCGCACGCCCCGCAGCCCAAGCCAGCGCGTCTGGCCTGCGCACGTCGTCCTCGGTCCGCGTCGCGAAGAAGGGCGAGCTGACCGACAACCTGCCCGGCCTCATCAGCGCCTTCTTCCAGGCCAAGGAGACCGGCGAGCTCTACTGCCAGAAGGGCAAGGTCAAGAAGGTCGTCTACTTCGAGAGCGGCGCCCCGGTGTTCGCCATGTCGAACTTGGCGGCGGACCGTTTCGGCCAGTTCCTGGTGCGCGTGGGGAAGATCAAGGCCGAGCAGCTCGAAGACGCCGCCGTGGTCGCCGCCGAGTCCAAGCGCCGCGTGGGCGACGTGCTCGTCGAGCGAGGCCTGCTCAAGGACACCGAGCGGCCGTACTACCTGGCGCAGCAGGTCAAGAGCATCATCTACAGCTTGTTCGGCTGGGAAGAAGGCCAGTTCGTGCTCGCCTTCAAAGAGAAAGCGCGGGCCGAGAACATCAAGCTCGACCTGTTCCCCGGGAACCTCATCGTCCGAGGCATCAAGAAGCTCTACAAGCCGGCGCGGCTGCTACGGCTGGTGGCCGACGGCGAGCGCCTCATTCCCAGCCAGAACCCGGCGTACCAACTCCACGAACTCGAGCTCGAGAAGTGGGAAGCACAGCTGTTGGCGCGCGCCGACGGCACTCGCAGCAACCAGGAGCTGATCGCCTTGGCTGGAAGGCCCGATCACCAGGTGCGCGCGTTCCTCGCCGCCATGTTGGGCGTGCAGATCCTCGAGCTCCGCCAGGACTTCATCTGAGCGACGCCGACCGCGCCGCTCCGCTCAGGCGCTGACCGGATCGACCAGCTGCGCCGAGTAGAGCCGTTCGACGGCGCTCTTGACCTGCTCGCGCGACGCGCCCAGGTCCTGCAAAGCGGCGACGACGTCTTCGAGCCGCTTGCCCTGGGAATCGGCCAGCTCCGACAGCACCGTCACGTCCTCTGGCTCCACGCCAGCGGACTTCGCCCACGCCTGCTGCGCGGTGTCGAAGGCGGTCTTCCCGTTCCCCTGTGCGAGGGCGAGCGCGTCCTTCCAGGATTGGAACGCCCCTTGCCCAGTCGGGCTGAGAATGAAGCGTTGAGATCGTGGCCACTTCAAACGAGGACGGTCTGCGGTCTGCATCGACTTGGGCATATACACGGTCCGGTGGCTGCGAGCGAACCAGGGCCGGCGCCGGTGGATCCGCTGACCCGGCTCGAGGCCGCGCGCTTCGGCGTCTATGTGCACTTCCCTTACTGCCTGTCGAAGTGCCCCTACTGCGACTTCGCCTCGACGGTGGCCCGCGTGGTGCCCCACGAGCCGTACGCGGACGCCGTCGTGCAGGAGCTCACGCTGCGTGCGGAGCACCTCGGCCCGCGCACCGTCGACTCGGTCTTCTTCGGCGGGGGCACGCCGTCGCTGTGGGAACCGACCTGCGTGGCCCGGGTGCTCGAGGCGATCGCCCAGCGCTTCACGCTGCGCCACGGCGCCGAGATCACCCTCGAGGCGAACCCCGGCGCCGCCGACGCCGAGCGCTTCGCTGCGTACCGCGCCGCGGGCATCAACCGGCTGTCCATGGGGGTGCAGTCGTTTCGAACGCAGACGCTCGCGGCGCTCGGCCGAGGCCACGACGGGGCCATGGCGCTGCGGGCGTACGAGACCGCGCGCCGGGCGGGCTTCGACAGCGTGTCCCTCGACTTCATCTACGGCGTGCAGCACCAGCAGCTGGCCGACGTCGTCGCCGACGCCGAAGCCGCCGCCGCGCTCGGGCCCGAGCACCTGTCGGCCTACGCGCTCACGCTCGACGCGCAGTCGCTGGCCGAAGAGGTGCCGCTGGCCAAGCAGCTGGCCCGCGGCGAGGTGACGCTCCCTCCTGACGAGCTCGTCGTCGCCATGCAGCGCGCCGTGCGAGACGCCTTCGCGCGCGCGGGCCTGGGGCGGTACGAGGTGTCGAACTACGCCAAGCCCGGCCGCCACTCGCGGCACAACGCGCTGTACTGGACCGGCGGCGAGTACCTGGGCCTGGGCGCTGGCGCGACAGGCGCGGTGATTGGCCCGACGGGCTGGGTCCGCACGACGAACCTGCGCAGCGCCGAGAAGTACCTGCGCGCGCTGGCCGACGCGACCCTGCCCACGGCGGCCGACGAGGCGCTCGACGACGGGGCACGCTTTCGCGAGCGGCTGGCCATGGGGCTGCGGCTCACCAGCGGCGTCGACGTGGGTGAGGTGTGCCGCGCGTTCGGGCAGGACCCAGCGCCGCGGCTGGCCTTCGCGCGCATGCTCGCCGCGCAGGGCCTCGGCACGCTCGAAGGGGAACGGCTGTCGCTGACCGACGCTGGGTTCGACGTGCACAGCGCCATCGCCGTGAAGCTGCTCTGAGCGCGGCCGGGTCGGCGCGGGGAAACTGAGCCGAAGCGAACGCCTACCGAGCTGCCGGGCTCCTCACGCGCATGCTTGCAGCGCAAGGCCTCGCCACGCTCGAAGGGAACGGCTGTCCCTGACCGCCGCTGAGGTACGTGCACGGCGCCTTCGCGGTGAGCTGCTCTGAGCGCGCCCGGACCGGACCGGGAAAAGGTCGCGCCGAAACCCGCGCCCGCCGAGCTGCCGGACACTTCACGCGCTCGGGCCACGAGACTCGGGAAGGGCGGCCATCCAGAGCGCTCGCTCAGCCCCACGCAGCCCCTCAGCCAGCCGGGCCTTGCACCTCGGCGCACTTCCCCGTGTCATGCGCCGCCCATGCCGTTGACCGCCCTCCTCGCCGCGCTCGCCGTGGCCAACGCCGACGCGCCGGCCTGGCGTTGGGGCGCCGACGCCCAAGGAGGGGCCCCGTACGTCTTCTTGGACCCCTTCGAGCCGAACCGGCTGGTGGGCTTCGAGGTCGAGCTCGCGCAGGCGCTGGGCACGAAGCTGGGTCGCCGCGCGGTGCCGGTGCTGGGTCCCTGGGACAAGCTGCTCGAGCTGCTCGGCCGAGGCGACTTCGACGCGGCGCTCAACGGCATCGAAGTGGCCGACGAGAAGCGGCGGGTGGCGCTGCTGTCCACGCCCTACTTCGCCGCGCCCGAGGTGCTGACGGTGCGCCGAGGCGACACAGCGGCGCCGCGCACGAAGGAAGCGCTGGCTGGCCGGGCCGTGGGGACGTTGCCGGGCAGCCTGGCGGAGCGAATCCTCACGGGGCTCGGGGCGGACGTGAAGACGTACGAAGGCGGGCAAGACGAGATCTACGCGGACTTGAAGCTGGGCCGACTCGACGCGGTGCTGCTCGACGCCCCGGTGGCGCGCTACTACGCGGACGTCGACCCTTCCTTCGAACGAGTCCCCGGCGACTTCGGACACGTTCAGTACGCGGTGGCGCTCAGGCTCGGCGACGACACGGGGCTCGCCGCCGTGAACCAGGCGCTGGCCCAGCTCCAGGCGGACGGCACCTTGCGCGCGCTCTTCGAGCGCTGGGGCCTGTGGAACGAGGACGTCGCGGCGCTCGAGGGCGCGGCGAACTTTAGGCCCGGGCCGGCCCCGGAATGGGAGCGCTGGCGCAGCGCGGTCGGCGCGCCCAGGCCGTTCTTCGAGCGCGTGCGCGACGTCTACCCGGGCTTGATGCCGCTCTTCGCCAAGGGTGCCGGGCTGACGCTGGTGACGTCGCTGCTGTCGATGGCGCTGGCGATCGCCCTGGGGCTGCTGCTGGTCGCCGCGCGGCGATCGAATCGAACACCGCTGGCGCTCGCGGCGCGCGCGTATGTCGAGGTGTTCCGCGGCACGCCGCTGCTCGTGCAGCTGCTCGTCATCTACTTCGGGCTCCCCGAGCTGGGGCTCAAGCTGTCGCCGTTCGTCGCGGGCGTGCTGGCGTTGGGACTCAACTACGCGGCGGCCGAAGCCGAGAACTACCGCGCGGGCCTCGAGTCCGTGCCTGACGGGCAGCGGGAAGCGGCGCTGGTGCTGGGCCTGAGCCGCTGGCAGGCGCTGCGCCACGTCGTGGGCCCCCAAGCGGCGCGCCTGGCCATTCCTCCGATGACGAACGACTTCATCGCCCTGCTCAAGGACAGCTCGCTGGTGTCCGCGGTGACGCTCACCGAGCTGACGAAGACGTACGGCAGCCTCGCCAACTCGACGCGCGATCACCTCGGCTTGGGGCTCGTGGTCGCGCTCTGGTACCTGGCGCTGGGGCTACCCTTCGCGGCCCTGGCCCGCGGTGCGGAGCGGTACTTCGGTCGGCACTTGGCCAAGGAGCCGTCGTGACGCTCAGGGTGCAGGGTGTCGTCCGCCACCACGCGGGGAACGCCGAGGCCACGCTCAAGGGGCTGTCCTTCGAGCTGCCCAAGGGCACGCTCGCGGCGCTGCTCGGCAAGAGCGGCGCGGGCAAGTCGACGATGCTCCGGTGTGTCATGGGGCTCGAGCCGTTCGAAGAAGGGCTCATCGAGATCGACGGCGTCGTGGTGCGGGGCACCAAGGAAGTGTCTGGGGCCGAGCGCGCGAAGGCGCTCGCCGAGGCCCGCACCCGGCTGGGGCTCGTCTTTCAGTCCTTCGAGCTGTTCCCCCACCTCACGGCGCTCGACAACTGCACGCTGGCGCCGGTGACGGTGAAGCGTGAGGCGCGCGGCGAGGCTGAGCGGCGCGCGAAGGCGCTGCTCGAACAGCTGGGCCTCTCGGAGCGGCTGCACGTCTTCCCGGCCCAGCTGTCCGGTGGGCAGAAGCAGCGGGTGGCGATCGCCCGGGCCTTGGCCATGGAGCCCGCGGTGTTGCTCTACGACGAGCCGACCAGCGCGCTCGACGTGGCGCTGCGCAACGAGGTGCTGCAAGCGCTCAAGCGGGTGGACGCCGCGCACGTCACGCAGGTCGTCGTCACGCACGACCTGGCCTTTGCGCGAGAGCTCGAGCACGTCTGCGTGCTGGAGAACGGCCGCGTCGTCCAGAGCGGACCGCCGGCCGACGTGCTGCGCGCCGTCGCCGAGCGGCAACCATGAAGCTCCGACCCTGGAGCGGCACGCTGCTGCGGGGCACGTTGGTGCGCCGGTACGAGCGCTTCATCGCCGAGGTGCGCGTGGGGCGTCGGCTCATTCGCGCGCACTGCGTGAACCCAGGGCGCATGGAAGGCTTGGTCCGCATCGGCGCGCCGGCGTGGGTGTCCGTCGCGGACAACCCCGACCGCTCGCTGACGCACACGCTGGAGCTGCTGGAGCTCGACGGCCAGCTCATCGGCGCGAACACCGTCGTCCCCAACCGGCTCGTCAAGGAGGCCCTGCGCGCGGGCGCCGTCCCAGGCTGGGACGACGTGCGCTCCGTCGCGACCGAGCGGCCGCTGGGACGAGGCCACCTGGTCGACTTCGTCGTCGAGCGCAGTGACGGGCCGTGGCACCTCGAGGTGAAGAACAGCCACCTCGTTTACCCCGACGGCGGCGCGTACTTCCCCGACAGCGTGAGCGAGCGGGCCACCGCGCACGTCAAAGCGCTCGCGAGGCTGGCGCGCCGTGGCCAGCGCGCGGCGGTGCTCTTCACCCTGCTCCGTGCGGACGGGCAGGTGCTGCGGCCAAGCCCGCTGCACGACCCGGCGTTCGCCAAGGCGCTCGAGCGCGCGGAGCGAGCCGGCGTGCGGCTCTTCGGCCTGCGCTTCGTCCCGTCGACCGAGGGTTACGAGCTGCACGGGGCGGTCCCGGTCGATGCGTCAGCGAGGGACGCTCGGGCGCTCGTGCCCTACGCCGCCGCGTTGGCCGCCGAGAGCGGCTGGTCGAGGAAGGACGGCGGCGTGTCGGGAGCCAACCCGCCGCGACTGCGACGCTGAGCAGTCGGCGTGCTCGCCACGACCCTGAGGCTGCACCCTGCCCGGCCGGGCTTCAGCCGCGACGGGAACGGAACGAGCTACGACGAGGTCGACGAGTGTCTGTCGATGAACGGCGGTTGCGCGCAGACCTGCCGCAACACGGTCGCGTGGCGGAAGTGCGGCTCGAGGGCCCGGCGCAACGCTGCACGTCAACGGCTTCGAGCTGCGACGAGCGGATCGCGACCGCACTCGGCGCCGACTCCGCCACGACCCGGCGAAGGCCCAGCTCGAAGCGACGCCTCGGGCGTGGGCTGGGGCTCTGGACCGGCGTCAACGCCTCGCGGTCGCGCGCGCCGTGAAAGGGCGCCGAGCCGTCGCGCTGCCTCGCTTCCACCGAAGGCCGAGCGTCGTCCTCACCGCCGCAGCAACTCCTCCGCGAGGTGCTTCGCCCCGTACACCCGCATCAGCGCGAACTGAATGAGCTCGCCGTGAACGGCGACGGCCCGGTTGCTGGCGGGCTCGTACCCGTAGCGGCCACCGAGCGACGCCAAGTTCCCGTCGAAGACCAGCCCGACGACGTCGCCCTTGGCGTTCACGAGTGGCGAGCCCGAGTTGCCTCCGATGATGTCGTTCGTCGTGCTGACGTTGTACGGCAGCTTGAGCTCCGCGGCCTTGAGCGACGGCTTCACCTTGAGCCACGGCTCGGTCAGCGCGAAGGGCGCTTTCCCCGTCGCACGGGTGAAGAGGCCTTCGACCGTCGTCATGGCCGGAGCGGTCGCCGTCCCCTGCACTCGCCCGAAGGACAGCCGCAGCGTGAACGTCGCGTCCGGCGCGCCGACGGGCCCCAGCACCGTGCGCCGCGCTTCGGCCAGCAGCTCATTGCCCTTCTTCTGCGGCGCGTCGACCTGCGCTTCGACCTTCTGGCGAATGGCGCGGGCGTCGGCGTCGACCTTCTTCGCGAAGGCCAGCAGCGGATCGGTGGCCGCGTCGAACGCCTTCTCGTCGAGCAGCTCGAGCCGTCGCTTGGCGTCAGCCAGCCCCGTGCCTTCGACGAGCTGCGTGGCAACCTCGAGCGGCGTGGCGCTCCCCAACACCGAGCGCACGAACGCGTCGTCCGCGCCCAAGGCTTCGCGCAGCCGCTGCAACGACCAGCTCAGCGTGGCGATCTCCAGCTCTTTGCTCACCGGCACCTGGCTTCCGAGCGACTGGGTGAGGCCCGGCAGCCGCGCGTCGGTGAACTCCGGCAGCCGCTCGGCGTTCGGCTTGGCCTTCTCGGCGCGGTGCCGCACCAGCGCGCGGGCGTGGCCGAACAGCTCGCTGTTGAACGCGTCGCCCCGCTCCTTCAAGCGGTACTCCAGCGCGAGCCCCCGCAGCGCCTTGGTCGCCTCGGCGATCGAGTCCCAGCCGGCCAGCGTCGAAGCAGGCGCCTTGCGCTTGAGCTCGACCTCGGCGCTGACGAGCTTGGCGAAGAAGCTGGGCTCCGCCAGCGCCTGCTGGGCGCCACGCTGGGCCTTGAGTGAGTTCTCCACCGAGCGAAGCCTCGAACGGCCGACGTTCCCGAGCGCTGGGTGGGCCTTGAGCCATTCGTCGAGGCGACCGCGGAGCTCGCTGAGCAACGCGATGCTGTACGGCAGCGCGACGTCGCGCTGGTACTCGAGCTGCGCCACCGTCAGAAGACGATCGGTGTTGCCCGGGTGCCCGCTGACGAAGACGGGGTCCTTCTCCTTCGCCGGCTCCTTCGCCCACGCCAGCCGCTCGGGAGACGGCCGGGGCTTCCCGTCCACGTAGAGGCGCAGGAACGCCACGTCGAGGCCGTAGCGCGGGAAGTTGAAGTTGTCGGGGTCGCCGCCGAAGGCTGCCATGGAGAATTCGGGCGCGAAGACGAGGCGCACGTCTTGGTACCGCCGGTACTCGTACAGGTGGAACTTCGCGCCGTGGAAGAGCGTGACGACGTCGCAGCGCTTGGTCGCGTCGCCCTGGGCGCAGCCAGACTCGAGCCGAGCCTGCTCCGCCTTGAGCTTCTTCTGGTAGTCGGCGCCGCTGCTGCCCTGCGTCGCCTCGAGCACCCGCTCAGTGACGTCGGTGATGCGGACCAACTGGTTCGCCTCGGTCTTCTGGCAGCGCTCTTCGGCGGCGCGGTCCTTGGCGATGAAGGGCGTGCTGAGCAGGTCGCGCTCGGGCGTGGACAGGTCTTCGAGGCACCCGCGAATGCAGTGGTGGTTCGTCATCACCAGCCCGTCCGCGCTGACCAGGCTCGCCGAGCACCCGTTCGCCAAGCGCAGGGAGCCCAGGCGCACGCGGTCGAGCCACGCCGCGTCAGGCGCGACGCCGACGCTCTGCTTGGCCTGCGCGGTGGGGAAGTCGTTGAACAGCCACATGCCCTCGTCGGCGGAGGCGACGGACGCGACGAGGAGGGCAGACAGCGTGAGCAAGCGCATGGCGGCGACCCAAAGCCGGTTCGTCGGCGTGGAGCAAGCACGAAGCAGGGCGGGCTCGCGGGTCGAAGAACGACCGCCGCGCCAATGCCAATGCCGCGAGCCATGCGCCGCCCCGCGCGGCGGTGTGGAGCGCGCCCGCCTGCTTCAGCGTCTCGGTGCGGAGACTCCGCTTCTGCTCAGGGGGGCCCTGATTGCAGCCACTTGAGCTGGCCTGCGCCCTGCTTTGGCTGCCCCCACCACGGGAGGCGACATGACCAGCGTTCAAGCAACCGGCGCCACACAGGCAGCTCGGCCCATCGAAGCGGACGATCCACAGCCAACCGAGCGCGCGCCCGCCGCGCCGCGACGCACGAACGACGTCGAGCGCCATCATGGCGCCGCGCCGAAGCAGGCGCCGGACCTCGGGCAGGCGCTCGGTCAGCTGTTCACCAACCTGCTGGGAAGCGGCGTGAGCGCTGCCCAGCAGTCTCACGGCGCACAGGCCGAGGGGCTCGACCTTGGAAAGCTGCTCGTCGACATCGGTCACGTCATCGACTCGTTGACCTTCGATGCGCTGGACCTGAGCAGCGCGATGGGCTCCGTCGGAGCGCCTCCGGGCCAATGGAAAGCGGACGGCACGGCGAAGACCGACGTGCAGCGAGGCGGTGAGCGGGTGGGCGGCACGACCTCGCTCGGACACGTCAAGGCCGAAGCGCGGGAGGGTGGCTTCGCGGCGAGCGCCGAGGCGGCGGCCCAAGCGACGGCAGAAGCGTACGCGACGAGTGAATCGAGCGTCGGTGGCGGCCAGGCTTCGGGTCAGGTCAAGGCCGGGGCGCGCGCGGGCGTGTCCGGAGGCGCGAAAGTGAAGTGCGAGACGCCCATGGGCAGCGCGTATGCGGGCGTGAAGGGCGCCGCGGCGGTGTGGGCCCAGGCGGAAGCGGCGGGGCAAGTGCACGTCCTCGGCGGCTCCGGGCGCGCGAGCGCGTCGACCGGTGCCATGGCTACCGCGGACGCGTACGCCGGCGGCAACGTCGTCGGTGGCATCGCGTTGGACGCGAAGGCCACCGCGGAGTCCGGCTGCGGCGCGGACGCGGACGTCGAAGCAGCGCTGTCGATCGTCCCCGCCAAGGCCATCGTCTCGGGTGGTGCTGGCGCCTTCGCCGGCGCCCGCGCCGCCGCCAGAGCGAGCAGCGACGTGCTCGGCGCGAAGAACACGACCACCGTGGCGGCCCTCGCGGGCGTCGGCGCCGAGGCGAGCTTCAAGATCGGCTTCGATGAGGCGGGCATCTTGAAGATCGAGTGGAGCCTGTCGCTGTGCCTAGGCGTCGGCCTGCAAATGGGCAGCACGCAGTCCTACGACCCGAAGGACTTCGGCCAGGTCGCGGTCGGCGCGCTGACCATGCTGGGGCTCGCGCTCACCGCCAACCCCGTGTGGGGCCTCATTGGCATGGTCCCCGGCCTCTTCGGCGGCAAGAGCGCGGACGGAGCCCACGCCCAGAAGGTGCTCGACGGCGCGGTGAGCGATTCGGCGAGCGACCCCAAGGACCAACCCGCGCCGCCGCAGTCGTCGATCGCCGGGGGCTTCGTCCAATCGACGGGAGAACCCGCGCTGCTCGACTCCATCGACGAGACGGCCAAGCGGACGCGCGCGCTGCGTGAAGACAGCAAGCGCGCGGGGAAGACGACGACGCGCAGCGGCAGCACCACCGTGAAGGTCTGAAGAGGAAGGCACGCCATGGAGACGATCCTCCCGCTGCTCAACGAGGCCGAACGCTACCTGGGTGACAACGACTTGGATCGCGCCGCCGAACTGTTCGAGCGCGCGCGAGCACTGGACGGTCGCATGTCACCGTTTCCGACGATGGGCCTGGCCCGCATTGCCCTCGCGCTCGCGCGCCAGGACGACGCCAAGCGCCTGCTCGATCGCGTCGTCGCGCAGCACCCCCACGTCGCGCAGGCGCGGCACCTGCTGGGCATTGCGTGTGAAGCCAAAGGCGAGTTCGAGGTCGCCATCGCCCACTACGAGGCCGCCGTGGCGATGGCCCCCGAACAAGGTTTGGGCTTCGTCAGCTTGGCGCGCGCGTACGCGCAGCAGGGCCGCTGGACGGAAGCGCACACCGCCGCGGCGCGGGCGATGCGGCTGTTGCCCGACTCGGCCGGGGCTCGGTTGACCGCGGCGCGCATCGCCGACGCGAACGGCATCGCCGCGACCGCGCTCAAGCTCGCGACCGAAGCGTTCTGCCTGGCGCCGGGCTGGGACGTGGCCGCGGCCATGGTGGGGGACCTGCTGTGCAACGCGCAGCAGCTGAGCCTCGCCGCGAAGTGGTTCGACGCCGCGCTCGAGCGCATCCCTGACTCGGCGCTCCTCGTCCAGAAGCGCGCGGCCGTCGCCATTCGCCAAGACCAGACCCAGACGGCGCGACTGTGGGCGGAGCGGCTGGTGCAGCTCCTGCCACGCACCGTCAACACGCGGCTGCTGGCGGCGGCGCTGGCCACCACCGAGGGAGACCTGGCCCAGGCGCTCGCCCACGCCAAGGGCGCGCTCGCGCTCGACCCGAAGTCCGACGCGGCCTACCTCCAGCTCGGCATCGTCTACGAAGCTGCGCGGCACGAGGTCGGCGCGGAGCGGGCGTACCGTCAGGCCGTCCGGCTGTCGAAGACCAACTGGCGAGCCCGCACGAACTTGGCGGTGCTCTTGCTCGAGCAAGAGCAGCCTTCGGGCTGGCGAGAGGCACGATTGCTCCTCGACGAAGCGCTCGCCGCGGCGCCCAGCGAGGACCAGGACCTCGTCCGCTACAACCTGACGCTCGCCCACGTGAAGCTGGGCCAAAAAGAGGAAGCCCGCCACCACGCGCGCCACGCCCGCGCGGCCGGTGGCCAACGCGACGCGCTGCTCGCGCTGGTCGCGCAGGTGGCTGGGTGAGCGCGGGGGACGGTCGAGCGGCCGAGCGGCGCGGGTGAGAACGGGTGGTGGCTGCCAGCGCCGCAGCCGAGGCGGAAGGTCAGGACGACGAGATATCGGGCCGCGTACTGCGCTCCCGAGCGACGGGGCGTGACCCAGGACGTCCGCGAAAGGTGGTCGCCTTCGCGGCCTTGGTCTAAGGCAAGGCGCATGTTGCTCCTGCGAGACGTAGCGAGGTCCGACCTGGCAGGGCTCCAGCGGCTGGCAGCCGTGCTCAACAGCGTCAACCTGCCGAACGACAAGAAGGTGCTGGCGCAGCTCATCGACCGGTCGGTGAAGAGCTTCGCCGGGAAGCTCGAGGCGCCGCACGAGCGCGAATACCTGTTCGTGCTCGAAGACCTGCGCAACGAGCTCATCATCGGCACGTCGATGATCATCGCCCAGCACGGCACCAAGGACGCGCCGCACATCTACTTCCAGGTCACCGAAGCCGAGCACTACTCGGCGAGCATCGACGCGCACTTCCGGCACAAGGTGCTGTCGATTGGGTACAACTACGAAGGGCCGACGGAGATCGGCGGGCTCGTCGTCGATCCGCCGCACCGCAGCGGCCCGGACAAGCCAGGCAAGCAGCTGTCCTACGTGCGCTTCCTCTTCATGGCCATGCACAAGCCGCTCTTCCGCGAGCGCGTGCTCGCCGAGCTGCTCCCGCCGCTCATGGAGGACGGCCGCAGCCTGCTCTGGGAGTCCTGCGGCAAGAAGTTCACCGGCCTCGAGTACCCGGAGGCCGACAAGCTGTCGCGCCAGAACAAGGAGTTCATCAAGGAGCTGTTCCCGTCGTCCGACATTTACGCGACGTTGTTCAGCGACCGCGCGCAGAAGCTCATCGGCGAGGTCGGCCCCGAGACCAAGGGCGTGCAGCGCATGCTCGAGCGCATCGGCTTTCGGTACGTCAACCACATCGACCCGTTCGACGGCGGCCCCCACTACGAGGCCAACCTCCACGACATCGCCCTGGTGCGGCGCTACCGCACGGCGACGCTCAAGAAGGAGTCACTCGAGCAAGAGGCGGAGGACGCCTTGGTGGCCGTCTCGCGCGGCGCGGGCCACAACCGCTTCCGAGCGGTGCGCTGTCAGGTGCGCTTCGACGACCAAGAGGTGTACCTCCCCAAGCCGGCCAAGGACCTGCTCAAGGTGAAGCCCGGCGAGCGCGTCAGCGTGGTGCCGTTCGAATGAGCGTGAGGCTGGAAGTCCTCCAGGGCGACCTGCTGGACCTGGTCGTCGACGCGGTGGTGGTGAAGTACGCGCAGAGTTTCCATGCGTCGGACGGCGCGGTCGCGGAGCGGCTGCGCGCGTCTGGCTTCGTGCCGGGCACGTTCGAACTGCTCCCCGGCAAGTCGGCGTGGGTCGACGCGCGAGGCACGCTGGGCGCCAACGGCGTGCTCTTCGTCGGCACGGTGCCGCTGTCCGGCTTCGGCTACCTGGACGTGCGCCTGCTCGCCGGCAAGGCGCTCGAAGCGCTGGCGCAGCGCACCCCGCCGATTCGCACCGTGGGCATCACCGTGCATGGGGCGAACTGTGGGCTCGACGAAGACGAGGCCGGCCTCGCGTTGGTAGGCGGCCTCATCGACGCGATCCAGCGGGGCGCCGCGCCGGCGAGCCTCGAGCGCGTCGTCATCGTCGAGAAGCGCACCAGCCGCGCGAAGCGGCTCGAGGCCACGTTCCGGCAGCGGCTGGTCGACATCGGCGACGTGCGCGCGGTGGACGGCGCGTTTCAGATTCAGCGCCCGGCGACGAAGCCCCCGAGCCCGTCGCTCCAGGGCTACGGCACGTCGGCCCAGGACAAGCCGCACGCCTTCGTCGCCATGCCGTTCGCGCCGGAGTTCGAAGACGTCTTCCACTACGGCATTCAGCTGCCGCTGCGCGACGCGGGCCTGCTGTGCGAGCGCGTCGACCAGACCGTCTTCTCGGGCCTCATCATCGAGCGCATTCTGTCCCGCATCGCCTCGGCGAAGGTCGTCGTCGCGGAGCTGAGCGGCGCCAACCCGAACGTGTACCTCGAGGTCGGCTACGCCTGGGGGCTGAAGGTGCCGACGATCCTGCTCGTGCGCGACGTGGCCGAGCTGCGCTTCGACGTGAAGGGCCACCGCTGCCTGGCCTACGGCACCATTCGCCAGCTCGAGCAGACGCTGCGGCAGGAGCTCGGCGCGCTGGGCCTGCGCTGAGGCTGAGGCCCTCGGGGGGCGCCCTTCTCGCGAGCGTGGTATTCGAGCGGGCGTGGGACTGCCTGCCTTCGCGCTCGTCGTCTGTGTCGCCCAGGCGCCGAGCCTGGAGCACGCCCAACGGCTCATGGCGGCGGTGCTGTCACGAGACGCCGCGCTGCTCACCGACTGGGCGGGCTCCGGGCTGAGCCGGCAGTTCCCGACGGCGCAGGCGCTGGAGCAGTTCCTCGCCAAGGCGAACGACAACTTCGGACCGGAGCTGCGGCTCATCGACGAAGCGCTGCAGCCCAGCAAGGGCGGCCTGCGCTACGTGCGGCGCGCGCACGTCAAGCACTGGGCCCGCGGCGTCGAGTGGGAGCTGGTGCTCGACGGCGCGGGGAAGCTCCACGCCATCGCCGCGCGCACCGCCAGCAGCGCCGCGCCCAGCCCTCACGCCCGCCGCGTGCCGAAGACGCCGCTGCACCTGCCGGTCTCGGGCTCGTGGACGGTGCTCTGGGGCGGCCGCTCGTTCGAAGACAACCGCCACGCCGCCGTCCCCGACATGCGCTACGCGCTCGACCTGTGGATGGTGGAGAAGGGCAGCACCTTCACCGGCGACGGGACGCGCAACGAGCAGTACGCCTGCTGGGGCAAGCCCGTGCTCGCGCCGGCTGACGCCGAGGTCGTCGCCGTCGTGGACGGGGTCGTCGACAACGAGCCCAACCGCATCCATTCGTTCGAGAGCCTCTACGGGAACGTGGTCGTCCTCCGGCATGCCGCCGACGAGTTTTCGCTGCTCGCCCACCTGAGGAACGGCTCCATCGTCGTGCAGCCCGGGCAGCGCGTCGCCGCGTTCGAACCCGTGGGCCGCACCGGCAACAGCGGTCTGTCGACGGAGCCCCACGTGCACTTTCAGCTCATGGACGGGCCCGACTGGCGCACGGCCCACGGCCTGCCGCTGGTGCTCAGGGACTTCGTGCGCAACGGGGTGGCCCAGCCGAAGGGAGAGCCGAAGCGCGGCGACGTGGTGCACAGCGCGAAGTTCACGGCGCCCACGCTCGAGTTCTGAGAAGCCACGAGCAGGAGCCTTGGGAGACTGTTGGGCGAATTGACAGGCGACTGACTCGCCGGGCGGCTGTCTGAGGAGCGCAGGCCCACCTCGCCGTCCAAGGAGCAGTCCATGCCCATCGTCTCGACCGCCGACTTCATTCGCTCGTCCGCCGGGTACATCCGCGCCAACGTCAGCCGGGCAAACGCCGACAAGAACAGCTTCCTCACCAAGGCCGAAGCGCAGGCGCTGCCGCGCGATCTGAAGGACAACTTCGAGAACCACCGGTGGGGCGCGCAGGAGAACCAGGCGGTGACGGCGGCGAAGTTCGTCGAGCGCTTCACCAACTACGTGGCGGTCCACGCACAGCGCGCCGACGTCAACGGCGACGGCTTCCTCAACAGCATGGAAGCCAAGCGCCTCCCGGTGGACCTGCGCGACAACTTCCGGAACTACGCGGCGCTGCGCTGAACCAGCGACCTCAGAATTTCGAAGGGGAACGCCACGGCGTGTCGCCGCAACGCCGTGGTTTCGTTCGTCGAGCGCTGCCTACGCCTTGGCACCAGGCTTGCGACCGAAGCGCGGCCGCATGCACCGTGCCCTCTGCTTTCTGTGTTGCGTCACTGTGCTCGGCTGCGGAGCGCCGCCCGTCGAGCAAGACGCAGCGCCCGTCACCGTCGTTAGCGACGGCGGCTTGGATCTGAACGACGTCAGCTTCTTGTACCCGCTGCCGCCGCCGGGCCGGGAGTCGAGCCTGTTGCATGTCTCGGCCGCGGGACTCGGAGGGCAGTTGCTGCCTCGGCGGCACTACGACGGGCTGCCGCCGCTCGTCGAAGGCCAGACGCCAGACGCGCTGTACCAGCTGCTGCGAGTCGTCTCCGCGCGGGTGGACCCGTGCTTTCCGGGCAGCGCTCCGCCGGCAGCCCCGACCTGTGTGAAGCAGCTGCGCCTCGTCGCGCAGCCGGTGCTCCCCGGAGGCGCCGACGCCGGCTTCGCGACGACCACCTTCGACGCGACGGTGCACCTGTTCTACGGGCTGAGCGACTCGTCATTTGAAGCGGTGCACCGCGGGCTGTGGGAGCTCCACGCGCTGGCCGACGGGCAGACACGCGGGCGCCCGCTGGGAGTGCACCCGGTGCTGGCGCGACAGGGCCTCGACGGCGCGTACGCCGCTGTGCTCAACGGGCTGATTCGCGCGCACGCGGGTGAAGCCAACCTCACGCGCGTGGCCTTCATGGCCGTCAACGCCCAGGGCTTCGCGTGGACCTTCGGCGCTTCGAACGTCGACGGCGGCGCGCTGGTGGACGACACGATTCCCCGGCTGAACGGCGCGAAGCGGCAGGGCGTACAGGAACAAGGCACCGCGGAGTTTCGGGCGGGGTTGATGCTGCCGCCGCCGACGGGTGACGAGCTGCCCGTCATTCTGTCCGAGCGCGAGCTGCGGCTGACCGACGACTTCACGCTCGGCGAAGCGCTGACCTCGGCGCTCCGGCTCGAGCACCCGGAGCGCTCGAGCCCCAAGACGGCCGACTGCGCGAGCTGCCACGTCGCCAGCCGCGCCCGAAGGAACGCCGAGCAGCGCCGCATGGTGGACAACCGCGCGCACCCGGACCTGTTCACGTCGTCGCGCTTCGACCTTCGACGGCTGGACGGCGTGGGGGACGACCCTCACGCGCTGCGAGCGTTTGGCTACTTCGGCCCGCGCACGGCGCTGAGCCAGCGCACCATCAACGAGAGCGCGGTGGTGGCGGACGTGCTGTCGTCGCGGCGTCCGTAAGGACCTGCTCCGCGGCGGCACGATGCGCCGTCTGGGGCGCCGCACCTCGACCGCGGACGATTGCGGCCGCGGGCTGCGGCGCAGACGGCACTCACTGTGCACGGGGCCGGGCGACTTCGCGTGCAGGGCGGCCACCACCGGCGTCACCGACCCGACGCTGCCCACGTGACTGGCGCGAGCCCCATCGGCGCACGCGGCCGAGACTGCCCAGCGAAGTCGCGTCAGCGCCCGGAGTCCGGCGCCAACGGCCGCGCTTGGGGCTCGATCGTCGCGGCGGCCGCCAGCACGTCGCGCACGAAGTCGTCTCGGGCCTTGCCGGGCTTCTTCTTCCCGCCGGTCTTCCACCGCCGTCCGCTGAGCGGCGCCCCATCGGCCCCCTTCAGCGCGAGCGCGGCGACGGTCAGTACGGGGTGTTCCGCTTCAGCGATGTCGACGGTGATGACGATCGCCGCGTGGTGTTGTTGGGCCAGGGCGCCCAGGCACGGGCCGAAGCGGCAGCCCCAGGCGCTGTCCTGCGTGACGAGCGTGACGTTCACCGGCCCCTTCGCCAACAAGCCGGCGAGCTCCCGGACGATCGGCTGCGAGACGTCTTCGTACACGGCGTCGGCGGCGGAGATGTCCACCAGGGCGATGGTGGGCGTGGCCTGCGACAGCACCGCAGCGGCGAGCAGCGCGAACATGCGGGCTCCATCCTGTCACTGTGCACGCGGCCGGGCGACTTCGCGTGCACGGCGGCCACCACCGGCGTCACCGACCCGACGCTGCCCACGTGACTTGCCAGGTCGTCGCTGAAGCCAAGGCTCGGCCTGCGCGCGCGCTTGGCCTACCTCACGCAGAGCCGAGCACCACACACCGACCGGCACGCCGCCGGCGCCGACCCTCCGTCAGCGCAGGGGTCGCTTTCCGAGCAGTCCGTCGAGCTGACGCCACCGTCGGCACACAGAACCGCGAACGTGCCCCTCACCCCAGCAGCGCCGACCGTCGTCACGCAGTAGGAGCCGGAGCTCTGGGCGCAGGCCGTCGGCGCCGCTCCCAGCTGAAAAGTCTCTGCCTTGTACGCCGAACACGGCCGTGTGACCGACCTGCCGCAGCCGTAGGCCCGCAAGCAGTCCTCGGGTGTCGTGCAGCCGGCGTCGGCGCCACCGGCGCACTCCTCGCTGCACTCACCGTGAGGGCAACTGCCCTTGCAGGAAGCGACGAGCCGGGCGTTGGGGTCGACGGGCTGAAAACAGCCGGCGAGGACGAGCATCGAACCGGCACACACAACGACGGCCCACTGAAGACGCATGGAGCTCCTTCTGCCGAACTCCGGGAGCCGCTGACCACTCCCGCCCCGGGATCCTGCTGCGCTGTCGGAGCGCAAGCCCCCACACCCCCCGGCCCGCAGCGCTCCGGTTTGGGCCGCAGTCGAGTTCGAGCAGCCCAACCGACCTTCCACGCGAACGCTCAGCGCGACGACCGACGGCGCCTGAGCCCCAACACTCCCAAGGCCACGCCGAGCAGCGCCTCACCAGACGTGCACCCGCAGCCCGGCTTCTTCATGCCGTCGCCGCCGGTGCCGCCGTCCACCTCGCCGCTCCCGCCGCTGCCCCCGGCCCCGCCCGCGCCACCGTCCGACGACGTTCCGCCGTCGGCAGCGACGCAGCTGTCGTCGATCATTCCGTCGCAGTCGTTGTCCTGGTTGTCGCAGACCTCTTGCGTCGGCTTCACTTCACCGGTGCACGTGGTGATCGCGCCGTCCCGGCAGACCCGCGTGCCAGGCCGGCAGGTCCCCACGCCGCGCGTCTCCGACGGACCCGTGTAGCAGGGCCGCGTGTCGCCGTTGCGGCAGGCGCACATCTCGTCCACGGTGCCGTCGCAGTCGTCGTCCGTCCCGTTGCACACCTCGGGGTTGACGGGGCGCGGAGCACACGTGACCGCGTTCCCGCCGATGCAGCGCGGCGCCGTGCGCACCGTGCACCCGCCGGTGCCGCAGCGATCCGTCCCCAGCTGGAGCTGCACCGCGGTGTCGTTCTCGTCGACGCCGTCGCAGTCGTCGTCCTCGCCGTTGCAGGTCTCGGGGCTCGGCAGCCGGCCACCGAACGGCGTCGACCAGCCCGCGTCGGCCTGGCAGGTCTGCCGCTGGTTCGCGCACGGCAGCGTCGGGAGGGACCCCGGAATGGGCCAGATCGTCCGCACGTGCCCGGTGCCACCGTCGGGCCGGCGGCAGTCGAAGCCCTCGTCCACCTGACCGTTGCAGTCGTTGTCCTTGCCGTCGTCGATCTCCGTGCTGGGAGCACCGCCGTCGCAGGACACTACGCGGCCGTTCTGACAGCTGGGCCCCATGCGGAAGCACATGCCCTGCCCGCAGGCCTGCATGGGGAACCCGTCGTCGATCGCCCCGTCACAGTCGTTGTCGATGCCGTCGCAGACCTCCGGGCTCGACATGGCGTTCGACACGCAGGTCAGCCGCCCGGACACACACTGCCGGCGCCCGGCCTGGCACGCGCCGAGCTCGGACAGCAGCGTGCAGCTCGAGCCGGAGCCGGGGTTCCCTTCGTCGACCATGCCGTCGCAGTCGTTGTCGAGGCCGTCACAGGCCTCGGGGAACGGCGGGACCATGTCGCGGCACGCGCCCCACAGCCCGTTGCGGCAGATCTGCGTGCCCTGTCGGCATTCGCCGACGCCGACGAGCGACATGTCCGCCGTGTAACAAGGGCGCCGCGCGCCGTTCGCCGGGCACTGCGACTCGCCGGTCTCACAGTCCGCCGCCATTTGCGGCGCCGGGTCGTACGCCAGCGGGCACGTCTGCTCCGAGCCGACCGCCACCTGCAGGCTGCCCGACGAAGGGTACGTGTGCCGCATGCCGTCCGCGTCGGTGAAGAGGAAGTAGTACGGGTGGCAGCCCGACGGCAGCAAGTCCGGGTCCGCGAAGCGCGCCTCGTAGGTGCCGTCGTCGTCGAAGCCCCACTGCCGCTCGACGTCGAAGCAGTGGCCCGACACGACGACCGCGGCGCGGCGCGGGGCGCGGCGGCTGGGATCGTAATAGTGCGCGGCGAAGTACAGCTCGGTGGAGTTGACAGGGTTGGGCGGCTGGTGAATGGCGCTGCCCACCGGAATCCGCGGCACCTGTACCTGGCCTTGGCCAAAGGCGAGCTCCCAGTAGGTGCCGTTGCAGCTGAGCATTTGGTCTTGCACCAGGCCCGCCGCGAACTCGGTGCCCGCGTCCGCGGTGATGACGTTGCGGAAGCTCGCCGAGCCCATGACCGAGCAGAAGACGCCCTGCGCGTTGCTCACGTTTCGAATCACGCCGGACGACAGGTAGTTCGCAAAGCCCAAGAGCGCGTGCCGCTGCGCCGCGGTCTGCTGCACGCCGGCGTCACAGGTGCGCGCGCAGGCCTGCCCCGAGCAGTCTGCTTGGCCAATACAACCGGGCCCCGCGCCAGCGTCACCGAGCACGCAGCAGTTGTCGTTCTGGTAGCAGCCGTTCTCTGCCATGTGCCGCGCCGTGAAGCGCGCCGAACGGTTGCCTGGCTCCGTGTAGACGAGTGGCACGCGGCGAACTGGCGTGCCCGCGTCGTCCTGGCAGTGCTGCATGCCCGCCACGCGCGCCTGGTTCACCAGGACGTGGAGCATGCGCTCCTGGTCTCCCGGGTAGCCGTTGACGACTTCACCCAGCGCCTGCGCTCGGGACTCGACGGCGCCCGCGGCTTCGCTCGCGTCCACGCGGGTCGTGCCGCAGCCGAGACTCGTCGCCGACAGCGCGGCCAGCCCCAGCGCCGCGACCAGCCGCCGCCGCCGCTTCAGCTGCCGCAGGCCGAGTGCGCCGAGCGCCAGCAGCAGGCCACCTTCGGAGCCCGCCGCGCAGCCGCAGCCCTTCTTCATCTCTCCGCCAGTTGCCGACCAACTGACGGTGGTGCTGCCGACGCGGCCGTCACAGGTCGCCGTGACGGTCGCCGTCCCTTCGCCTTCGCCCGCGGTGAAGCGCCCGCTCATGTCGATGCTCCCGGCCGTGGTCGCCCACGTACAGTTGGAGACGGCCACGTCGCCGTCGATGAAGTCCTTGCCCGTCGCGCCCAGCTGCATGGTGCCCTGGGACTTGAGCACGCTCGCCGCGGGAGTCACCGCGATTTTCGCCAGCCCGTTGGTCACCTGCACCATGGTGACGTAGCCGGTCGCCTTGTTGCCCTGCGCGTCCTCGACGTCGACCTGGAGGGTGTACGTACCCAGCGCGGCGAACGTCACGGTCGTCTGCTTGGCGGCGTTCGAGCCGTTCGGCGCGAAGACGACCGGCGCCGACGGGTCCAGCGCGGACCAGGTGTAGGTGAGCCCGGCCTCGCCGGTGTCGTCGTCAGCCAAGGTCGACGCCTGCGCCACGGAGCCGACGACGGGGCTCGGGGTCACCGACGGCATGGTGGTGAACCGCGGCACTCGGCTGATCTGTACCGTCACCATGGCGCTCCCCGTCAGCCCGGCCACGCTGGCCACCACGCTGCAGCTCCCCACGGCGGTGGCCGTGAAGCGGCCGAAGGGGCTGACGGTGCCGCAGCTGCCCATGACGGACCACTCGACGTCGCCGGGCGCTTCGATGCGCTGGCCGAACTGATCGTTCACGCTGACGACGAACTGCCGACCGTCGCCGATCGACAGCGCGGAGGCGCTGTTCGACGTCACCGTCGCGGTCGTCGGGGTCTGCGGCACGACGACGACGGTGTCTCCGGTGACGGACAACATGCCGGGGTCCGTCACCGTCACCCGGAAGCCCCACGCGCCGGCGCGGGTGAAGGTGACCGGCGTGCTCTTCGCCGCGTTGTTGCCGTTGCGCCCCAACATGGCCGGGACTGGACCGAAGGTCTGCGCCCAGGTGTACGTCAGCTCACCCTCGGTACCCGGCGCAGGGTCGTCGGCCAGCACCACGAGCGTCGCGCTGGTGCCGACCACGGGGAACGGGCTCGCCGCCGGAGGAACCACGATGACGGGCCGTGCGTTGGCGCCGAACACGCTGAAGTCCTGGCCTTCGGCTGGCCCGCCGTCGACGCTCACCAACCGCTCGGCCGGCGCGAAGGTGAAGCCCGGGCGCGTGGGCGCGACCGACACGTCACCGTTGGGCACGTTGGGGAACGCGTAGAAGCCGCGCCCGTCGGTGCGCGTCGTCCCGAGCACCAGGCCCGCATCGCTGCCCAGCCGCAGCGCGACATCGGTCCCGGCCAGGCCCGCGCCGAGCTCGTCGACGACGCCGCTGACGGTGTAGCCCTCGCCCGGTTGGGCGTTGAAGTCCTTCGAGGACACCGGGCTCGTGCCCACCGTCACTGGGTTGGTGAAGGCCGGGGTGAGGAGCTGGCCCGCCGCCGTGGCGATGAGGTGGTAGCTGCCGAAGGGCACCCGCGGGAACGTGTAGCGCCACTCGCCTTGGGACAGCGCGGTGACGGTGCTGCGGACGCCGTCCGTCACGGTGTGCGGCCCCATGAGCGTGCCGCCGTCGGGGCTGCGGACGACGCCGGTGACGGTCTGCGCTTCTTCCACGAAGTTCCGCCCCGTGACGGCCTGGCTGCTGACGACCAGCGGGTTCATCCAGCCCGCGGGCGCGTAGGTGGCTCCGGGCGCGCCCGTGGCGGTGAGCACGTACTGTCCGTTGGGGACGTTGCGCAGCTCGAAGTCACCGGTGGCGTTGGTGGTGGTGGTGTACGGCCCCGCGCTGACGGCCACGCTGGCGACGGGCGCGCCGACGCTCGTGACGCGCCCGAAGATACCGAAGCCCGCGCGCGAGGCGGTGAAGTCGATGCCGGTCGCCCCCGGCGTCATGACCGACACCGGGTTGGTGAAGGCGGCCGACAGCGTGTAGCCGGACTTCACCGCCGTCACCGTCGTGGTGCCCACGTTGACTCCGACGATGACGTACTGGCCCATGGAGTCGGTGAAGCTCGACCGATTCCCAGCGACGACGCGAACCCCTTCGACGCCCGCGCCCATCTCCGTGACGCGCCCGGAGATGCGCAGCGTCACCGGTGAGCCCACGCGCACGACGACGAACGCGGTGGCCGTGCCACCTTTCATGTCACTGGCCACCACGCGCACCAGCTGCTCACGGGCGATGGCCAGGACCTTCGTCTGCGCCGCCTGGTTGCTGCTCGGGCTGCCGTCGCCGAAGTCCCAGAAGTAGGCGAGCGGATCGCCGTCGGGGTCGCTCGCCATGGCGGTGAAGGACACCGACGCGCCCGGGTTCACCTGGGTGCTCGACGCGGTCAGCGAGACGGTCGGTGGCCGGTTCGTCGTGAAGACGCCGCGGTTGACGCGCACGTCGAGCGCGGCGGGGCTCCCGGCGATGACGCCCACCGGGGTGATGGCGATGCCCGCGGCCGCGTCGACGAAGGTCCGGCCGAGCTGGAGCGGCGCGTCGTTCGCCGTCGGGGTGCCCGGGTTCATGTCCAGCAGCAGGCTCGACTGGCTCCCGGCGGCCGAGAAGCGGTCCCAGTAGATGACGGCGCCAGTGCTGAGCGGCCCACCCTGCCCCGGACGAAACTCCACCCAGTACGACCGAACCCCCGCCGGAATGCGAATGCCCTGCGCCGAGCCGAGCGCGCCCTGCTCGAGATCCGAGATGCGGTAGGTGCCGGAGCTCGTGGCCTGCGCGACCTGCGCTGGATCGAACCAGTTGAGGACGTTCGTCTTGTACGACGCGCCGAAGTGCGCGGTGTCGCCGCCGCTGCCCATGGTGTCGAAGGGGTTGCCGTACTCCTGAGCGTTCCCCGCCCCGATGATGCTCTCGTTGGGCGCCTGCCAGAAGTTCGCGTGAGACAGGCCGAAGTTGTGGCCGACCTCGTGCGCGATGACGCCGATGCCGAAGCTGCCGTTGATCCACGTGCCCGGCCCGCCGACCCGTCCCAGCCCCGCCCAGCTGAAGGCAGAGACGCGGCGGAAGGCGACGACGTCGAGGTTGTAGGTCGACGGGTCGTACCCCGCGTTGCGCGCCGCGGTGCGCGCGTCACGCAAGAGCCCGTCGGTGTCGTTCGCGCTGCCGTAGGACGCCTTGCTGCGCGGCAGCCGCAGCACCATCGGCACCACCGTGGGGGTAATGCTGGTCTTTCCGTAGCTGTTGGACTGCATGAACTGGTTGAGCTCGGCCAGCACCGCCTGCGCCGAGCTGACCGAGATGGGCTCGCCCACGTCGTCCGCGAAGTCCACACGCACGTAGAGCAGCCGCTTGTTGCCTTCGGTCCAGGCCGACGGGAGCTCGAGCTCGCCGACGTACTCCGTCAGCGCCGCCTGCTCGCCCAACAGCAGCGCGTCCACCTGCACCGAGTCCAGCGCGCGCGCCCCACCCCACCGGCCGTGCGGCGTGACGTCGAAGCGGCGCTGGCCGACGAAGAGCTGCGCGCGCTGGCGAAGCGGAAACTCACAGAGACGTTCGAAGCGCGCGGGGCCCTTGTAGCGGTCCTCGAGTTTGACCTGGACGGCCTCGGGGAGACCCACCTTCGACCGGAACTGCTCCCACGCGCGCGAAGGCTCGTCCTTCATCAGCTTGAGCAGCGCCGCACGGCGCTCGGTGGCGAGCCCGACCCCTTCGGCGACGAGCTTCGGCTGCTCGGATGCGGGGGCAGTGCGATAGCGCGTGGCCCAGCGGTCGAACTGGCTGAAGACGTCGCCGGGCGAAGCCCACGACGGGAAGGCCAGCGCGACGAAGAGGAAGCAGACGGTCTTGTGCATGGAGCGACTCGGGACGACGAAGCGGCGCGCTTCGGCCAGCGCGGGGGCACCATATAGACACGATGCGGGCGGTGAGCAGCACGTGTCCGCGCTTCGACGAAGGGCCACCCCTCGCACGTCTGTGCCCAAGCGGCGGCTCCCCGAATCGACGTCTGCGAGAAGGACGCTCGCCGGACCCGCTCAATCTCGACGACCGCGTCCGCACACCGACCTCGGGCCACGCCTCGACGCGCTGGCGGCCCAAGCGCGAGCTGCGCGCGAGTGGACCTCCCGAAGGCGCCGACGCGAGCCGCTCAGCTCGGTCGCGACAGCTCGAGCAGCCGCTGCGCCTGCTCGGCGATCGACCGATCATCCTTCGCGTGTGTGAGCGCCGTCTGCGCGGCCGACGTCTGGAGCGCGCGATCGCCCAGCTTCGCTGCCGCCAGGGCCAGGTTGAGGTGCAGTCCCGCATCGTACGGGTTGGCGCGGACGGCCGGCTCGAGCACTCCCTTCGCGCCCGCCGCGTCTTCCGCCGCGAGCAGCAGCACTGCAAGTTCCGCCGCGGGACCCGGCTCGGTCGGCGCGATGCGAACCGCTTCTTCGAGCAGCTGCCGCGCACGCGGCGCCTCTTTGAGGATCGTGCAGACCTGCGCCAGCGCCTGCCGCGCCTGCCAGCTCTTGGGCGCGAGCTCGAGGGTCGCTTCGAGCGAAGCCTTGGCGTCGTCGGGCTTGCCGTGCGCGAGGCTCGCGACGGCGTGCAGGTAGTGGCTGTCGGGGTCGTTCACCTGCAGCGCGACGAGGCGCGCGGCGGCCTCGACGGCCGTCTGCGTTCCGCCGGCGAGGAGCGCGACCTTGACGAGCTGCTGGTAGAGCTGCGGCTGGTCCGGCGCCAGCTCGATGGCGGCGATCAGCGTGTGAGCCGCGCGGCCGACCTCACCCTTCTTCAGGTGGGCGTCGGCGTCGGCCTGCAGCTCTCTCCAAGAACGGTCGGTCACGACGGCTCGCTTACCAGCCGGCCACAGGCCCAGCCACTGCCCGAAGACGTCCGGACCGTCACCAGCCCTGGTGACCGGGCAGGGCCACGGCGGCGCTGGACTTGACGATCTGCTGCGGGTCCCACACGCCGTGCAGCTCGACGCCGATGCCGGCGCCCACCGCGGCGTACGCCTTTGCGCGGAACTCCTTGAGCGACCAGTCGAGCTGCGCACCCGCCGCGGCGCCGACGAACGCCTGCACCTTCAGGTTGCCGCGCGCCACGTTCTTGCCGTTGACGTCGACGGCCAGCGAGCCGGAGAGCGTCCCGCGAGCGCCAGCGAAGCCTTCGCCGCCCGCATTGAGCCGCACGCCGTCCTTCCCGACGTAGAGCTTGAGCTTGAGGTTGCCGTTGATGCCGGCGAGCACCTCCGCCGACAGATCCACCTTCACCGACACCTCTTCGCCGCCGACGGTGAACTTGAACTCCTTCTTCGCCGACAAGCCCGCGCGGCCGGCCTCGGCCTTCACCTGCAGGTTGATGTCGATCTCCGCGCCCAGCGCGCCCACGCGCTTGAAGCCCGCCGTGCCACCGAGACGGAACGACGGCCCGCTGGCCGTGCCCGTCACGTCCACGCCACGAATGGTGCGCTTGATCTCCCGCTGCTCCGCTTCACGCCGGAACAGCTCCACGCCCACGTCGTCGGTGTAGAGCGCTTCCTGGAACGCGCCCTGGCTGCCGTTGGCGCGCTTGAGCTGCTCTTCCATGCGCGCCGAGCCCTCTTCGTCGCCGAATCGTCGCGTGCGCAGACCCGAGCGAGCGAAGTCGAAAGAGTTCGGACCGGAGGAGACCGGCGTCAGATTGGTCGAAGACATGGGGGCGGGGGCTTCCGAGCGTGGGTGGAGCTGCCTGATGCTGCACCCGAGTTGTCGGCCCCCGACGTGAAGCCGCCCAAAGGAATTGTGGAAACTTGTTTTGTGATTCCAGCAACTTGAGCGACTGAGAATCCTCACGTCCTGCGAAGGTGAGACGGCTCGTCACGCCCCGACGCGGGCCTTGAGGCGCTCGGCCTGCGAGCGAATGTCGGCGTCAGCGCTCTTGAGCGCGGCGCGCACGTGCGGCTTGGCCTGCAGCGCGAGGCCCTGCTGTGCGTACCCGAGCGCGAGGTTCAAGTTCGTCGCGTCGTCCTCGGGCTCGGCGGCGTGGACCTTGATCAGCACCTTCACCGCGCGCGCGCCGTCGTCCTTCTTGAGCAGCAGCGTCGCCAGATCGTTCGCCGGTCCAGACGCGGTCGGGTTGAGCGCGTTGGCTTCTTCGAGCAGCTTCTGCGCGTCGTCGTACTTCTTCTCGAGCATGAGGCACTTGGCCAGGCCCTGCTTCGGCTCGATGGCCTTGGGCGCCTTGCGCAGGGCGTCTTCGAACAGCGGCTTGGCGTCGGCGACCTTGCCCTGCGTGAAGAAGACGAGCGCGTGTTTGTAGACGGCGTTCGCGTCGGTCGGGCTCATGCGGCGCAGGTCGATCGCCGCCCGCTGCGCCGCCGCGAAGTTGCCCTGCACCATGGCGACGTCGAACAGCTCGTGGGCCAGGGCCGGCTGTTCGGGGAAGCGCTTGCTCGCCGCGTCCAGCCGCATCAGCGCCTCGGTCAGGCTCCCGAGCTTCACCAGCGCGCGAGCGGCGACGAGCTCGGGGAACCACTCGCGGGGCACCAGCGTGCAGACCTTCTTCGCCGTCTCGGCCGCCGTACGCGCGTCGCCCTGCTGCAGCGCGAGCGTGGCCAGCTCCATCATCACGTAGGGGTTGTTCGGCGCGGCCTTGTTCGCCCGCTCGAGCGCCTGGCCCGCGCCCTTCAAGTCGCCGGAGTCCTGGAGCACCTGCGCCAAGTTGTACTGCTCGAAGAAGCCGGCCTCGGGCGCCGCGGCGCACGCTTTGAGGCGAGCCAACGCCGTCTTGTCGCCCTTGCGCAGGTCCAAGAGCGCGAGCGTCGACTGCGCTTCGAGGTGGGTCGCCGACAGCTTGAGGATCGCCTGAAACGCGCGGCGCGCCTGGGCTTCGTTCTGCTGCGACATCGACACGCGGGCCATGCCCAGCCACGACGGCAGGTCCTTCGGGTCAGCCTTGATTCCCGCTTCGAACGCCTGCAGGGCTTCCTTGAGGAGGCCGGACTGCATCAGCGCGGCGCCGTCGGTTGCGTGCTTGCTGGACATGGCGGCCGGGTTTACCTCAAGCCACGCTCCGCCGGGACCTTCAAACCGCGGTTCTCAGCCCTGCGTGCCGGGCATCAACAGGCCCCAGCTCTGGCCCACCAGGTTCTTCACGTTGACCGTGCCGGACACGTCAGTGCCGATGCCCGCGCCGACGGAGGCGTAGGCGCCTGCGCGGAACTTCAGCTGCCCGTCCTTGTACCCGCCCTCCGCGTACGCGCCCGCGCCCGCGCCGATCGACGCGCCGACGGACAGCGTGCCCTTGGCGATCTCCTGGTTGTTGACGGACAGCTCGATGTTGCCGCTCAGCTCCCCGCGCGCGCCGGCGAAGCCTTCACCGTTGAGCTGCACGCTGAGCGTGCCGTCGGTGCCGACGCGCAGCTTGAGGTTCAGCTCTCCGTTGATGCCCACGTTCCCGTTCGCCGACAGGTCGAGCTTGAGCTTGACCTCTTCGCCGTTGACCTGGAACTTGAACTCCTTGCTGACGGAGCCGCTGGCGCTGACCAGGTTCGCGTCGATCTTCAGGTTCACGTCGACGTCGAGGCCCTTGGTGCTGATGGAGCCCGAGGCGCCGCCGGTCATCGTGAACTTGGGCCCTTCGACCGAGCCTTCCAGCTTGACGCCCCCCGGAAGCTCTTTGCTCCGCTCGGCCCACTTGGTGCCGCCCCGCTCGACGTTGAACGCGTCGGCTTCGAACAGCAC
>JALHOS010000023.1:0-3626 GCA_022842905.1 Myxococcaceae bacterium | reverse complement strand
GAACCGCGCGTCCTCGCTCGGTCCCTCCGGTTCCCCCGGACCCGTCTTCGTCGAGACCCGCCGCGTGTGAGCGCCGCGCTCGTTCTCGTACGTGCGAAACCGATCGGTCCGCATCTGACCGTTGACCTCGGTCTGCCTCGTGGTGTCCGTGCGCACCGTGCCCGACTTCAGCGTGCGCCGCGTTCCGTTCACCTCGACGCTGCGGCTGGCGTAGTTCGCGTTTCGGACGGCCATGGACGGAGCTCCCGAGAAGACGGCGGGGAAAACGAGGCGACAGTCTGCTGGATTGTCGAAACGAAGGCTCCTTTCGTTTCGAGCACTTAGCAGATCACAGCGTCCCACACCTGACGCCTCGCAGGGTTGCCGCGGCGCACGGGGGTCCGCATCACACCTCTGACGACTTCTTGAAGAAGGTCTGCTGGTAATACGAGAGCTCGGCGATGGACTGCTGGAGGTCGGCGAGCACGGTGTGGTCGGCGTCGACCTTCGAGCGGCCGGGCGCGTTGGGGAACCACGCTCGGGTGAGGATCTTCAGGCTCGACACGTCGACCATGCGGTAGTGCAGCAGGCGATCGAACGTGGGCATGTGGCGAACGATGAAGCTGCGGTCCATGTGAATCGAGTTGCCCGACAGAATGCCTTCGAACGGCGAGACGTGCTCCAGCAGGAAGCCCGCCGCGTCGCGCTCGGCGTTGCGCAGGGAGATGTCGGACTTGCGCACGCGCTCGAGCAGGCCGTTCTTCGTGTGCATGTCGCGCACGAACGGCTCCATGCGCGCCAGCGCTTCTTCCGGCTGCCAAATGGTGCGCTGGAAGGTCCCCAGCGGCTTGAGGTCCGGCCCGGTGATGATGATGCCCAGCTCGATGATGTGGTTGTAGTTGGGGTCGAGCCCGGTCATCTCCAGGTCGCACCACACGAAGCGCGTCTCAGGGGTGTTCATGGGCGCGCTCATACGCAGGAAACCGAGAGGCGCGTGAGCATTTGTTGGCCCGCATGCTAGGCGTCTACGGCCGATGACGACGGACTCCCACTCGGTGCGCGCCAAGCTGTCTTCGGCGGAGGCGGCGCGGTCGCTGGCGCGCGTGGCCCTCGACGTGCTCGAAGCGACCCCGCTGGAGCAGGTGGCGCCTGTTTCCCGGCTGGCGGGGCTGCTGCAGGCGGTGACGCACGGGCTGCTCACGAGCGGCGCCCTGGCACCCGAGCTCGACCACGTCGTGGACCGCGCCGTCGAAGCGCTGAAGGCCAAGCCGGCGAGTGTGCTCAAGCAGACGGTGCCGGGCGCCGTGCGTCACGCGCTGCGCGAGGTGGTGGCGCGACCGGTCTCGCCTGAGCGCCGGGCCGTGCTGACGGTGATCGATCGCGAGCCGGTGCGCGAGCTGGTGCGGGCGCTGCTGCTCGACGCGGTGCTCGACTTCGGCCGCAAGGCCAGCGCGCCGGTCGCCGGCATGGCCAAGGGGCTGGGCTCTTTGGCCAGGCTCGCTGGGGGCACGCTGCGCTCGCAGGGGCCGCTGGGCGGCTTGGTCGGGGCCGTGTCCGACGAGGTGGAACGGCAGCTCGAGCGCCGCGCGCAGGAGTTCGTCGACGCGGCGCTGGGCGGCATCTTCGGCAAGGTGGCCGACCTCTTGAGCGACCCCAAGCGCGCAGCCGAAGCCGCGGAGCTGCGGCTGGCGTTCTTCGACGGCGCGCTGGAGCTGACGCACGCGCAGCTGGCCCGCGAGCTGATGAACGCCGACGTCGCCGGCGCGGTGCAGACGCTGAAGGCGGCCCTCGAGTCGGTGACCGCCCTGCCGCAGGGGCACGCGCTATTCGAACGCGCCGCCCAGGCCGTCGTCGCGGAGCTGGCGGGCAAGACGGCCGGCCAGGCGCTCGAGGCGTGGGGGTTGAAGGAAGCAGTGCGCGCCCACGTGGAGCCCTGGCTCGCAGAGCGGCTCGAGGCGCTGCTCGGGTCCCAGCCCTTCGCGCAGTGGCTCGACGAGAGGCTGGCCGCGACGTGACCGAGCGCCTGGTCTTCGAAAGCTCCGTCCAGGGCATGCTCAAGTGCCTGGGCACGCCGATCGCGCCGGAGGTGACCCAGCGCCTGATCGCCATCGGCATCAACCCGGCCCGGCTGCTGCCCGCGTACACCATGCAGCAGTTCACCCGGCTGATGGAGCTCATCGGCGCGCTGCGCTACCCGTCGCTTTCGCCCGACGAGCAAGACTACGAGCTGGGCAAAGACTTCGTCCGCGGCTTCGCCCAGACGCTGCTGGGCAAGGCCACCTTCGCCATGGCCGGCGTCATCGGCCCGCTGCGCACGTCGCGCCGGCTCACGCACAGCATGCGCACGGTGAACAACTATTCGAAGTCGGAGATCGTCGAAGAGGGGCCGCAGTTCGTCCGCGTGTGGGTCGCACCGGTGGGCCGCCCCCACTTCTACCGAGGCGTCTTCGACGAGGCAGGCAGCGCGGCGCACCTGACGGAGTACCGCGCCGAGCTGACGGCCTTCTCGGGCGAGCGGGCCGACTTCACGTTCCGCTGGAAGTGAGCGGCGCTTGGGCTTTCACCCGCGCTCCGGGTCGCGCTGCAGCGCCTTGAGCCCCAGGTAGAGGTGGCTGCCGCCCTTGAGGCCAATGTCGCGGAGCACTTCGAGCTCCTTGAGCCGCAGCAGCTCTGGGTGCTCCTGGGCCAGCGCGACGAGCTTGCGCTCGGCGGCGAGGCGATCTTCCAGCGCCTGCGCCTGGGCCCGCGCTTCGAGCTGCGCCACGGCGGCCTTGGACTTGGCTTCGATGAGGCGGGCCTCGGCCTGCCGCTCCGTCTCGATGACCTTGTTCATCACCTCGCGCAGGTTGCCCGGGAAGACCAGGTCCTTCACGTCGGCCCGCAGCACCTGGACGCCGTAGTCCAGCGCCGAAGCCGTCACGTCTGCCCGAATGGCGTCGGACAGCTCGTTTCGGTCCTTGAGGATCTGATCCAACGTTCGCGTCGCCAAGAAGCGCCGCGCGGCGAGCTGCACGTCTTCGTAGATGCGGTCTTCGTACGCGGCCACCGCCGTCAGCGCCCGCGTCGGCTCCGTCACCTTGAAGTACACGAGCAGCGACAGGCGCACCGACACCTTGTCGGCGGTGAGGATCTCCTGGTTCTTGATGGTGCTCGAGCGCTCACGTTGATCGATGAGCACCAGCTGCCGCTTCGGCGCCCAGGGGAACGCGCGCAGCACGTGCTTGCCCGGCGGGAGCGTGCGGGTCAGCACGCCGTCCTCGAAGAGCACGCCGACGTGGCCATTGGGGATGATGTGGTTCATGAGAAGTGGGCGGAGCGCGATGGCGGGTGTGCCCGATGCGCAGCACGGGTTTCGATGAAGACCAGCGCCCTGCGACCCATTCGCAAAGCGAGCTGGAAGGTCTTGTCCGCTGCTTGGTGCCAGCGCTCGAAGCGCCCGGGCACACCCACGGGTCGACGCTGAAGGCCTGACGACGCGCCGTCAGTCGTCGTCCTCGTCAGCGCCACGTCCCGGCGGCGGCAGGCGGTGGCGGGTGAAGTCGGCCAGCAGGCTGGCTTTGACTCCTCGCACGTCGTCCAGGCGCGGGCCGGCGGGCAGCTGGGAGGTCGGCTCCCAGGTGCCCACGGTGCGCCGCAGCAGCGCGGGC
>JALHOS010000022.1 GCA_022842905.1 Myxococcaceae bacterium | reverse complement strand
ACGCCGCGCCGATCGCCGCGGACCAGTGGCAGCTGGGCCCCTTGGCCCTCCCCGCGGACTTGGGCTCGCCGGTCCGTGCGCTGAGCCTGGGCGCGCACACCCGCCTGGTCCTGTCGAGCGGGCGCGTCTTGTCGGTGCCCAACCGAGTGGTGTTGAGCGACGCGCTCCCGGACGGCGCCCGCGTCGTCGACGTTTCGACGAGCTGCCGAGACACGCTCGCGATCACCACGCGCGGCGTCGAGCGACTGACCGGCGCGGCCGACGCGGGGCTCGACGTGAAGGCGCGCTGGGAGCCCATCGCTCCGCTGCTGTCGGACGGCGGCGTCCCCGCCAACGTCGGCAGCGGGCGCTTCTTCGAGAACGGGAACACGCTCTTCGTCGCGTTCGACGACGGTCGTGTCGTGCGCGTGGCGCCTGGGGACGGAGGGTGCCCGTGACCCGGGTGAGCGCTGGGGCGGGGCGTGCCGGACCCAGCCGACGGCGATCGCGTGCGCACGGGCTGAGCCCCCGGTTACCTGTTGAGGCGTGCTCCGCAGCCGTCCTCGTCCGCACCTCTTCGAGCGCTGGGTCCCTGAGGGCCTGACGGAAGACGAGCGCGCGCGGACGCTGGTCTTCTTCTCGGTCTCGCTCGCCGCGCTGGGCTTCAGCCTCGCGTCGGTCGCCCTGGCGTGGGCCAGCGGTCTGCGCTGGGCGTTCGGGCTGAACGCGGTCAATGCGGGCTTGTCGCTGCTCGCGTTGCTCGTCGGGCGCGGCGTGCGCCGTCGGGTGTTCGCGGTCCACGGGCTCCTGCTCGCCTTCGCCGCGTCGATCGTCGTCGGCTCGCTGGCGCCGTCGCCCTTCGACTTCTCGACGCTCATGTTTCTGTTGCTGCTGCCACTCGCCGCGGCGACGGTGCTGGGCGCGAAGGCGACGTGGGTCTGGGTGTTCGTGTGCGCGCTCGCGGGGCTGGTGGGCGTCTTCGCGGGTTCACTCGGGGTGACGCTCGGTGAGGTGGACCCGACGCCAGCGCTGACCCAGGGCATGAACCTGCTCTTCGTGCTCTGCGGCTGCGTCACCGTGGTGCTCGTCTTCTGGCGCGAGAAAGAAGCCACGCTCGTGCGCATGCGCGAGGCCGAAGCGGGCCAGCGCCGCTTCTTCGCCAACGTGGGGCACGATCTGCGGACGCCCATGAACGGCGTGCTGGGCCTGGCCGACGCGTTGATCGACGAGCCGCTGAGCGACCGGCAGCGGGAAATGGTCGAGGCCATTCGCAGCTCGGGCTCGGTGCTGGTGGGGCTGCTCAACGATCTGCTCGATCTTTCGAAGGCCGACGCCGGGCGCATGGAGCTGCACCCGACGCCGCTGGTGCTCGAAGCGCTGGCGCAGGAGCTGCGTGGCCTCTGGAGTCCGACGGCGCAGCGCAAGGGGCTCGAGCTGAGCGTCAGCGTGGACTCGGCTCTCCCGGTGGCGGTCGCGGTCGACGGCGTTCGGCTGCGGCAGGTCGCGAACAACCTCATCGCCAACGCGCTCAAGTTCACCGACGCAGGGCGCGTGCAGGTTCGCTTCGGGCGCGCTGGGGAGTTGCTCGAGATCGTCGTGGCCGATACCGGCCCTGGCATCAGCGCAGAAGCCCAGGCCAAGCTGTTCCAGCCGTTCTCCCACGCCGACGACGAGCGCACGCAGGCCAACCAAGGCGCCGGGTTGGGCTTGGCAGTGTCGGCGGTCTTGTGCGCCACCATGGGTGGGCACCTGACGCTCCAGAGTGAGCGCGGCCAAGGCAGCACCTTCCGCGCGGTTCTCCCGCTGGTGAGCGCGGCCGTCCCCACCCAGCGCCCGTGCCTGAAGGACGCCGACACGCCGACGGGGCTGCGCGTGCTGGTAGTCGACGACAACGCCGTCAACCGGCTGGTGGCGCGGCGGCTCTTCGAGGCGCGGGGCTGTCAGGTCAGCGAAGCGCCCAGCGGAGAGGCGGCGCTGTCGCTCGTGCGCCCCGCCGGCTTCGACATGGTGCTCATGGACCTGAGCATGCCCGGCAAGGACGGCTTCGAGACGACGAAGGCGCTGCGCGCCGCTGGGTACCAAGGCTTGGTCGTCGGGCTGTCGGCGACGGTGGCCGACGACGCGCGCCGGGCCTGCGTGTCCGCCGGCATGAACGGCAGCTTGCCCAAGCCCCTGCGCGCCGACGCCGTACGCCAGCTGCTGGTGACGCACTTCACCGGCCCACGGCAAGCCGCCTAGAGCGCCGAACAGGTTACCTCCCGTCGTGAAGTCGCCCATTTGCGTCGCCTGGCTTCGTTCCTCCTCGGTCGCCTACCTCGGTAGGCTCCGCGTCGTCGTGCCTCGCCATGCTCGCAACTGTTCGGCTTCACTCGGTCCGCTAACCCGATCGGCGCTCTAGCGGCCGTGGTAGAGCAGCGCTCACCATGACTCGCCGCCAGCTCCTTCTCTGCTCGTCCTTCGCCCTCGCCCTCGTCGTCGGCTGCGCTTCGAAGGCCGCCACCGTCACCGGAGAACAAGCGCGGGCCCTGGTGGCCGGCGGCGCGACGCTGGTCGACGTGCGCACACCCGAGGAGTTCGAAGCCGGGCACCTGGACGGGGCGCTCAACCTGCCCGTCGACGAGTTCGACGCGAAGCTGGCGCTGCTGGCCGGCAAGGAACAGCAGGACGTCGTCGTCTACTGCCGCAGCGGCGCGCGCAGCGCACGGGCCGCGGGTGTGCTCAAGGCCAAGGGCTTCGCCAAGGTGCACGACCTGGGGCCCATGAAGGCGTGGCAGTGACGGCCGGCCCGCGCGTCAGCCGCCGAGCTTCGCCTTGCTGTCGAGCCAGATGGTGACGGGCCCGTCGTTGACGAGCGCGACCTTCATGTCGGCGGCGAACACGCCTTCGGCGACGGTGAGCCCCAGGGCGCGGCTCTTGGCGCAGAACTCGCCGTAGAGCCGCTTGGCCTCGTCCGGAGGCATGGCGTCGACGAAGCTGGGCCGCTTGCCCTTGGCCGTGTCCGCGTAGAGCGTGAACTGGCTCACGCAGAGCAGGGCCTTGCTGGTGTCGAGGACCGAGAGGTTCATCTTCCCCTGCGCGTCTTCGAAGATCCGCAGCCCCGCGACCTTGTCCACGAGCCAGTCGAGGTCCGCCGGGCCGTCCGCCTTGCCGACGCCGAGCAGCACCAACAACCCCGGGCCGATCTGCCCCGTCACCTGGCCGTCTACCGTCACTGAGGCCTCGCTCACTCGCTGGAGCAGCGCACGCATGTCCGTCGAACCTCACCTCGAAGAAGGGAGCCTGAGCGTGTAGCAGGCCTTCGCCAGCCGCGGGCCTTCAGAGGTCGAGGGAGCCCTGCTGCCGCGGGGCGTAGCGCGCGAGGTAGCCCTTCAGGTCCAGCTTCTTCGCCGTGTTCTGGCTGCTCATGTAGCGGACGGTGCCGAAGATCGGCCGCTCCGGGCCCCAGGCGCGGTCGTAGCGGCCCAGCACCCAGAGGTAGCCCTGGTCGCTGACGGGGTCTCTCCCGTCGAGCGCGTACTTGCCCATGAGGTGTTTCATGCGGCGCAGCGCTTCGGCCGCCGAAGGGGACCATTCGAAGATCTTCTTCCCCCACACCATGCGCAGGTAGTTGTGGAACCACCCGTCGCGCACCAGCTGCGTCTGCGCGGCGTTCCAGACCTCGTCGTGGGTCTGCGCGCGCTCGAGCGTCTCCAGCGAGTACAGGGACGGTCGTGGATCGTTCGCGTGCTTGCGGTGCGTCTGCTGGGCCCAGTCCGGCAGTGACGACAGCTCGCCCGCGCCCGCGGGGTCGTTGGCCGCCGCGTTGAACGCCAGCTCGCGCCAGGTGACGAGCTGATCCATGTACGCCTCCGCGTCGGCCGACAAGCCCCACCAGCCCGCCTTGGCGCCTCCGTTGGGCCGGCCCAGCGACGCCGGCGTCCACCGTTCCTGCGCCGACACGGCCGCGAAGACTTCGTGCACGCTGGTGTGCCCGAAGTGAAGGTGGGCCGACAGCGCGCTCGTTCCGTCCACCGACGGCTCGTTGCGCCCGGTGGCGTAGCGCGGGAGCAAGTGCTCCACGAAGTGATCGAGCCTCGCCTGCGCACTCTTCGGACCGCCGCGCATGGCGACCGCGGGCACGGTGTGGTCGATCGGCAGCGCGGCGAGGGCGTCTGGCTGCGCGGCCAGGAGCGCCGCCGTCGCCCGCGGCCAGCGCTTGGCGAGGAGCTTCTCGAGTGGCAGCCGAGGGAGCGCCAGCCCGTCGAGCGGACGCGCACTCGGCAGCTGCCCCAGGTGGGGCGGGAGCTCCTTCTGGAGGTGAATGCGGAAGGAGTGCGCCGTCGTGAAGACGCGGCTGGTGGCGCGCATGGGGTACAGCCCGTTCGAATCCACCGCCTCCACCCGCACGTCGACGCGGGCCGCCAGCGCCGCCTGCATGCGCGGCACGAAGAAGCTGGGCCAATCGTCGGTGACGACGACGCACGCGTGCTGCGCCAACGCTTCCACCAGGCCCTTTCCCTGGCCGGGCGCGGGCTCGACGTACGGCCAGTAGCTGACCGGCGCTCGCTCGAAGGCCTCGGCATTGTCCGCCAGGCCTTGCAGGACGAAGGTGTGGAGGCGATCGCTCGCGAACGGGTAGCCCGCGCGCAGCGCTTCGAGCACGACCAGCGGCTTGCCCAGCTGCTCGGCGTGCTCCACCGCGCGGTCCAGCGCGAAGTTGAACGTGCTGCGCCGGTACGCCGTCATCCAATACAGGACGAGCTGGCGGCTCGGGTGGAGCGGCTGAGTGTTGAGCGGCCGAAGGCGCGAAGTGGGAACGGACACGGCGCCGTTTGAGGTAGCGGCTCCTCCGCCGCGGCGCCACCGGGACTGTCGCGCGAAGGAGCGGCTGTTTCGAACGCCGGTGAGGTGCTTACGGCTTTCCCTGGCGCAGCTCGGTCAACACGCCGAGCGCGCCCTTGGGGTGCACGAAGGCAATGCGCGCGCCGCCGGCGCCGATGCGGGGCGTCTGGTCGATGAGCTGCGCGCCCTTGGCCTTGAGCTCGGCCAGCGTGGCCTCGATGTCGGCGACCTCCACGCAGATGTGGTGCAGCCCTTCGCCGCGCTTCTCGAGGAACTTGGCCACGCTCGTGTCGGGTTCGGTCGGGCAGATGAGCTCGATGCGGCCGGTGCCGTGGCCGAAGATCGCCGTGCGCACCTTCTGGTCTTCGACCACCTCGAGCTCCGGCGGCGCAAAGCCAAGCACGTCCACGTAGTACTTCACGGCTTGGTCCAGGTCCTTCACGGCGATCGCTACGTGGTCGAGGCCCTTGGTGCTCATGTCGCCTTGCTCCTGCGCTTCGGCTTGCGGCTCGGCTGGCGCTTAGGCGCGGACTTGGCCGCGGTCTTGGGCGCTGCGCCGGCCCGCGGCGCCTGGCACTTGGGACAGAAGTGGGTGGTGCGCCCGCCTTGGTCCAACGTCTCCACCGTCGTCCGGCACGTCGGGCACGGCTCACCCGCGCGCCCATAGATGAGGAACGGGTTGTCGGCGCCGGGCTCTTCGACGTAGCGAATCTCGTCGCCGTCTTCGTGCTCGAGCGCGTAGCGCAGCGCCGCGCAGACCCCGTCGTGGAGCCGGCTCCATTCGTCGTCGGACAGCTCGGCCGCCGACTTGCCCGGGTGAAGCCGCGCGCGGAACAGCGCTTCGGCCGCGTGAATGTTGCCCAAGCCCGCGAGCAGGCCCTGGTCCATGAGGACGACCTTGATGGGCCGCTTGCTCTTGCCCAGCCACTGTTTGATCTGCGCCACGCTCGGCGCGTCGACCAGCCAGTCGGGCCCGAGCGCTTGCACGGCCTTGGCTTGGAGCAGCGCGCCCGCCGGCATCGGCTCGATTCGGCCGAACCGCCGTGGATCTCGAAAGTGAATGACGCTGCGGTCGTCCAGCAGCAGCCGCGCCTTGGAGTACGGCTCGTCGACGGTCGCGCCGCGCCGGACGAGCTTGCCGGTCATGCCCAGGTGCACCACGCAGCCGCGCCCGCCTTCGAAGGTGAGCAGCAGGTACTTGCCGCGCCGCTCGGCGTTCACCAGTCCGCCGCGAATGGCCTCGAAGTCCTTCACGCGGCTCCCACGAAACGTGCGGGCCTTGGCGTCCGCGTGAGCCGCGATCACCTTGCGTCCTCCCAGCCAGCGCACCAACGCGCGGCGGGCCACTTCGACTTCCGGCAGCTCAGGCATGGGGCGTTTTCACCGCGTCGACACCAACTCCACGTAGCGCGCGAGTGAGGTGGGCAGGAGGAACTTCATCTCCGCGTCGCCGAAGCGAATGATGCTGCCGTCGTTGAGCTTCACCTTCTGGCTCGGCGTCAGGCGCACGGCGTCGAGCCAGGTGCCGTTCTTGCTCTCGGCGTCGAAGAGGTAACAGTGGTCGTGGCGGTCGTCGTGCTGCAGCCACGCGTGGAAGCGGCTGACCGAAGCGTCGTCGACGATGATGTCGTTCGTCTCCACGCGGCCGACGGTGACGCCCATGGCGAACGGGTTGGCCCGACCCGGCACCTTTTCAACGTTGAGCACCAGCGGGTCTTCCGTCGTGGGGCGCGTCAGCACCGTGCCCACGTCGGTGACGTCCCACTTCTCACCTTCGTTGGCCATGTTCGGCGCCGCCCAGACCAGCGCTGGTGAAACCACGCTGCGCTTGAAGGCGGCTGGCTCCGTCAGGAAGCGACGGGCCAACGCGGAAAGGCCGAGCGGCACGGGTCAGGAGTGTAAGCTCGGGCCATGCACCGGCGCTACACGATTCACCGAGACGGCGACCTGCTCGTCGAAGAGCTCGACGCGAGCGGCAAGCCCGTGGACAGCGAAGGCGTGCCGCCCGAAGAACGACTGCCGGTGGAGGTCGTCGTGCTCGCCGCGGACGACGCCGATTCGAAGGCGGCGCTCATCGATCTGCTCGAGATGGCGCTCGGCCTCGAGACGGACGGGCCCGAATCAGTGGGGTTGCGTCCCAAGGCGCAGCCCGCGATCAAGGCTTGACGGCGACGAGCGGCACACACGTTTCGGTTGGGAGGGCGTCCATGTCGTTTCCAGCGCAGATCGTGATCTTTGGTGCGTCAGGTGACCTGAACCTGCGCAAGTTGATGCCGGCGTTGTCGAGCCTCGCCGCAAAAGGCCAGCCCGCGGGCGGCTTCCACGTCGTCGGGGTGTCGCGGCAGAAGCACACCGACGAGTCCTTTCGGGCCGAGGTGCGCAAGGCCATGCCCGACGAGCTCAAGCCCGCGTTCGACGCGCTCGCGCCGCGGGTGCGCTACGTGCCCGGCGACGTGCTCCAAGCCGCCGACGTGCAGGCGCTGAGCGCCGCGCTCGACGCGCTGCCTGGTGGGCGCGCCGCGGGTCGGCTGTTCTACCTGTCGCTCAAGCCCGAGCTGTTCGCCGACGCGGTGACGCAGCTCACCCGCGCCGGGCTGCTGCACATGGCTGAAGGGGAATGCGACGCGTGGCGGCGGATCGTCGTCGAGAAGCCGTTCGGGCACGACCTGAAGACCGCGCAGCTGCTCAACCGGCACCTGCACTCGAACCTCAAAGAGTTTCAGATCTACCGAATCGATCACTACCTGGGGAAAGAGACGGTCCAGAACATCCTCGGGTTTCGCTTTCACAACGCGATCTTCGAGCCGCTGTGGAACCGTGAGCACGTCGAGCTGGTGCAGATCACCGTCGCCGAGGAGCTCGGCATGGAGCGCGGGCGGGCCGCCTACTACGACGGCACCGGCGCGCTGCGGGACATGCTGCAGAACCACATGCTCCAGGTGCTCTCGCTGGTGGCCATGGAGACGCCCAACTCGCTCGACGCGAAGTCCGTGCGCGCGCAGAAGGTGGCCGTGCTCGAAGCGCTGCGGGCACCGGACTTCGAACACATGGGCGCGCACTGCGTCCGCGCGCAGTACGACGCCGGAGAGGTGCGCGGGCAGGCCGTGCCGGCCTACCTCGACGAAGAAGGGGTGCGGCCGGGCTCGGACACCGAGACCTACGTCGCCGTGCGCTGCGAGCTGGACACGTGGCGCTGGGCGGGCGTGCCGATCTTGCTGCGTCACGGGAAGCGCCTGAAGAAGCGCTTCACCGAGGTGCAGGTGCAGTTCAAGACGCCGCCGGTGCAGCTGTTCAACCGGCCCGACGGGCTCGCCGACGACCAGTTCCGCCGGCTGCTGCGCTCGGGCGAGCTGGCCCAGGTGCGCCCCAACGTGCTGACGCTGTCCATTCAGCCCAAGGAAGCGGTGCGGCTGTCCTTCGGCGTCAAGCAGCCCGGCGCGGCCATGGTCATGCACCCCGCCCAGATGGCGTTCGACTACCAGTCGACGTTCGGGACCAACACCGCCCCGGCCTACGAGCGGCTGCTGCTCGACGCGCTGATCGGCGACGCGACGCTGTTCCTGCGCGGCGACGAGATCGAAGCGAGCTGGCGGTTTGCCGACGTGCTGCACCAAGCGTGGGCGCGCGGCGCGTCACCGCTCGAGCGTTACCCCGCGGGCAGCTGGGGCCCGGCCGACGCCCAGCGGCTCTTCCATGGCTGCCAAGGAGCGTGGACCCGTGGCTGACGAGACGACGCAGTGGCTGGTGGTGGACAACCCGGTGGAGCAGGGCGCCGAGCTGGTGTCCGACTTGCTCGCGCAGGTGGACGCCGAGCGCGACGCGCGCTTCGCCGTGTCCGGTGGTTCGGCGCTGGCGACGCTGCGCGACACGCGGCTGCGGCTGCCCAAGCACGTGTGGCGGCACACGCGGTTGATCTGGTGTGACGAGCGCGCCGTGCCCTTCGACAACCTGGCGTCGAACCGCGGGCAGGCGTACCGCGAGGGCGCGCTGACGTTGGCGGACCCGCCGGGCCTCGAGCTCCCCTTGTTCCTGGACGGCGAAGAGCTGTCGGAGGCCGAGGGGCGGGTGACACAGGCGCTCACCGACTTCTTCGACGGCGGGCTCGACGTGGTGCTGTTGGGCATGGGCGAAGACGGGCACGTGGCGTCGCTCTTCCCCAAGCACCACGTGCTCGAGCGGACGGTGCCGGTCACCTGGCTGACGGACTCGCCCAAACCTCCAGCGACGCGGGTGACGCTGTCGCGCGCGCTGTTGGCCGCCGCGAAGCACCGGGTGCTGGTGGCCTGGGGCCCGAACAAGCGACCGGCGCTGGAGCGGCTGTGGCGCCGCGAGCCGGAGCTGCCCGCCGCGCAGCTGGGACGGATCTTCGTGGTGACGGATCAGGAGGTACGGCAATGAGCAACGCGCTGAACGACGTGGCCGTCGTTGGCCTGGGTGTCATGGGTGGCAACCTCGCGCGCAACTTCGCGAGCAAGGGCTTCTCCGTCGGCGGCTACACGCTGCACTTCGACCACGCCAAGGCGCTGGCGAGCGCGCACCCCGACGCGAAGCTGGACGTGGTGCCCACCTTGAAGGAGCTGGTCGCGCGCCTCGAGCGCCCGCGCCGGCTGGTGGTGCTCGTGAACGCCGGCAAGCCGGTGGACGACGTGCTCGACGCGCTCGACGGCCTGCTGGAGGAAGGTGACATCGTCGTCGACGCCGGGAACAGCCTGTATTCGGACACCGACCGGCGGGTGGCGAGGTCGAAAGGGCGGCCCTGGCGCTTCGTCGGCATGGGCGTGTCTGGCGGCTCCGAAGGCGCGCTCTTGGGCCCGTCGATCATGCCCGGCGGCGACGTCGACTCGTGGACCCGCCTGCAGCCGGTGCTCGAGCGGATCGCGGCGCGCTCGGCGAGCGGCAGCTGCGTGACGCACTGTGGGCTCGGCTCGGCCGGCCACTTCGTGAAGATGGTGCACAACGGCATCGAGTACGGCGACATGCAGCTGATCGCCGAGGCGGCGGCGGTGCTGCGCAACGGCTTGGGCCTGGGCCCCAGTCAGCTCGCCGACACCTTCGCCCAGTGGAACGCGGGGCCGCTCGAGTCGTTCCTCATCGAGATCACCGCGCGCATCTTCCGGGTGAAGGACCCGCAGCGGCCGGGGGAGCTGCTGCTCGACGCGGTGCAGGACCAGGCCGGGCAGAAGGGGACGGGCAAGTGGACCGTCGTCGCCGCGGCCGAGCTGGGCGTGCCGATCCCCACCATCACCGCGGCGGTCGACGCTCGGCTCCTCTCTTCGGCCAAGGGGCTGCGGGTGCAGGCCGAAGCCGCGCACGCGCCGGTGCGCACGAAGGTGGAAGGCGTCTCGGTACAGGACGTGGCCGACGCGCTCTACGCGGCGAAGATCGCCAGCTACACGCAGGGCTTCGCGCTGCTCGGCGCCGCCAGCCAGGCGTTCGGCTACGGGACGAACCTGGCCGAGGTGGCTCGCATCTGGACGGCGGGCTGCATCATTCGCGCGGGCTTCTTGGGGCGCATTCAGCAGGCGCTCTCGCAGGTCCCCGCGCCGGCCTTGTTGGCCCTCGCACCGAGCTTCGTCGACGAGCTCAAGGTGAAGGCACCTGCGTTTCGGCGGGTGGTGGCGGCGGCCGCGAGGGCGGGCTTGGCCGTGCCGGGCCTGGCCACGTCGCTCGCCTGGTACGACTCGCTCACCACCGCCCGCGGGACCGCTGCGTTGATTCAGGCGCAGCGGGACTGCTTCGGCAGCCACACCTTCGAGCGCGTGGACGGCCCGGGGAAGGCCGTGCACGACGACTGGCGGGCGTGAGGCCCGGTGTTCAGAAGCGGTGGCCGCGGCGAGCCCAGCGCTCCTGGTGCCGTGGCGCGTCGACCCAGACCCACTGCTGCACGGTGACGTAGCGGCCCGGCGCGGTGCGCGTGACGTACTGGCCGGGCGTGCAGCGCGCCTTCCAGGCTGGCCCGCGGCAGCGCCCTTCGACCCAGACCGTCTCCGTCGCCCCGGGCACCCACTGCTGGGTGTTGCGCAGCTCCCAGCGACCCGGCCGCTGCGGAGCCACCACCACCTGGCCTCCGTTGGCGATCGGCGGAGGCACCGGCGGCGCGTACTGGGGCGCCGGCGCGTACTGGGCTGGAGGCGCGGGCGCGTAGCCGACGGGGTGCGCGGCGTGCTCGTCGTCACACGGCGGGTCCGCGAAGGCGGGGCCAGCGACGACGGTGAGGGCGGCGAGGGTGCGTTTCCAGTTCATGCCCTTCAGACGGGGCTGGGGCCGGGTGGATTCACTGTGGGCGGGCCCGGTTCGCCTCGCCGAGCAGGCTCGCCGCTCCGCTCACGCTGGCGCTGTCGGCGCCCGGGGAATCCAGAAGCCCACACACGCTCCGCGCGTCGGCCGCGTCTGCGCGAAGGCGTCGCCGCCGTGCGCCTGGGCGATGCGCCGCACGAGCGCCAGGCCAAGCCCCAGCCCGTCGCCGGTGCTCTTCTTGAACTGGGTGAACAGCTGCGCTTCGGGCGCGCTCAGGCCGGGCCCGGTGTCGAGCACCTCGAAGCGGGCGCGGTCGGTCGACAACGTCACCTTCAGCTGCTCGGCGCCGTTCCCGTGCTTGGCCGCGTTGTCGAGCAGGTTCATCAGCGCGCGCTGCACCAGCGTCGCGTCGGCGGTGAGCGTCGGCCCTTCACCTTCGACCACGAGGTGGGTCGGCGGCAGACCGGACCGCTCGAGCGCCTGCAGCGCGACGTCGGACACGCTCAGCGCGCGGGCGGACAGCACGCCGAAGTCCACCCGGCTCGACGCGAGCAGCTGGCCGACGAGCCCGTCCATCTCCGCCACCTCACGATCCAGCTCGTCGTACGTCTTCGGCGTCGCGCCGGTGTCGCGGGCGATCTCGGTGATGATGCGGATGCGGGACAGCGGGGTACGCAGCTCGTGCGAGACGGTCGCGAGCAGCTCGCGCTGGTCCTTCAGCTGCTTCTCGATGCGGCCGGCCATGTCGTTGACCGCGTCGGACACCAGGCCAATCTCTCCGGGCTCGGCGCAGCCCAAGTCGGTGCGCGCGGACAGCTCACCCTTGCCGATGCGGCCGACGGTGTCCGCCAGCCGATCGAGCGGCAGCGCGAGGCGGCGCGCCACCTTCCCCGCGACGGTCCAGAGAATCAGCAGCAGCACGGCGACCGCGAGCACCAGCCGCCACCCGGGCCCCGGTGCGTGACGCCAGCACAGCTCGATGGTGCCGAGGGGCACGTCGCCGCGGGTCACGGCGACGAGCGTGGGCCGCCGGCAGCCTTCGCCGACCTGATCGAGCACCGCGCCGTGGCCGTCCACCAACCGCAGATCGACGCCGAGCTGTTCGGCGGACGAGCGCATGAAGTCGCGCCGCTGCGCCGCGTCGTCCCAATGTGAAGCGAACTGCTGACCGAACCACCTCGACCAGCCGGCCCATTGCCGCTGCATGGGCTCTCCGTCGACACGCATGGCGACCGCTCCGACCGCGCTCATGACGAGCGCCGTCGCCAGCAGCGAGCCGAACAGCCAGAAGAACAGCCGCCGCCGCAGCGAAGACCGCACGAAGCGGCCCATGGGCCCCAGCGGCCGGTGGTGCGCTCGAAAGTGGTGATGCGCGCCGTGCCGCATCCGTCACTCCTTGGCCAGCACGTAGCCCACGCCGCGCACCGTCTTGATGAGCTTGGGCGGGTCGTCGCCCAGCTTCTGCCGCAGGTGGCTGATGTGCACGTCCACCGTGCGCTCGCCCACCACCACGTCGCTGCGCCCTGCTTCCGACAGCAGCGCGTCCCGCGGCACGACGCGGCCGGCCCGCCGCATGAGCGCCACGAGAATGTCGAACTCGATGCCGGTGAGCTCCACCGCCTGCTGGTTCACCGACGCCACGCGCGCCGGCACGTCCACGCTGATGCCGCTGACGGCCAGCTGCTCGCTGACGACCTCCGGCCGCGCACGTCGGAGCACTGCCTTGAGCCGCGCGAGCAGCTCTCGGGGACTGAACGGCTTGGCCACGTAGTCGTCGGCGCCCAGCTCGAGCCCCACCACGCGATCCGTCTCGTCTCCGCGCGCGGTCAACATGATGACCGGCAGGTTCGACTTCGCGCGAATGCGCTTGCAGACCTCGAGCCCGTCCATGCCCGGCATCATCACGTCGAGCAGGACCGCGTCGAAGGCGCCCTGCTCGAGCATGACCAGGCCCTTCGGGCCGTCCGCGGCGCAGGACAACGTCACGCCGTTCTGCGCCAGGTACGACGACAACAGCTCGGGCAGGCGCGCGTCGTCGTCGATGAGCAGCACTCGGAAGGCCATGGTCATGACTGTACCCGGCACAGAAGGTCAGGCCGGTTTTCGCCTCACGGCGCCGCCGGGGCGGGCGCGGCCGCCGCGGCAGGAATGGTCACGACCGTGGGGGCCGCCGCCGGCGCTGCCGCCTGCACGATGATCGGCGCGGGCGCGGCAGCCTGGGCCTGCGGCATGACGACGTAGACGACAGGCGCTGGGGCCGCGGCCGGGGCGGGCGCTGGGGCCGCAGCTGCTGGAGCCGAAGGAACCGGCGGAGCTTCGCCGTGGCGCCAGCGCGATTCGTACGCCGCGTGGCGGTCGGGCCAGCGGTCACACCCGCCGTGGTGCTTCCAGCGGGCCAGGCTGGCGAAGCCGGATCCGAAGCCGAAGATGACGCCCAAGCTCAACAGGACAATCGCGAAGCGGTGCATGGAGTGTTCTCTCTTTTCTGTGGGTGAAGGGAAGGTGGGTTTTCAGAGGTTGACGGCCGCCGGGCGGTGGCAGCCGTGGTGCATGCCGTGGAAGCCGTGGCCGTGGCCAAAGCCGCGCGGGCCGTACTCCATGAAGTCCGCCAGCCGTTTGCGCTGCTCGGGCTGCAGCGCTTCGTGCACGGCCTGCATGCTCTCCTTGAGCTGCGCTTCGAGCGCATCGACCGCGCTGCGCTGCGCGTCCTTGGCGGCGGCGTACGCTTCGCCGTCGAAGTGCTCCGCGCGCATGGCCTGCGCCATGTCTCGGCGGGCCTTCTCGAAGGCGTCACGCACGGCGAAGCCCTTGGCCCGCAGCGCGTCGAAGGCGTCGGACAGCACCTTCTCTTGGCCGGGCGTCGTGTCGAGCGCCTGGAAGAGCCTGCGCAACATCCAACGGCGCGGACCGCCCGCACCGCCCTGCCACCGAGCGGAGCGGCCCCACTTCAGCACCTTGATGAGGCCCACCAGAGACAGCGCGCCAATGAAGAATCCAAACATGTCGTCCTCCACGTCGTGCGAGCACCGAGATTGGCGCCCGTCGCGTGAACAGAAGGTAGGAAGTGATTGTGAAGACACCGCACCGGCCGGCGTGAAGAAGCGCAAAGGCCGCCGCGTTGAGGCGAAAAGGCCCGGAAGTGAGGGAGGTTGAGTCAATGACGGTCTTGTGGGCGGCGGTTGTGCTGTCGATCGGGCAGGTCGACGGCGGGTGGCCCGACGGTCCGCGGGTGCGGCAGGACGGGCTGCTCGACCCGGGCGTCATCGCCAACCCGCCGCTCCAGGCCGGGCCCGACGACGACGAAGGCCCGCTCGTCGCGTCGTCTCGTGGCAAGCGGGTGCTCTTCTCGGTGTTGTTCGGGACGCTGGCCGGCGCGGGCGGCGCGTTGGTGGGCGGGCTGGTGGGCGAGACGCTGGAGCCCGGCGCGCAGCGAGTGCAGCGGGGCGTGTGGCTCGGCGGTGCGGTGGGGTGGAGCCTGGGGCTGCCTTTTGGCGTGCTCGCGAGCGGGGCGGCGTTCCGAGGCACCGGCGGCGTGTTCCCGATGTTGCTGGGAGAGCTGCTCGGCGCCCTGCTCGGCGCGGCGACGGTGGCGCTCGCCGGTGGGTTCGAAGCACTGCCGATCCTCGGCGTCGCCACGTTGGCCGGCGCGATCGTCGGCTACGAGGTGTCGTCGGCACCGGCGAGGACGGCCTCGGACTGAGGGGAGCGACGCCCCGAAGTTCTAGACGTTGTCCCAGCTGTAGCGCTCGGCGTCGAGCGCGTGGTCTGCCAGCGACTTGATCAGCTCGTCGTCGTTGTCGTCGATCATCGACATGTGCCTGCGCACGCGGCGTCGGACCCGCCCGGTCAGCACTTCGGCGATCTCCAGCTCCTTCGTCACCTGCGCCGCGCCCTTGTTCGCCACCGCCGTCGAGACGCGGGACAGCGTGCAGGCCAGCACGAACAGCTCGATCATGATGTCGGCCAACCGCCGGCTGGCGAACTGCTTACCGATGATGTTCTTGCCGTGCTTGCGCAGCACGCGGTCCACCGCCGTCGCCAGATCTCGCGTCAGCTCTTCGAAGACCACCTGCTGCTTGGACAAGGCCGGGTGCAGCTTGGTGAACGTCGCCTTGTCTCGCTTGACGTACGTGGTGACCAGCGACGCGCGGCGGCGCGCGTAGTCGGACAGCACGCCAAAGCCCTTGATGGGGTTGTCGAACAGCCCCTTGAGCGAGTCGCCCAACTCCTTGAGCTGGCTGCCGACCTCGTTCATGGCCGTCAGGGCGATGAAGAGTCGCAGAATGTCGTTCGTGCCTTCGTAGATGCGGTTGATCCGCGCGTCGCGCAGCGTCCGCTCGTACGGGAACTCGCGCATGAAGCCGTTGCCCGCGGCGATCTGCAGGCCTTCGTCCACCGTGCGCCAGAGCGCTTCGCTGCCGAACACCTTGGTGATGGCGGCTTCGACCGCGTAGTCCTGGTGGCCGGCGTCGACGAAGTGGTTGAGCACGTTCACCGCCGACTCGGTCGCGTAGCAGTCGACCACCATGTGCCCGAGCTTCTGCTTGATGAGCCCGAAGTCGGCGATCGGCTTGCCGAACTGGACGCGCTCCTTCGCCTGCTTGGTGGCCAGCGCGATGATCTTCTTCATGCCTCCGACGGCGCCACCGCCCAGCCCACCGCGGCCGGAGTTGAGGATCTTCATCGCCACCTTGAAGCCCTTGCCGACCTCACCCAGCACGTTGGCGGCGGGCACGCGCACGTTGTCGAAGTGCACCGTCGTCGTCGACGACGCGCGAATGCCCATCTTGTCTTCGTGGGGGCCAATGCTGACGCCGGGCAGGTCCTTGGTGACGACGAACGCGGTGATGTTGCCGCGGTCTGCCTGGCCGCCGGTCTTCGCGAACACCGTGAAGAAGTCGGCGATGCCGCCGTTGGTGATCCACAGCTTGTTGCCCGTCAGCAGCCAGTCGTTCCCGTCCCTGACCGCCGTGGACTTGATGCTGGCCGCGTCGCTGCCGGCGCCGGGCTCCGTCAGACAGAACGCGGCGATCATCTCGCCGGTCGCGAGCTTGGGCAGCCAGCGCTGTTTCTGCTCGTCGGTCCCGAACAGGAGCAGGCCGCGCATGCCAATGCTGGAGTGCGCCCCGACGGTCACCGCGACCGACGCGTCGTACTTGGCGATCTCCTGCAGCGTGCGCGAGTACGCCGTGGCCGACAGCCCCATGCCGCCGAACGCTTCGGGAATGACCAGCGAGAAGAGCCCCATGCCCTTGAGCTCCTCGATGAACGCCGGGGGCAGCTCGCCCTTCGCGTCCCATTCCCGGAAGTCCTTCTCCTTGGGCTTGAGCAACGACTCGAGCGACGAGATGACGCCGCGCATCGTCTCCTGCTCGGCCTCGCCCATGGACGGGTAGGGCAAGAGCAGGTCCTCTTCGATGGTGCCGAAGCACAGCTGCGACATGAAGCTGGGGGACGTGGAGGTGATGGCCATGGCGAGGCTCGTTTAGCAGCCGGCCCCGCAGCGCGCTCGCTTCCCGCCAGCCGTCAGGCCACTGCGCGCACCGCTTCGACCGCCACGCCGTCGCCGTGCACGAACGCGCGCCGCAGCTCGTCCACTTTGCCCAGCGCCACCGGCCGCCCCGCCGCCTCGAGCGCGTCGGAGAACAGCTTGCGTTCCCGCTTCGAGAACCGCCCGTCGACGATGCAGGCCACCGCGAGCAACTGCAGCGTCAGGCTCAGCTCCGGCGCGCTGAGGGCTTTGAGCGAGCGCAAGAACTCTCCGACGTCGTCGAGCTCCGCCTTGCCCACGTCGCCCACGCGGCTGGCCACCCGCGTCAGCAGCGCCACGAGGTTGGGGTGCAGGTCCTGCGTGCGCACGATCGACGAGGCCACCGCGCGCAGCGCCGCGAGCCGGCCCGCGTCCGACAGCGCTCCGGCTTGGGCGAAGACCCGCTCGACCAGCTCGTCCAGCGCGCTGGGCCCCATCGCCCGCACCCGCGCTTCCTGGAGCACCCACCAGGTGATGACGCCGTTCCACACCGCCGTCACCGGGACTGCGACGAAGGGGAGCAGCGCGTTGGCCACGCCGCGCACCACGACCCGGCTGAGCAGCCTGCGCAGCAGCAGCTTGATGACGAAGGACGTCAGCCCGATCTTCGCCTTGTAGACGAGCGAGGCGACCACCAGCATGGTCCGCGACGCGTCCTTGCGGGAGTTGATGCCGAACGGCCCGTCCACCGGGTTGGGCAGCTCGAGCGCGGCGCGGGCCAGCGCTTCGGCGAGCTGCGCTTGCTCCTCGCGCTCCGTCTGACCGAACAGGCTCAGGCCCGCCACCCGCGCCAGCTCGTGCACCGAGCGCAGCGTGTCCCAGTAGATGAAGAGGATCTCCAGGACCGACGCGATCAACGTCACGCCACCCACGATCAGCCAGAACTCCAGCGAGGCCGCGCTGAAGAACGGTGCGCCGTCGGGCACCAGCGGAGACGCCCACACTTCGGCCACCGCCGACGCACACGCTGACACGGCACCGGCGGCCGCGGCTCGCAGCACCGCGCCCCGTTCGACCCGGCGCATGCCGGCGCGCTCTTCGGGGTTGATGACGTGCACCGCGTCGCTCGGCGCGGGGCCGGCCAGCCGCTGCGAGCGCCGGTGGAAATACTGCACGCCCACGCGCTCCAGCAGGGGCTTGGCCGGGGCGCTGGGCTCAGCCGCCGCCATGCCTGACCGCCTTCGCCGCCGTGTCGAGCGCGCGCAGCACCCGCAGCGCCGCGCACGCCGCGCCGTACCCGTTGTCGATGTTCATGACCGGCACGCCCGGCGCGCAGCTCGACAACATCGCGTGGAGCGCAGCCTGTCCGCCCGTCGCCACGCCGTAGCCGGTGGACGTGGGCACGCCGATGAGGACGTTGCCGAGCAGCCCGCCGAGCACCGTCGGCATGGCGGCGTCCATGCCCGCGACCGCGATGACGACGGGGTGCCGGCGGATCTCCTCGAGCCGCTCCTGCAGGCGCCACAGCCCGGCGACGCCCACGTCGAGAATGCAGGTCGTCGCCTCGCCCGCGTACGCGAGCGCCCGCTCCGCTTCCCGCAGCACGTGCGCGTCCGACGTGCCCGCCGCCACCAGCGCCACCCGCGCGGGACCGGTGAGCGCGACGGTCTTCCCGAACACCGCGGTCCGAGACAGCGTGTCGTAGTCGAGCGCCGCGCCCCATTCCGGTTGCAGGCCCGCGTACTGGTCGGCGGACAGGCGCGTCAGCAGGAACGAGCGGCGCTCCTTGGTCGCCAGCGAGAGGATCGTCGCCAGGTGCTGCACCGTCTTGCCCTGGCAGAAGATCGCCTCCTCCAGGCCGATGCGGTCCGGCCGTCCAAAGTCGAGCTTCACGTCACTCACGGCGGCTCCTTCGTCGTCGACGGCTCTCGTCACGGAAGACGTTCAGCGCTCTCACGGGGCGCGCGGTGTACACCAGCCCCGTCGCGTCGAGTAGGACGCCGCGCACCATGCCGCTGCCCTTCGCTCCACCGCTCGAGCCCATGCTCGCCGAGGCCGCCGACGACATTCCGCAGGGCCCAGGCTGGCGCTACGAGCCGAAGTGGGACGGCTTCCGCGCGCTCGTCTTCCGCGACGGCGAGTCCGTCGAGCTGCAGAGCCGCAGCGGCCAGCCGCTCGCCCGCTACTTTCCGGAGGTCGTTCAGGCGCTCAAAGAGGCGCTCCCTGAGCGGATCATCGTCGACGGGGAGATCATTCGCGTGGGCGAGAAGGGCCTGGACTTCGACGGGCTCCAGCTGCGGCTTCACCCCGCCGCGTCCCGCGTCAACCGCCTCGCGCAGGAGATCCCCGCGAGCTTCGTGGCGTTCGATTTGTTGGCCGTGGGCGACGACGACTGGCGTGAGCGTCCAGGGTTGCTGCGACGCGAAGAGCTCTTGCGGTGCGTGCGCGAGTCCGAGCGCGTCTTCGTCACCCCGCAGACGAGCGACCCTTCCGTGGCCAAGGCGTGGTTCGAAGACTTCGAAGGCGCCGGCTGCGACGGCGTCATGGCCCGTCGGGAAGAGCTGCCGTACTCGTCGGGCAAGCGCGTCATGGTCAAGGTGAAGCACCGCCGCACCGCGGACTGTGTCGTCGGCGGCTTTCGCGAAGGGAAGACCAAGGGCTCCGTGGGCGCGCTGCTGCTGGGGCTCTACGACGACGCGGGCGTGTTGCACCACGTCGGCCACACGTCGTCCTTCACCGCGAAGGAGAAGAAGGCCCTCTTCGAGCGGCTGTCGCCCCTGGCCGAGGTCGCCCCCGCCGAAGCGCCGTCCTTCGGTGAAGGCCGCACGCCGGGCGCTCCCAGCCGGTGGAGCAGCGGCAAGGAGCAGCCGTGGACCCGCCTGCCGCCCACGTTGGTCTGCGAGGTGTACTTCGACTACCTCCAGGGTGACCGCTTTCGCCACGGCGCCACCTTCATTCGCTGGCGGGAAGACAAGCCGCCGACCGCGTGCACCTACGGCCAGCTGCTGCCGCCCAACCCGTTCTCCCTCGACGCCATTCGCGCGCTGCCCCGCTGAAGGGAACAAGAAGAGCCATGTCGCTGCGCACCGTCGAGCTGACCGCTCTCGCCCAAGAGCTCTCGCGTGAGCTGGCGGGCGGGGTGGTGCAGAAGGTCGCCGCGCCCACGGCCAGCCGGTGCTTCTTGGACGTGCGCGTGCCCGGCCGCACCGTCACGCTCCACGTGTGCGCGGACCCCGAGCTGGCGCGCCTGGGCGTCGTCGACAAGCGCCCACCCAACCCGCCGAACCCGCCGGCCTGGCAAGCGGTGCTTCGTCGAGAGCTGACCGGCGCGAAGTTGGTCGGCGCCGAGGTCCTGCCCGGGCTTCGGGCGCTGGCCACTCGGTGGGACGTGAAGGACCGGACGCTGACGCTGCTGCTCGAAGCGGGCACCCCAGCGGTCTTCCTCATCGGCGCAAACCGCCGAATCCTCACCGCGTCGCTGCCGCTGCCGCGGGGCCTGCGCTTCGGCGGGGAATGGACTGCGCCGCCCGCCGTCGACGAGCGGCCGCAGGGCTCGAGGCTGGCGTCGGACCACGTGCACCTGCGGCTGCTCCACGGCGCCGAGGCGCTGTTTGGGGACAAGGAAGCGCGGCAGTGGCGGGAGCAGCAGGCCGCCCCGCTGTTGCGTCGCAAGAAGCAGCTGCTGCGCACCATCGACAAGGTGAAGGCCGACGCCGCGCGCGCGCTCGACGCCGACCGGCTGCGCGTGGAAGGGGAGCTGCTCGCGCAAAACTTGAGCCGGGTGCAGCGCGGCGCGAAGAGTGTGAGCGTCAGCGAGTGGACCGAAGCGGGAGAGCAGCAGCGCACCATCCCGCTCGACCCGGCGAAGAGCCCGCAGGAGAACCTCGCGCGCAAGTTCCACCAGTACCGCCGGCTCCTGCGCGGCGCTCAGCTGGCCGGCGCCCGCATCGCCCAGCTCGAACAGGAGCTGCTGGCGCTCGACGCGCAGCTCGAGGCGCCGGCCAACGCTGAGGGATCGCCCGCCGTCGGCCCGCGCGCCGCTCGCCCGGCTGATCCACCCGAACGCCGGCCCTACCGCGTGTACCCCAGCCGACACGGGCAGCCGATTTGGGTCGGCCGAGGCGCCGCTTCGAACGACGAGCTCACCTTCCACGCCGCCGCCCCGCACCATCTCTGGCTCCACGCGCGCGGGGTGCCCGGGGCTCACGTGGTGATCCCGCTGCCCAAAGGCCAAGCGGCCCCGACGGAAGTGCTGCTCGACGCCGCCCACCTGGCCGCCCACCACTCCGACGCGAAGGGCGAGACCAAGGTCGAGGTGAGCTACGTGCTCGCCAAGCACGTCCGGAAGGCAAAGGGTGCGGGTCCCGGTGCGGTGACGTACACGCATGAAAAGACTCTGGTTTTGCGCGTCGAGCCGGCCCGGCTGACCCGGCTGCTTCGCGCCGAGGGCGCTGCGCCAGACGTGCGTTGATCGGCCTGTGGCCCCTGTGTTACAGGCCGCCCCCTTTCCACACCCTCACCTTCCGTGTCGGAGGAGTGCCGATTTGCTGTCGCTTTCGATGCCACAGAGCGCGCGGTCACTAACGCTGCCAGGCGCCACGGTCGGCCGCGGGGGTGCTCTCAAGGCTCGAGAGGGTGAAAAAGCCAAGTTGTTTCGAAATGTTGGAGCGGTTCTCGCGAGGTGCGCGCCTGGGCAGGCTTCTTGCTCAAGGGCACGCGGCTTCGGTCGGAGGTGCACGTGAAGACGGTCTCATTCTGCATGACGGCGGTGTTGGTGCCGGCGCTGGCGCTGGCGCAGCCTTCAACGCCGGCGGCGAAGGTTGATTCCGTCGCTCAGACGACGACGCCGGCCCCCGCACCCAACGCGACGCCAGCGCCTGCCGGGACGACGACCGCGAAGGCCGACGACAAGGCGAAGGCCGGCGAGAAGAAGGGCGGCCTCGCGAGCGCCGTTCAAGCGCGTACGCCCGAAGAGCAGGCCAACCAGTCCGGCTTCCAGATGATCGCCAGCTTGGACCACTGGCTGGGGGCGGGGACCTTCGTCGACCCGACGCTGTATTCCTACCTTGCCGCGAACTTGAGCGTGCAGGCGACGTATCTGTTTGGGCTCGGGGGCCGGCGGCTGGCCGCGAGCCTCATTGGTCGGCTGCTGTTCGAGTACACGATGCCAGACAATAACAACGCGCGGCGGGTGCAGCCGTTCGACACCCGTGCGGTGCTGGTCGCGCCGGCGTTCTTCCGAACCAAGGCGTTCGGGCCCTTCTCCGGCCTCGCCGTCTCACCCAACATCGGCCTCACCCTGCCCACGTCGTACCAGAGCCTCAACAACGGCATGATCGCCGGCCTCTCGGCGGGCGCGGCCATGTCGACGCGCGTCAGCCGCTTCGACCTCCAGGTCCGAGCGTCGGCCATGCACACCTTCGTCACCCAGACCGTGATCGGGACGCGGTCGAACGCGATCCCCCGGCCGGTGGATGGGATCCCGACGCTCCTCTCCCGCCCCGGCGAGAACTTCGCTTCCATTATCGGCAACAACAACCAGTGGACCGTCACCGTGGGCGGCTCGGTGCAGGCGCGCGTGACCGACGCGTTCATGCTGTACGCCGGCTACACGTACCTGCGCTTCTGGCGCTATGCGGCGCAGGGCGACCCGTCGCGTCCAGACGACTTTACGCCCAAAGGCATCGACTCTGCCGGTCAGCCCGTCGCACGCACCGGGGGCGGGTCCTTTGACATGTTCTCGGCCTTCTTCGGTGGGTCCTATCAGTTCAACGACCACTACTCGATCGACCTGGGCATCTCCAACTTCACCACGCCGCTCATGAACGTGAATGGAGCGTGGGTGCCGAAGTTCCCGTTCCTCTCGTTTGGAACGTGGGCTGACAACTCGACCAGTGTGTACTTCACGCTGACTGCTGCGTATTGATTTCGAGGACAGACGCGTGACGACAACTCTTCACACCGCTTCATCGCAGTTCCCTTCCGGAGGCATCATGCACCACCCCCAAACCAACAGCCGCCTGCTGGGCGCGCTCGCCGCGGTCGTCTTGGCGGCTGGCTGCGCGCAGAGCGTCGGTGACGTCAACCGCGTTCAGCCGAACGTGGTGCGCAAGTCGGACCTGCTCGACGGCCAGTGGTACTTCCGGAACACCGTCACGCACACGCCGCACAACACCATGTTCACGTTCCCGGGCCAGACGGGCAACATGGAGAAGCTGGTGTGGGAAATCCAGCAGGGCATGTTGGTCGGGTACCGCGCGTATTCGTTTACGCCGGGCGCCGAGTCGAACGTCGACTCCACGTCGAAGGTGTCGGGCACGACGGCGACGTACTGCGACGCGAAGGGCAGCTGCGTGGGCGGCCAGAAGTACTTCGGCTCGCCGGTCGTGGCCTTCCCCATCACCGCGCACTTCGACATTCAGCGCGAGTACAACCCTGCCACGGGTGAGCAGAGCAACGTGGTCAGCGAGAACATGTCTGACCGCCCGTGGAACCAGCGCGAATACATTCGCGTGAACTGGTCCATGAACGAGCTGAACAAGGCGTCGGGCCTGAACTGGGGCACGGTGCAGAACCCGAGCGGAGGCTCGTCGGCGTCGAACTGGATTCAGCCGAACGAGAAGGGCGAAGACAGCTACGACTGGCCGACCTTCGAGTACGACGACAAGGGCAAGCTGAAGTACTTCGACGTGACTGGTCGGTACATGGCGAACCCCGACGTGTACTACTGGGAGGGCTTCGGCAACGTCCCGCTGTGCCTGCTGACCTACGGCGTCGACTGTGCCTCGTCGCAGATCAAGATGCGTATTTCGATCTCGAAGATCGACGAGAAGTACACGCGGGACTACGAGCCGCTGCTCTACGGCAACGACCTGATGTCCATGTTCGGGTACTTCCGCGTGGAGCGTCTGAACTACGACCGCCGCTTTGGTCCGCTGGAGTCGGCCCGCATCCTCCTCGCCAACCGCTTCCGCGTCTGGGAGGAGTACTACCAGAAGGACACCGCGGGCGAGCCGAACTACGCGCAGCCGATCGCCATGTCGGCGCGTAAGCCCAAGCCGATCGTGTACTACTTCACGCGCCCCGATCGCATGGGCGGCGAAGACCGCTACCAGGAGTTCTGGGAACCGACCATGGAGACGCTGCAGCCGAACTACGACAAGGCGTTCCGTCGCGCGATCGCCGCGGCGCAGGGTGGTGACAAGGATTGGCGCCAGGTCGATTCCATGTTCATCGTCTGCAACAACCCGGTGAAGCAGGGTGACCCCGCGGCCTGCGGCGCGCCTGGCTTCTCGCCGAAGTTCGGCGACCTGCGCTACAGCTTCATCAACACCATCGCCGAGCCGACGGCCAACGGCCTGCTGGGCTACGGCCCGTCGTCCGCGGACCCGGAGACCGGCATGCTCATCTCCGGTAACTCCAACACGTACACCTGGGGCGTCGACATGATCGGCCGCCAGCTGGTGGACCACGTCATGCTGCTCAACGGCGACAAGACGATCCCCAACTACATCAGCGGCGACGACATGCGGACCTTCATCGCCAACAACCCCATCTACAACGTCGCGCTGGCCCGCAAGGAGAGCGAGCTGACGTCGTCGCTGCAGGGCGTTCCGCAGGTGCCGGAAGAGACGGTCGGCGCCTGGGACCGGCCGACGGCCCGCATGCAGGGGCTGATGCAGCAGTTCGTGCAGACCAAGGCGTTCTCGCCGAGCGCGAGCACGGCCAGCAACCGCAACCACCTCAAGGCGGCGGCGGACCACCTGGCGAAGTTCCCGGACCTCGAAGCGCAGATCCTCGACAACCCGGAAGTGCAGCACGACCTGGTGAACCTGCTGCCCGCGGGCGTGCGTGCGCGCGCCGAGGCGGACCCCACGTTCCGCCGGCAGGCGTCGCGGTCCGTGCTGACGGACTTCACCAAGAACGCCGCCTACCAGAAGTTCCGCCTGAGCGAGCTGTCCAAGCACTGCGTGATGATGTCTGAGTTCACCGACCGCACCATGATTGGTCTGGCGAACGAGCAGGTGAACTTCATCAACGAGGAGCTGGTCAAGGCGGGTGCGCCGGCGAAGTGCCAGCGGAAGATCACCGACCTGCCGGAGTACGTGCTGACCGACGCCGGCACGATCGCCATCAGCGACGCGGGCCTGCAGATCCCCGCGACGGACCGCCAGGAGTGCATGCGCTGGAAGCAGCCGATCTACGACCGCGTCGCGCGCAAGTTCCGCCAGCAGATGTGGCTGGCCACGACGATCCACGAGGTCGGTCACACGGTGAACCTGCGGCACAACTTCGCGGGCTCGTTCGACGCCGTGAACTACGACGACGAGTACTGGCAGCTGAAGAAGAGCACCATCACCGTGGTGCAGAACAACGAACGGAAGATCCCGCGCACGCCGGCGGACCTGAAGATCGCCGCCGAGGGCACCGAAGGTCAGCGCCTGGGCAAGATGCACGACTACGAGTCGTCGTCGATCATGGACTACCACGGCAAGCGCAACGGCGATTGGACCGGCCTGGGCAAGTACGACGAAGCGGCGATCGTCTTCGCGTACTCGGGTGACACGAACCCGGGCTATGTCGAAGTGTTCCGCAACGCGCGCGCCACGACCGAGCGGTTCAACGGCACGGACGGCCGTCAGATGACGATCACCGGCGCCGCGGTCGACCTGCCCATGGTGAACGCCACGGCGACGACCCCGCTCATCTACAACTACACCGAGCGCTTCCACTACACGACGGTGCCCCTGCACTTCGGCGAAGGCAGCGACATCACCGCGGTCATCAACAGCGGCGTGGAGCGGCTGAAGGATTCGAACCGTCGCCTGGCGAAGTGGACCGAAGTCCGGGCGCAGGAGCAGCAGATTCGCGACGCGCTCGAAGCGGACCCCACGCTGCCCGACGACCCGGCGCGGCTGGCTGCGGTGACGCAGGGCAAGCTCATGCGCGTGCCGTATATGTTCTGCTCTGACGAGTCGGCCGACGGCCCGGTGCTGTCGTGCTACCGCTTCGACCGCGGCCCCGACTACTACGAGAAGGTCCGCACGGAGCTCGAGGACTACTGGGCGTACTACTACGACACGCACTTCCGTCGGGACCGCGCCTGGTTCAGCGGCAACACGGCGGTGAACAGCACGTTCAGCTCGTTCTACACGGTGGCCAACGTCTACAAGCACTGGGTCTTCCGCCAGTACAAGCAGGCGGAGCGCTCGCAGGAGATCTCGAACAACTTCAAGATCGACCCGCTGATCCAGGACTACTGGACCATGGCGGTGCTGGACGGCGTCAACAACCAGCTCAACGTCATGGCGGTGCCGGAGTTCGGCCTGTTCTACCTGCGCAACATCACCACCGGGCCGCAGTGGGATCAGATCGCCGACGGTGAGGACTTCGACGAGTTGACCGAGCAGGGCCGTCGGCGCCTCGAGGAGTTCTTCACCGAGAACCGTGGCGCACGCGCGTTCATGATGGTGCCGCGCGGCATGGGTCGGCGCATGTACAGCCGCTACGACTTCAAGTCTGGCTACGGCTTCTTCAGCCGCATGTCGGAGGCCGGCCACTACAACGACCAGCTCGGCGCCATGTTCGCGGCCGTCATCCCCGGCATCGACATTCAGGGCACGGACCAGGACGCCGACTGGAACCGGTACAACATTTCCTACTACCAGGTGTTCCGCCCCGAGTTCCAAGCCAACTTCGGCTCGCTCTGGTCTGACGACGAAGACAAGGTTCGCCCGCAGCTCTACAAGGCCACGGACAACACGGGGGCGATCACGTCGCGGCCGGTGCTGGCGCAGCGGCGGTTCATCTCCGGGTCGGACCTGTACGCCAACTTCGACTACCCGAAGGCGCCGCCCACGCAGTGCCCCGGCGGCCCGGACTGCATCCGCACGTCGCAGAACCTGGCGCCGGTGAACATCTCCATCACCTGGACGGCCCGCATCTACGCGCTGTGGCTGGGCATGGCTCTGTTCCGCGTGAACTACGACTTGGACTACTCGAAGAGCAATCAGATCTTCAAGCTGGGCTCGTCGGAGGGCTTCAACGTGGCGCCCGGCTACCACGCCGTGGAAATGCCAGACATCGTCAACGGGTCGCGCTACGTGGCGATCGAGCGTGACGGAGCCCCGGTGGACTCGACTCCGGCGGTGCGCATGCTCACCATTGGCCAGTCGTACCTGACCATGGTGCGCAACCCGGCGACCTGCCCGCTGCCTCGGTACCTCGAGCAGGAAGGGTACCGCTGCATGCGCGACGTCGACGCGACCAACGCGAACGTCGTCGAGACGCGGCGCCGCATGTGGACCGAGCTGTACCAAGACTCGGTGCGCGACCTGGACCTGATGCGTAACTTCTACATGGCCTTCGGGTCGGCGTTCTGACCATGACGACCCTTCGCGAAATGAACGGAGCCACCACCATGAAGCACTTGAACCAATGGGTCTTGGCCGCTGCCGCGATGCTGGCCGTCGCGGGTTGTGGCCAGCCTGAGCTGATCGACCGGACGCAGCCGAACTACATGAAGAAGTCGGACCTGCTGAAGGGCCAGTGGTACATCAGGGAGACGATCGTCGACGCGCCGAAGACGCCGACGGTCGCGACGCCTGGGTTCTGGGGCATCGAAGACAAGATCGTCTGGGAGGTTCAGGAGAATCTGCTCGTCGCGTACCGCGCGTACGAGATCAACCCGGGGGCGGACCCGAGTGTCGACCGCGCAAAGTCACGCATTGGCAAGGTGCTGCGCATCGACGGCAAGCAGTACAAGGGGAACGTTGTCATTGCGTACCCGATCGTGAGCCACTTCGATCGGCAGCGGCTTTACAACCCCGCCACGGGCGAGCAGATGAACGTCCTGGTCGAGGATTCGATGGACCGGCCCTGGTACGAGCGTGAGTTCATGCGCGTCAACTGGCACCAGGGCGCCGTTCAGAACGCGTCTGGCTGCAACGTGAGCGCGCTGACCTGGGAGTACCAGTGCATTGGCCCGAACACGAAGACGCACTTCGTGACGGACCAGGACCAGCGCGCCATGGATCAGGCCATGGTCTTCGAGCGTGACGACAAGGGGCTTCGCTACTTCGACTTCACCGTGCAGAAGATCGCCGATCCACCCTCCATCTACTACCCGGGCTACGGCAACCTGCCGTACTGCTTCTTCAATTCGCAGTTCGACTGCGAGAGCGTGGACGTGAAGGTCCGGACGTCGGTGCTGCGCGTCGACGACGAGGTGATGCGTGACTACGAGCCGCTGACCTACTCCGAGAAGGCCATGGTCAAGTTCGGCTACTTCCGGGCCGAGGCGTACAGCTACACCAAGGACTACTACTACACCGAGTCCGGCCGGCAGCTCTTCGCCATGCGCCACAACATCTGGGGCAAGGCCAAGGACATCGTGAAGGACGCCCAGGGTAACACGGTGCTCAACGCGCTCGGTGAGCCCACGCTCAAGTCGATGCCTGTCGAGAACCGGCCGCTCAAGCCGATCGTGTATTACCTCGACGCGCAGACCCCGTCGTGGATCATGCCCATCACCTCCATGCGCGAGGCGAAGAAGGCCGGCCGCGATCCGTTCCAGACCGTCGAGTCTTCGTGGGATCACGCGTACCGCCGCGCGATCGCGGTGCCCCGCGGCATCGAGGCGCCGGTTCGTTACGAGTACGAGAAGCCAGCCGGCACCAACGAAGTCCCGCAGATGTTCTTCGTCTGCCGCAACCCGGTACAGGCGGGCGACCCCGCCGAGTGTGGCAAGCCTGGCACCTACGCGCGCATGGGCGACATTCGGTACAACATGATCCCCTACGTGGAGCAGAACTCGGGTGGCCTGCTCGGCCTCGGCCCGTCCTTCGTGGACCCCGAGAACGGCATGGTCGTCAGCGCCGCGGCCAACATCTACGGCCCTGGACTGGACACGTGGGCCGGCAGCTCGCTGCAGGTCATGGAGTACCTCAACGGCGACGTGACGATCGAAGACCTGGTCCTCGGCCGCGACGCGAAGAACTACGTCTTCGCCAACCTGAACCCCACGGACCCGCGCCGCTCGGCGACGGCCAGCTCGTCCAGCCAGCTGACGTCGGCGCCGCAGCAGCCCATGTCCTCGTTCGCGCGCCCGCGTGGCCGCCTCGAGACGCTGATCAACGGCTGGGTCGCCAACGGCCGCCCGCCGATCGCCAAGGAGAACCGCAAGGAAGTCGTCAAGCGCCTCATCGAGCAGAATCCGGAGCTCGAGGCTGAGCTGGTGGGCCTGGACGAAGTGCGCAAGGCGGTCATGACCATGACCACGCACCAGGGGTTCCTGGCGCGCCTCAACAGCGACAGCAACTTCTACAAGCAGGTCGCGCTCAACGTCATGTTTGGCGACGACCCGATCGAGAAGGCGCGGCAGAAGTTCAAGCAGCGCTCCGACGCGAAGGTCGGCTGCCTGTACGAGTTCGAGTACAGCGACGAGGACTACATTGGCGTCGCCAAGCGCAAGAAGGCGCTCTACGACTCGGTGTTCACCAAGCTGAAGGCCCAGGGCGCGCCGACCTGCTCGAACCGCAACAGCTGCAACGACGCCGAAGCCAAGCGCCTGGCGAAGTCGGAGGTCTACGACGAGCTCCGGCGTGAGGCGTACCGCAGCGTGACCGAGCACGAGATCGGCCACACGCTCGGTCTGCGGCACAACTTCATCGCCTCGGCCGACGCGCTCAACTACCAGGACGGCTACTGGGATCTGCGCAAGGAGACCATCGGCGTCACCGTCGGCGGTCAGCGCGTGCTGCCCGTCACCCCGCAGAACATGATGGACGCGTCGAGGCAGAGCCAGAAGCAGATCGACGAAGGCCTGTACGAGTACACGTACTCGTCGATCATGGACTACGGCGCTCGCGTCACCGCGCAGAACAAGGGCATCGGCAAGTACGACGAGGCGGCGATCCTCTTCGCGTACGCCGGTGGCCCGGAGCTGGGCTGGGTGGAAGTGTTCAACAACACCCGCACCGACTACCAGAACCCGAACATCACCGTGCCGGTCGACAACACGGCCAAGGTGTTCACGGTGCGCGGCGTTCACACCGAGCTGCCCATGGCGACGCTCGAGCACTACACGCCGGTGTCTGCGTTCTACACGGACAAGTTCCACTACACGACGCTGCCCTTCCACTTCGCGGACCCGAACCCGAACTTCGCGGCGGCGCTCGACCAGGGCATTGCCCGCATGAAGGACCGCTCGTTCCGCAAGTGGAGCGAAATGCAGCAGTACTACGACGCGCTGGCCGTCGCGCTGAAGGACTACAACCTGTCGGCGCGGTACTTCGAAGAAGACGAGTACACGAAGGCCAAGGTGGTGCTGAAGCTGGCCGAGCCGATCTTCACGGAGAAGGGCCTGAACCGTCGCATGCCGGTGGAAGTGCCGTACAACTTCTGCTCGGACTCCGAGGTCGGCGCGAACATGATGTGCAACCGCCAGGACCAGGGCGCGGACGTCTACGAAATGACGACGAAGTGGCTGGAGCGCTTCAACCAGTCGTACATCTTCGCCAACTTCCGCCGCGACCGAATCAACTACTCGCCGATCGGCGTCGTGAACAGCAAGTTCGGCCGCTACCTGGCCAACGTGCCCAACGTGTACCACCACTGGCTGTTCAACATCTACAGCCTGAACCGGGCGTACCAGCTGTTCCTGGGCACGCGCATCAGCCAGGAAGATCTCGACAGGTACTACGGCTTCGGCGACCCCATCTGGCAGAACTACTTCACGATGGCCGTGGTCGACTCCGTCAACCTGCTGATGGAGCAGCTGTCGGTGCCGAACGTCGGCTACCACGGGCGTCGCTCGGACGGCATCTGGGAGTACGTGCCCACGGGTGACGCGCAGAACCGACGTCGTCCGGCGGCGGAAGAGGCGACGTTGATCTCCAGCCTGCGCTCACCGCAGGACGGCGGGGTGGCGTACTCCGACGTCGTCTACGTGCCGCGTGGCCCGGGCCGCTCGACGTTCTCCGTGTACGACACGTTCGGCTACGACAGCTTCAGCCGTATCAACGAGACGGGGCACTTCTGGGACGGCATCGCCGCGGTGTTCGCGCTGATGACGAGCGACACGAACTTCATCGGTGTCGACCGCGGCTCCGACGCGCTGCGCTACTCGATCCCCTACTACATGACGTTCAACCGCGAGCTCGCGCCGCTGTTCAACGCGTTCTGGACCCGCAACGACACGTACTACGCGTCGAAGCTGGCCAAGCTCCCGGACGGCACGGCGATGATCGAGAAGCCGATCTTCGTCCAGGCGCAGAACTACATCTCGGACTTCAACTACCCGCCGCCGGCGCCCACGCCGGTCGACTCCAGCGGCAGCCCGCTGGCCATGGAGAAGGTGCTCTCGACGCCGTCGTGGAGCCTCCGCTTCCAGGCTCAGGTCTGGTCGATGGCGTTCTTCACCGAGAACTACAACATGGAGTTCGCGAACTTCAACAAGGTGTTCCGGCTCGGGTCGGGGGACGCCGTCACGCCGGAGCCTGGCTTCGACGTGGTGCAGTTCGCGGACCCGTACGGCGGCGGCTACATCTACTCGGCGCTGCAGATCACGGGGGACACCAACCCGCCGGCCGGTCCGTACACCGTGGCGCGCGCCAACAGCATTCGCGCGAAGATGGGCAACGCCTGCCCGTCGCCCGGTCAGGTCGTGAACTTCCGTGGTGGGCTCGAGTGCTGCACCGACAGCTCCTGCGCCAACCGCGTCGCGACCACCTCAGTCGACAACAAGACGTTCAAGGGCTGGGAAGCCGAGCTGCGCGAGACGATTCGCCTGCTCGAGATGATGCGCGGCCTCTACAACATCTTCGGCCGGTAACACCTTCGTCCGACTGCCGTACCGCGCCCTCGGGCTCCCACACCGGAGCTCGGGGGCGTCGTGTTTGGCGCGACGGACTTGAGGTAGAAGCAGGACCTTCGCCCGTGCAGCTCGCGCCCCGCCAGCTCGACCTGTTTCGTCAGCCGCAGCGCTCGGACCGGGCCGCGGCCGCGCCGGCCAGTGTTTCACCCGACGACGCTTCACCCGACGTCGTGCCCGATGAGGTCGCGTCCGAAGACCCGGCGCCCGACACCAGCGTCGCCCCCTCCCGAGACGTGGCCCTGCGCGGCGCTCAGGCCTTGGCGCAGCAGCTGGCCAACCACCTGGGGCCGACGGTCCGCGTGAGCCTCAAGCTCCACGACAACCGTTCCACCATGGTCAGCTTTCGGCGCGCGCCGCCGCTGCTGCACGTGCGCCTCCACCACATGTTCCTGTCCGCCCCGCCGGACGTCGTCGTCGCGCTGGCGGACTATGCGGGGCACGGCCGCAAGGCCGCGGGCGCGGCGATCGACGACTTCATCGCGCGGAACCAGGCGCACATTCGCAGCCGGCCCACGCGGGGCCAGGTGCCCAAGCCGCGGGGCCGCTCGTTCGACCTGCAGGAGCTCTTCGACGACCTCAACGACCGCCTGTTTCAGGGTGGCATTCGCGCGCGCATTGGCTGGGGCCGGAACGCGGGCAAGCGGCGCAAGAAGTCGATTCGCTTGGGCGTGTACGACCACAAGCAGCGGGAGATTCGCCTGCACCCGGTGCTCGACTCCCCCGACGTGCCGCGCTTCTTCGTCGAGTTCATCGTCTTCCACGAGATGCTGCACCAGCTCTTCCCGTCGGACCGACATTCCGGGCGCCACGTGCACCACCCCAAGGCCTTCCGCGATCGCGAGCGGGCGTTCCCGCACTACGACGCGGCCATGCGCTGGGAGAAGGAGCACCTCAAGCAGCTGCTCGCCGGCTCACTTCCCGCCGGCACGCGGGCGAGCCTTCCGTGACGTCGCTCTTGCCTTCACGCGGCGCTTGGCCAGGCTGAGGAACGCGCGGCCTTTGGGCGACAGCTCGTAGCCGACCTCGAAGGACTGGGTCAGCCCCAGGCGCTTGAGCTTTCGGACGTCGACCTTGAAGGGCAGCGTCGGGCGGCCCAGGCGCTTGGCCAGCTGTGAGGCCGCGACGCGCGGGCGCTTGGCGATGAGGCGGAGGACTTCGAAGGTCCACGGCTCGTCGGCGCGCGCGTCGAGCGATGCCAGCTTCACCCGCAGCGTCGCCACGTCGTCGGCGGTCAGTCGGTCGTCCAGCGCCCCTTCGACGCGGTCGCCGTCGCCGCCGTGGTGCAGCGCGACTCGGAACAGCGGCGTCTGGGCGCTGAGCTTCTTCGCCACCACCGGCTGCACGTACGCCCACATCTCGGCGAGGGACGTGAAGCCCGCGGCCAGCGCGTCGGCCTCCGTCACGTCTCCCAGACGCACCGGGCGCACGTCGTCCACCTGAACGACGCCGATGGGGTGCACGCGGTAGCGCCCGCCGACCTTGACGCGCGGCGTCGCCCAGGCGCGGAAGGTGAGCGTCACGCTGCCGTCGACCAAGCCTTGGTGAAAGCGCTTCTGGAAGAGGAGCACGTCGCTGCCTATACCGCCGGGCACCATGCGACGCGCGAAGATTGTGTGCACCCTCGGCCCCGCGAGCACGAGCCAGGACATGTTGGAGAAGCTGCTGGACGCCGGCATGGACGTGGCGCGGCTCAACTTCTCGCACGGCACCCACGAAGATCACCTGGGCGTCATCGAGCGGCTGCGCGCGGCCTCGCTCAAGGTGCGCAAGGCCGTCGGGATTCTCGGCGACCTGCAGGGCCCGAAGATCCGCACGGGCAAGCTGCACGGCGGCGCCATGGAGCTGGTGGAAGGGCAGGAGCTGTCCATCACCATGGACGAGAGCGTCATCGGCAAGGACGGGCTGGTGTCGACGACGTACGACCACCTCGCCTCGGACGTGAACGTGGGCGATCGGATCCTGCTCGACGACGGGCTGCTCGAGCTCAAGGTGCTGGCGACGGACAAGAAGGAGCTGGTCCGCACGGAGATCGTCCACGGCGGCACGCTGAAGAACAACAAGGGCATCAACCTCCCCGGCGTGGCGCTGCGCGCCGAGGCGCTCACGCCCAAGGACCGTGAGGATCTCATCTTCGGGCTCAAGGCCGGAGTCGACATGGTGGCGCTGAGCTTCGTGCGCACGCCGGCGGACATCGACCTGTGTCGGCAGGCCATGGAAGCGGCCGGCAAGGTGGTGCCGATCATCGCCAAGCTCGAGAAGCCCGAGGCGATCGCCCGGCTCGACGCGATCCTCGACAAGACGGACGGCGTCATGGTCGCGCGCGGGGACCTGGGCGTGGAGATTCCGCCCGAGGAGGTGCCGGCGATTCAGAAGGACATCATTCGCCGGGCGAACGCGCGGGGGCTGCCCGTCATCGTCGCGACGCAAATGCTCAACAGCATGATCGAGCACCCGCGGCCGACGCGCGCCGAGGCGTCCGACGTGGCCAACGCCATCTTCGACAACACCGACGCGGTGATGCTGTCGGGTGAGTCGGCCAGCGGGCGCTACCCGATCGAGTCGGTGGAGATGATGAGCCGCATCGTCGAGGCCGCCGAGTCCGCCATGCGGCAGAGCTTTCCGCGTGTGGGCTCCGGCGAGGCGATGAAGCTCCCGGCGCCCTTCAACGACGTCACCAGCGGGGTGGCCTGCCGCGCGGCGAGGGAAGCGGGCTGCGCGCTGATCGTCGCGTTCACGCTGACGGGGACGACGGCTCGGCTGGTGTCGCGCTACCGCCCGCAGGTGCCGATCATCGCGTTCAGCCCGAACCAGGAAGTCCGGCGGCGGCTGTCATTGTTGTGGGGCGTGATGCCGCGCGTGCTCGAGCCCATGAAGGACAGCGAGGCCATGGTGCGCCGCGTGGAAGAGGAGCTGCTCGCGCGCGGGCTCGCGAAGCGCGGCGATTCGATCGCGATCGTCTTCGGCGCGCCGGTGGGCACGCCGGGCAACATCAACACGCTGCGGCTGCACACCATCACCATGTGAGGTGCCTCCCGCGCCGGCCAGCTGGTGTCAGTGCCAGGCGCCGAGGATGAGGCCCATGAGCGTGTAGGTGACGGCGTGGTACCCGGCGTCGATCGCGAGGAGCGCCAGCGGCCGCCGTTCGAACAGCCCGGTGGTCACCAGCGCCGTGCCGACCCAGCCGATGCCAGTCGCAGCGCCGGCGCCCGCGCCAAACCCGACGCTCGCGGTCGGTCCCAGGAAGAAGGCGAGGTTCGTGGCGGCGATGAGGGCGCACACGGCCGCTCCGGTGAAGGTCCGCGCGACGTGTTGCCTCAGCGCGTCGTCCGACAGGCCACACAGCCGCTGCCACGCCTTTCCGAAGAGCAGCGGGGAGTACCACAGCCCTCCGAGGACGAAGGTCGTTCCCGCGCACACCACAATTGCCAGCCAGTTGACCGAGGTGCTGTCCATGCGCGGCAGCCTGCGCGCGGGTGAGGCCATTGGTCGGTACTTCCGCGATGAAGGCGCTCACCGGGTGGACGAGTGCGCTCGCGCGCCGGATGAGGTGGCACGTCGATCCGAATCGACGACTCCGAACGACGGCGGCGCTCACCCGGTTGATGAGGGCACTTTTCGCGCGCCTGATGAGGTCGTGTCGGATCTGAGCCGATGACCTTCGAGCAAGTGAAGGTGCTCGGCCGCTCGAACAACGCCCCCGACCTCTTCGCAACCGAGGTGCTCCGGCGGTGGAGGTGCGCTCGAGCCCGTGCTGAGCCTGTGGGTCGACCCGCCCGACGACGTCGAAAGGCACGCGAGGCGTGGGCAGCGACGTCCCGCTCGAGAGGGGCGGGGGGCCGCGGCCTCGAGCGGTGACCGGTGCGTGCTCACCCCGGCTGCTGTTTGGCGCCGCTCCGCGAGGCCGACGCCGGACCGCGCCCGGGTGCTTGTCGCGGACCGTGCTCCTGTGTCATCGCGGCGTCCCGTGGCACCTGCGCACGAGCTCAGCCCGTCGGTCGACGACCGCCTCGCGCGCGCGCTGGGCATTCCCGCGTTCGGCGTCGGCATTCCACTGCTCTTTGGCCTCTACGGCTCGCTGCCCTGGTCGAGCCCGAGGTGGTGGGCGGGCCAGCTCGTCTTCGTGAGCCTCGCCGCTGCGCTTTGGCACGGGAACCGGGCGCTCCTGTTCACCACGGCCTCGCGCTTCGACTGGCTCGAGCGGCCGTGGCGCCGGGTGCTCCGGCTCGTCGCGGGGGTGGTGCTCTTCACGGTCCCGGTGACGGCCGTGGTCCTGGTCGCCTGGTTTCGGTTGGGGCTCGCGCAGGCCGTCGATTGGAGCGCGGTCCGAGCCGTGACCCTCATGAACGTCATCTGCGTGGTGTTCGTCGCCCACGTCTACGAGACGGTGCTGCTCCTCAAGGCGCGGCAGGCAGACGCGCTGCGCCTCGTGCAAGCTCAGCGCGCGCAAGTCGAGAGCGAGCTGCTCGCGCTGCGGCGCCAGGTCGACCCGCACTTTCTCTTCAACTGCCTCAACACGCTGCAGGCGCTCATGGCGGAGGACGTCCCGCGGGCCTTGCGCTTCAACCAGAGCTTGGCGGCCATGCTCCGCTACCTCCTCGACACCGCCGATCGACAGGTCGTGACGCTGGAAGACGAGCTCACCTTCGCCGGCCGCTACGCCGAGCTGCTGATCCTGCGCTACGGGGCCGCGCTGCAGGTGGAGCTCCCGAGCGTCGTGGAGGCCGCGCGCGGGAAGGTACTTCCTCCGACCGCCGTGCAGCTGCTGCTCGAGAACGCGCTGGCGCACAACCGGCTGTCGACGAAGGAGCCGCTCGAGGTGACCGTTCGGGTCGAGCCCGACGCGGTGATCGTCAGCCACCCGCACCGGCCGAAAGCTGACAGCGCGGGGACGGGGACGGGGCTGAAGAACCTGGCGGAGCGGCTCGAGCGCTGCGGCGCAGGCGCGCTCGAAGTCCGTGCCGCCGGCGGCGCGTTCACGGTGCGCGTGCCCTTGGTGGAGGCGAGGGTGCCGTGAGAATCGCGCTCCTCGAAGACGAAGCCCCGGCGCGGCGGCAGGTGGTCCGGCTGCTCGCTCAATTGCGGCCGAGCTGGACCGTCGACGCCGAGCTCGAGACGGTGGCGGAGGCGCGCGCGTACTTCGACCGGGCGACGCCGGACCTGGTGCTGGCAGACATTCGCTTGAGCGACGGCGACGCGCTGAGCCTGTTCGAAGCGCAGCCCGTGCGGGCGCCCGTCGTCTTCATCACCGCGTACGACGGCTACGTGTTGCAGGCGCTGGAGCACCTGAGCGTGGACTACCTGCTCAAGCCGGTGGACCTCCAAGCGTTCGAGCGCGCGCTCTCGAAGGTCGAGCGGCTGGCCGAGCACTTCGGCGCCAAGTGGGCCGAGGCCCGGGCGCTCGTCGGGCCGACCCCGCGGGAGCGTGTGCTCGTGCGACACAAGGGCGGCGTGAAGGCGCTGGCGGTGCGCGACGTGGCGTTCTTTCGCGCTGACGACAAGCTGACCCTCTGCGTGACGACGGACGGCGCGGAGTACGTCGTCGACCGAACGCTCGGGCAGCTCGAAGGTGAGCTCGGCGCGCGGTTCTTTCGGCTCGGTCGTGGCTTCCTGGCGCAGGTGTCGGCGGTGGTCGGCTTCAGGAGCGGCGGCCGCGGGCGGCTGGAGGTGCAGCTCCGGCCAGAGCCGTCGGAGCGGGTGCTGGTCAGTCAGGAGAGCGCCGCGGCGTTTCGGGCGTGGCTCGATCGCTGACCGGGGCGTCTGGCTGCAGGCGCTGCTGGGTCCCGTCCTGCCGGCCGGCGACGCGCCACCCGAGCTCAGCCGGTCTCTTCGAGCTCACCCCGCGACCCGCCACGCGCGCCGGGACGCCGACGCGCACCGCCGTCCCTTGGCCCGGCGCGGAGCGGATCGTCACCTCACCTCCGTGCGCGCGGGCCACCTGGCGCACGAAGG
>JALHOS010000021.1 GCA_022842905.1 Myxococcaceae bacterium | reverse complement strand
GTCGACGCGGGCGTCGGGGAGGCGGGCGTGGCTTCGGGCATGGCGGCGCTCGTGCGGGAGAGAGAGAAGCGGGGGGCAGGGCGGCTCAGCGCAGCCGGGCGATGCGCTCGGTCTTGCTGATGATGTCGGTGATCCGAATGCCGAACTTGTCGTTGATGACGACGGCCTCGCCGCGAGCGATCAGCCGATCGTTCACGACGATGTCGAGCGGCTCGCCGGCGACCTTGTCCAGCTCGAGCACCGAGCCGGGTGAGAGCGCGAGCAGGTCCTGGATCGTCATGCGCGAGCGGCCCAGCTCGACGGTGACCTCCAGCGGCACGTCCAGGAGGAGATCCAGCCTGCGGGTCGGGACTTCTTCGGTGGTGGTGTCAGCGCTCATGGCGTCCTCAGGCGGCGTGGGGCAGCGGGTGTGTCGTCTCTTGTTCGAACGGCCGGCGCAGCTCGCGGACGGGGCCGGAGTCGAGCGTGAGCGCCATGGCCCCACCGACCACCGTGGGCTGCCCCGTCATCTTCCCGCGGCCTTCGACGAAGACCGGCAGCGGCACCCCTTCGCTCGTGCCCAGCGTCAGCACCGCGCCGGGCTCGAGATCGAGCAGTGACCGCACGCTCAGCGTCGTCTTCCCCAACAGCGCGCGCAGCTGCACCTTGACCTCGAGGAGCTCGTCCGCGAGCCGAGTGCCGAACCCCTGATCCGAGTCGTTGGCGGCCTTCGGCGGCGACATGAGCGCCTTCTTGACCGGCTCGATGGCGGTGTACGGGAGCACCAGCTGCATGACGCCGCGCAGGGCGCCGTCGAGTTCGAAGCTGCACATGACCGCGGCGTCGTTGTTGGGGGCGATCACCGCGAGTCGGGGATCCGCTTCGAAGCGCGAGACCTCGGGCTTGAACGGCAGCACCGGCGCCCACGCGTGGGTCATGGCGTCCGTGAAGAGCCCCAGCAGCCGCTTGAGGACGCCGCGCTCCACCTGGGTCAGCTCACGCTTGCCGCGGGCGGGGGGCGGCGCCGCTTCGTCTCCTTCACCCTTGGTCGGCTTCTCGCCCAGCGCCGCGGCGATCAGCTTGTCGGCCAGCCCCGGCTCGAGCACCACCAGGGCCTGCCCGCCGGCCTTGCCCAACGAGAGGACGCACACCGTCGCGGGTGGGGCGAGCAGCGACGAGAGGTCGCCGAACTTCAGCTGCGATGCCGGGCCGCTGCCGACCGTGAGCGCCAGGCGGGTGCGCCCGGCCAGCGCCATGGAGAACCCCGTGGCGATGCTCTCGTTGATCGCGTCGAGCGTCGGCAGCTGGCCGCGGATCACGCGGTCCTGGTTGGTCAGATCGTACGCGACGGCGGCGCCGCGAGCCGCGGGCCGATCGGCCTTCACGCGGCCGTCCTGCACCGCGTCCATCAGCGCGGTGATCTCGTCGGGGTTCAGGGTCACGCCGGGCATGGCAGGGCCGTCCTCACTGAACGACGAAGTCGGAGATGTAGAGCGCCCGCACCCGCGCTTCGGGGACCAGCTCGCGCAGCCTGGTCTGCAGCGCGTCCTTCGTCCGGCCCAGGCCTTCGGAGCCGCGGAGGTCCTCGACGGTGCGATCCGAGAGGTACGAGATGAAGGCGTCACGCACCTTCGGCAGGTTCTCGTTGAGCCGGTCCTTGTCCGACTCGCCGATCACCTCCACGTCGAAAGACATGCGCGCGTAGCGGTCCATCTCCGGGTTGCGCAGGTGCACGACGAAGTCGCTGATCTTCACCAGCGGGCCGGACACGCTGCCGGGCTCGCCGTGGCCCGCCGCCTTGTCGGCCGCGCCGTGCTCTTCCTTGGCGTCCTTCTTCTCGGCCTTCTTGTCTTCTTTCTTCTCCGCCTTCTTCTCGGGCTTCTTCTCTTCTTTCTTCTCGTGCGAGCCTTCCGCGTCCTTCTTCTCGCCGTGCTCTTCGGCGCCCGCTTCGGCGTGGGCCGCCGGCTCGTCGTGCGCGTCGGGCGCGGGGGCGGCCGGCTTCTTGAGCGTCTGGAAGACCAGGAACCCCAGCACGCCCACCAGCAGCAGGCTGTTGACCCCCACCAGGGCCGGGAGCAGCTTGCTCGCACCGCCGCCCTTGGCCGCGCCGGGCTTGCCGTCTGCTTCGGGCTCGACGGTCGCGGCCTCGTCCTTCTTGGCTTCCTTGGCGTCGCTCATGGCAGGCAGTCGCTTCAGCAACGCCTGTGCCCCTGACGCGTCAGGGCGGTGACGTCGCAAAAGCGCGCGGATCGTCCGGCGGGAGCTCCAGCACCAGCTCGATGCGGCGGTTGAGGTCGCGGTTGGCCTGGGTGTCGTTGGACACCAAGGGCTGCGACGACCCCAGCCCAGCGGCGGCGAGGCGTGTCGGTGGGAGATCGTGTGCTTGCTCCAGGTAGGACACGACGGTGGCCGCGCGGGCGGCGGACAGCTCCCAGTTGTTGCGGAAGCGGGTCGAGGAGATCGGCTCGTCGTCGGTGTGGCCTTCGACGCGCACGTTCTGCCCGGTGGCCTTGACCTCGACCCCGATCGCGTCGAGCACCGCCAGGGCTTCGGGGCGCAGCGACGCGCTGGCGGCGTCGAAGAAGCGCTGGGCGGCCAGCCTGAGCCGGAGCCGTCCCTTCTCGACCTCGATGGACACCATCGACGACCGGCTGCGGTCCATGAGGAAGGGCTTGAGCGAGCGCTCCATGCGCCGCCGCGACTTCTCGATCAGCTCCCGGTTCATGGTGTTCGACTGCGGCACCGTGCCTAAGTTCGCCGCGCAGCCGCCCTCCGTCGGCGGGCCTTTGAAGATCGACAGGCGGTTGATGCCGCCTTCGCCCTTGTAGTTGAGCGCCCAGCGCACCGACTCCGTCGTCTCGACGAGCTTGTTCGTGTCGACGCGGCTCGAGGCGTACATGACGACGAAGAAGGCGAAGAGCAGGGTCATGAAGTCGGCGAAAGAGACGACCCACCGTTCATGGTTCTCGTGCTCTTCATGTTTGTGCTTCTTGGCCATGGCTACTTCTTCGCTTCGCCGCCGTGGGCGTGTTTGCCGTGGCTGCCGGCGTAGGCGCGCAGCTTCTCTTCGAGAATGCGCGGGTTGAGCCCTTCCTGAATCGACAGCACGCCCTCGGCGATGAGCGTCTTGCGTTCCTTCTCGAGGGCCACCTTGCGCTTGAGCTTGTTCGCCATGGGCAGCGCGACCAGGTTGGCCGCGCCGACGCCGTAGATCGTCGCGACGAACGCGACGGCGATGCCGGGGCCGATCGCGTCGGGGTTGTCCAAGTTCTCCATGACGTGAATGAGGCCGAGCACGGCGCCGAGCACGCCGACCGTCGGGGCGAAGCCGCCGAAGTTCTCGTACAGCTTCGCGCCGACGAGCTTCTCTTCGGCCTCGACTTCGATCTCGATCTCCAGCGCGTTGCGCGCGACCGACGCCTCGACGCCGTCCACCAGGAACTGGAGCGCCCGCTTGAGGAACGGGTCTTTGATCTCGGCGAGCTTGCCTTCGAGCGCCAGCACGCCATCTCGCCGGGCGATCGTCGCCAGCTCGACCAACTGGGTCATCAGCTGCGCCATGTCGCTGGCCTTCTCGGTCAGCGTTTCCTTCCCCATCTTGAGCCCGGCGATGAAGTCCGGCAGCGGCTGGGCCACCATGCAGGCCCCCAGCGTGCCGCCGAAGACGATGAGGCCGGCGGTGAATTGAATCAGCGAGCCGGCGTGGCCACCTTCGAGCTTCTGGCCCAAGAGGATCATGCCAATGGCGAAGGCGATGCCGGGGATTGTCGTCTTATCCATGCGGCACTCCTTCGGGCACCCTGGCTGGGCTTGCGCGCGCGCGGAAGTCCGCGGCCATGCGCACGATCTCGTCCAGGCTCTCCTTGACCATGAGCCGCTGGCCGGACGTCATGGTGATGACCGTGTCCGGGGTCTTCTCGGCAAAGACGAGCAGGTCTTCGTTCACGGCGACCCGCTGGCCGTCGAGCTTGGTGAGGACGATCATCGGCCACCTCTGCGCTCGTCTTCGGCACGCCGCGCAGCCGCGTTCAGGCCGCGTTGGCGCGTCAGTTCGCTGGCGCCGTCGGGGAGGCCGCACGCAAAGGGGCGGAAGGTCGGGTGATCCGGACTGCGGCGTGAAGCGCGCGGTGCGGGGCCCCCGCGTTTGAGGGGGCGAGGTCGAACACGGGTCGCGAGAAGACGCGCCTACGCGGCCAGCGCGGGGGACCTGCGAGCGACCTTCAGAGCCGCACCGTCAGGCCTTCACGCGCGGCGATCGTCGCCTTGCGGTGCCGCTTGACGGTCCGCATCAGCTCGTCGAGCTGTTCGTCGGTGCGGGTTGGATCGTGGTGAAACAGCGCGAGCGTGCCGACCTGCGCCTCGTTGGCGAGCCGCACGCCGGCTTCCCACGTGGAGTGCCCCCAGCCGATCTTCGGTGAGCCGATTCGGCCCATGTACTCGTCTTCCGTGTACATCGCGTCGTAGATGAGGAGATCGGCGCCGCGCGAAAACTCGACGAGCTGCGCGTCGCGTTCGGTCCCGTGCTCGGTGTCGGTGGCGTACACGACGGACGCGCCGCGGTAGTCCACGCGGTAGGTCAGGTTGCCGCCCGGGTGGTGCGCCTCGATCGCCGAGACCACCCCTTCGCCCAGCCGCAGCCGATCGCCCGCGCTGAACGGCTGGTAGTCGACCTGGGCGCGGAAGACCATCTCCGCCGTGACGGGGAAGAAGGGCTGCTGCATCTGCCCGGACACGACGTCCTTGAGCGTTCGGTTGTTGCGCGTCGGCCCGCGAAAGTGGAAGCGGTTGCGCGGGTCGAAGATCGGCCCGAAGAAGGGCAGCCCCTGCAGGTGATCGTAGTGGTAGTGCGAGACGAAGACGTGCACGTCAGACGGCCCGGGCCACTCGGCGCCCAGCTCACGCACGCCAGTGCCCAGGTCGAAGATGATCCGCTCGTCGGCGAACGCCACCTCGAGGCAGGGGGTGTTGCCGCCATACTTGGCGGTCGCCGGCCCGGGGGAGGGTATCGACCCGCGCACGCCCCAGAATCGGACCGACAGGCCCGCCGAGGCGGCAGCGCCGCGTGGCTTACTCCCCGCTGGCTTTGGCTTCGCCTTGCGAGTCTTCCTCGGTGAGGAACTCAATGAGGTGCCCCGAACGATCGCGCTTCGTCTTGAGATAGCCCACGTTTAGCGGATTGGTGAGGGTACGCGAGGGAATTCTTCGGCGCACGGGAATGCCCTCGTCGACGAGCCCGGCGATCTTCAGCGGGTTGTTGGTGATGAGATCGACGCTGCGAACGCCCAGCGAGCGCAGCATTTCCCCCGCGACGTCGTAGCGCCGCAGATCGTCGGGAAAGCCGAGCCGCAAGTTCGCCTCGACGGTGTCCAGCCCCTCTTGCTGCTGCAGCTGGTACGCGCGGATCTTGTTGCCCAGGCCAATGCCGCGGCCCTCTTGCCGCAGGTACAGCAGCACGCCGCGACCGTGCTGCGCCAGGAAGTCCATGGCGCGATCGAGCTGCGCGCGGCAGTCACAGCGGAGGCTGCCGAACACTTCACTCGTCAGGCACTCCGAGTGGATCCGCACCGGCACGCCTTCGTGGTGCCGAATGTCGCCCATGACCATCGCCACGTGCTCTCGCCCATCCCGCCGGTCGCGGAAGACGACCGTGTGGAACGTGCCCCGGTGTGTGGGGAGATCCGACTCGGCGAAGCGCTCGAGGTGGTTGGTGTGCCGGCGGGTCGGCAGCAGCTCTGGGCTGAGGTCCTTGGCCATGATCGCGTCTTGGTTTTCGTGGTTGAGAGAGCGGCAGTTCACGACCGCTGTATGTCAACGTTGGACAAAGATTGCACAGAAATCAGCCCGTCGTTCCAACTCACCGGAAGCACGCAGACGTCGCCTCCCGCGGCGACTTCAGTGACGGCTGCCGGCAGCTCGATGAGGCAGGTGGCGCCGCACAGCGAGGTCAGCGCGCCGGACGACTGCTGGGGCAGCGGCGTCGCCTCGAGGTGCCCCTGCTTCCAAGTGGCCTGCGCACGCACGAAATGACTGATGTCCTTGGGCTTTCTGAGTGCCTGGGTGGTCCTTGCCGGGAGCCGGAGGGGCGCCCACGGAAGGCCTTGGGCGGCCAGCAGACAGGGCCGGACGAAGAGCTCGAAGGTGACCAGGGCGGACACGGGGTTGCCGGGGAGGGCGAAGACGAGGGTCTTGCCCGCGCGCCCCGCCGCCAGCGGCTTGCCGGGCTTCATGGCCACGCGCCAGAAGTCCAAGCTGGCGCCTTCCTGCTCGAGGGCCGCGCGGGTGAAGTCCTTGTCTCCGACCGACGCACCAGCGACGACGAGGAGCACGTCGTGCTCCAACCCACGCCGGACGTGCCGCGCGAGATCGTCGAGCGAGTCGGCGGCGATGCCCAGCGGAACCGCGAGGCCACCTGCGGCCTCGACGGCCAACGCCAGCGCCGGGCTGTTGCTGTCGACGATGCCTCCCTGGGGCAGGGCGCCCAGCGGCACCAGCTCGTCCCCGCTCGTACAGATCGCGACCGAAGGTCGACGCCGAACCGCCACCCACGGCACGTTCTGGCTCGCCAGGGCCGACAGCTCACCGACGCCTAGTGCCGTCCCCGCGGCGAGGAGGGGCGCCCCTTCGATCGTGTCTTCACCGCGCCGGCGCACGTGCTGGCCCACCGCGGTTGCCTCCGCGAACTGCACACCTTGGCCGACCACCTGCACGCGCTCTTGCATGACGACGGCGTCCGCGCCCGCAGGCATGGGGGCGCCCGTCATGATCCGCGCGCAACACCCTTCGGGGAGCGCCGGCGGGGTCTGTCGGCCCGCGGGGATCGTGAAGGCCACCGGCAGGACGGCGCCGGGCTGCGCCTGCCCCGCGCGCACCGCGTACCCGTCCATCGCGCTGTTGTCCCACGGCGGCAGCGTCAGCCGCGCCGCGCAGGGTTCGGCCAAGGCTCGTCCCCGCGCCCCGCGCAGCGCCACCCGCTCGACCCCGAGCGGCTCCACCAGCGCCAAGACGCGCCGCTGCGCTTCCTCGACTGTGAGCAGCGACCCCATCAGCCCGCTCCTTGGCGGATCAGCATCGAAAAACCAATAGGAATTGCGAACGTTTGGATTGACAAGCGCCTGGCAGAAGCGCTAGTGCCGGCCGCTTCGTTTTTCGAGAACGGCAGGCTGGGGTGGGCAAGGAGAGCACGTTGGCCAAGAACGCGAAGGGTAGCGCGAAGAGCAAGAAGCCGGCGAAGTCGGCCAAGGCTGGCCCGGGCGGTAAGCCGGCGCCCAAGGCCGCGCGGGTCGCTGAGAAGGCTTCGAAGCCCGCAGCCTCGAAGGGCAAGGGCATTTCCGAGAAGGCCGGACGGTCCGGCGGCGACGACAAGGCGCAGAGCAAAGCGAAGCCCGCGCCCCCGCCCAGCGCCCCTCCCGCCAAGTCCAAGGCTGACGGCGGCAAGGCCCCGCAGGCCAGCGCACCGCGGAGCGGCAAGGACGTCACCAAGGCCGATCGACCGCTGCCCGCGCCGAACCTGTCCGCGCCCCGCAAGGACGGGTGGATGGGGCCGCTGCCCGACAAGCCGTTGCCGCGCGCGACGAAGCTGCCCGTCGAGGCCGAGGCGATGAACAAGCGCGAGATGGAGCAGGCGCTGACCGTCGGCACGCGCGGCTTGAGCGGCGAGGGGAGCCTCAAGGGCCGCCTCATCGTGTACCAGGGCTTTCCGTACCTCGAGGTGATCGGCCGCGACAAGCGAGAGCTGTGGTTCCTGTTGCAGGGCCCGGATCAGGAAGTGCTGCCCGCGTACCTCGAGCACCGCGTGTCCGTGAGCGGCCTGATTCGGCGCACCCACAACTACGGCGGCACCGTCGACGTACGGCGCTATTCGGCCAAGAAGCCCGAAGCGCTCGTCGTTGAAGCCGCGCCCGAGACCAAGCAGCGGTTCCTGATGCCTGGCGAAGTCGAGATGATGGCGGCCACGGGCATGGGCGTCGGCGTCAAGGGCGTCGCGTCGCTGCGCGGCACCCTGGAGATGAGCGGCGACGAGTTCTTCCTCGTGCTGTCCAACGCCGGGACGCGGCACCAGGTGACCTTCACGCTCGAGGGCAAGGGCGCCAAGGGGCTCAAGAAGAACCTGGGCGAGATCATGGTCGTCACCGGGATCGTCGAGAAGCAGTCGGCCTGGGGCGGGCGAATCGAAGTCGAGAACGCCGAGCTCCGCGCGCCTGACTTCCCGCCGGTGGCGCGGGACTCGATCCAGGTCGTCAGCGTCGAGGCGTCGGGCACCGGCGCGCAGAAGGAGATCGACGTCAAGGTCAACAACGGCCTCACCGTGACGCTCACCGAGAAGCAGGGCTTCGTGTGGTCGATCGAACCGCAGACCGCCAAGCGCGTGAGCCTGCGCGAGGTCCACGCCAAGTACCCCGCCAGCGGCGCCACGACGCGCGAGTTCTTCTTCACGCCACGCAACCCCGGCGTGCAGGAGATCGAGTTCTTCTTGGCCAAGGCGCTCAACCCCATGCAGGTCGCGCGCAGCTTCAAGGTGATCGCGAACGTGAAGGCCCCGGAGCATCAGCCGTAGGCATTCGTCGGCGTGTTCCTCGTTGTCGCGTGTCTCCCTCCCCAGCGGTTGGGCAGTGAAGTGCTTTGACTTGGGCGCCCAATCTGGGTCAGGGTGTGGCGCCGCTCGCGTCGACGCGGGCGGTCGATCGCCGCAGGCTCGAGTTGCCGGTCGTGACCCAGCCAAGACGTTGGGCATGATCAGCTCCCTGCGCGGCGACTCACTTTCCGGGTCTCGAGCAAGCGAACGCAGGACCCTTCAGCAACGACGAAACATGCAGGACGAGGAGCACAGGTGACGGTTGACGTGGAACGGCTGTACGCGCTGGTCAGCAGCGCGGGCAGGCCGGTGGGGTTGAAGGAGCTGGCGCGGGCGGGGGCAATGAGTCCCGGGGCCCAACAAGCACTGAAACGCGCGCTCAGGGCGCTCGTCAAAGAAGGCCGCTTGGCGCAGGTCGGCAAGCGCTTCCTGGTGCCGGAGCGGGAGTATTCGAAGCGCTCGGGCCCCGCCTGGTCAGGGCCGCCGAAGAGAGGTCGCGCGCCGAGCAGCGCACGGCCCAGCCGGAGCGATCGAAGCGAAGGGCCCGCTCGCGCGCCGTTCGCGCCGCAAGCACCGCGTGGCCCGGGCGCCCCTTCGCCGCGCCACAAGGCCGACGCGAAACGCGGCACGATCATCGACGGCGTCATTCACCATCACCGCGACGGCTTTGCGTTCGTCAAACCGCTCGTCGGGAAGGCCGCCGACATCTTCGTGCCGGTGGATCAGGCGCGGCGCGCGCTCGACCATGATCGCGTCAAGATCGAGGTGGTGCCCGGGCGCGACGGCCGCACCATGGGCCGGGTCGTCGAGATCGTGCAGCGCACGCGGCAGCAGGTGATTGGCGAGTACCAGGAAGAGCGCGGCGTGGCCTTCGTGTTGCCCAGGGAATCAGAACTGGGGCCCATCGCCGTGCCGGCGACGCAGCTGGCTCGCCCCGGCGATCTGGTGAAGGTGCGGCTCGGCGTCGGGGACAGCGTGCTGTCCGGGCGCGGCGGGCTCCACGGAGAAGTCGCCGGCAGCCTCGGCGCCCAGAGTGATCATTCGGTCGAAGTGCTGTCCGTCGCGTATGCGAAGGGCTTCCACGACGAGTTCCCACCGGACGTCATGGACGAGGCGGACGAGATCCACCTCGAGGTGTCGGACGACGAAGCGCGCGGGGCAGGGCGGCGCGATCTGCGGTCCTTGCCGCTCGTCACCATCGACGGCGAGGACGCGCGGGACTTCGACGACGCGATCTTCGTGGAAGACCGGCCCGAGGGCTGGCGGCTCGTGGTCGCGATCGCCGACGTGTCGCATTACGTCCGCGAGGGCACCGCGCTCGACGCCGAAGCGCTGCGTCGGGCCACGAGCGTGTACCTGCCCGGCCGCGTGCTGCCCATGCTGCCGGAGCGCCTGTCCAACGGCATCTGCTCGCTCAAGCCCGACGTCGACCGGCTCTGCATGGTGGCCGACATGGTCATCGACCGCGGCGGCGTCACGACGAACTCCCAGGTGTACCCCGGCGTCATGCGGAGCGCGGCGCGGTGCACGTACACCGAGGTGCACCAGGTCCTCGCGGGCGAGCTCGTCCCCGGGCGCACCGAGCTGGCGCCGCTGTTCCGGCGCGCCCACGCCCTGGCGCAGTGCCTGACGACGATGCGCCTGAAGCGCGGGGCGATCGACTTCGATCTGCCCGAGACCCGCGTCGAGCTCGGTGAAGACGGGCTGCCGGCGCGCCTCGTGCGCCGCGAGCGCTGGGAGAGCCACCGGCTGGTCGAAGAGTGCATGCTCGCGGCCAACGAGGCCGTGGCCCGCTTCTGCCAGGCGCAGGGGCTGCCTACGGTGAACCGCTTCCACGGCGAGCCGGACCCCGACAAGCTGGCGGTCTTCACCAGCCTGCTCGGCGCCTATGGCGTCCCCGTCAAGGCTGGCCCCTTGAGCTCCGCTGAGCTCAACCAGGTGCTGGCCAAGCTGGTCGGCCACGCGGAACAACGCGCGCTCCACCAGCTCGCGCTGCGGTCGATGATGCAGGCGATCTACTCGGTGCAGGAGCGCGGCCACTACGGCTTGGGCGCGTCCGACTACCTGCACTTCACCTCGCCGATTCGGCGCTACCCCGACCTGCTGGTGCACCGGCTGCTCAAGCGCTTCTGGGCGCAGGGGGCTCAGCCGGCCGCCTCGGCCGCGGGCCGTCGTGGCAAGCACCACCGCAAGGACGCTCGCGCCGTCGAGGCGCTCGAGGCCATGGCGCAGCAGTCCAGTGAGCGCGAGCGCGCGGCCATGCAGGTCGAGCGCGAAGTGAACGCGCTCTACTCGTGTTTGTTGATGAAGGACCGCGTCGGCGAGGAGTTCCCGGCGACGGTCGCCGGGCTGTCCGAGGCGGGCTTCTACGTCGAGCTCGAGGATCTCTTCGTCGAAGGGCTGGTCCGCGGGGAGTCGGTGTTCCCGCGCTTCGCCTTCGACATGGCCAAGCACCGCCTGACGTTTGGGGACGGGCGGGTGGTCAAGGTGGGCCAGAAGGTCCGCGTGTTGCTCGAGCACGTCAACCTCAAGCGCAAGCAGCTCGACTTCGTCGCGGTGTCCTTCGACGGCGAGGCGGCGGCTCGGGTCCCTCGGCGCCTGCCTGCGCGAGGTGAGCCGTCCGTGGAGACGTCGGATCGGCGTGGGCCTCGGCCGGCTGGACGAGAGCGGGGCGGCAAGCCGTGGGTTCGTCGTGACGCTCCTCGCGGCGCGTCGCGCTCGACCGGGCGTGAGGACCGCCGCCAACCGACGCGGGCCCCTCAGGCCGAAGCGCAACCGTCGCGGCCACCGCGCGCGGCCAGCGAGGCCCCCACCGGAAACGGCTTCGACGCGCGCGCCGTGCTCGACCGCCTGTGGCAGGCCAAGGGTGGAAAAGGGAAGGCCCCGGCGCCGGCGGAGAAGCCCGGCAAACGAGGTGGACCTCGGCGCGGCAAGCGCTGACGCGACGGCCTCAGTTGGCAGCTGACACGCCCGCGTCTGCCGGGCGTTGCCGCAGGTCGACGGGCACCAGCACCAAGGCGTCGAGCACCGCGCCGGCATACCGCTCGATCGCCCCGAGCCCCTGCCAGTTGAGCCGTTCCACGTCGTCGCTCGGGCGGTGGTAGTCGTCCGTCTGACCGGTCGAGAAGCTCAAGACCGGCACGCCCGCCGTCGCGAAGGTGCAGTGATCCGAACCACCGGGGACGATGTGGCCTTCGGTTCGGACGGTGAAGGAAGGCGGAGGGACGGCCGAGAGGACCTGGCGCCAGGCCGGGAACTCCTGGACCCCTTCCAGCGCGAGGACAGGGGCCAGCGCGTCCAGCCGACCGACCATGTCGAAGTTGAGCGCGGCCACGAGCGTGTTCGGGTCGATCCACCCCGCGTCGAGGAGCGCCGCGCTGCCGTGGAGCCCTTCTTCTTCGGCGCCGAACGCCACGACGACGAGGTTGGTGCGGTCCTTCGCGGGAAGTGCGGACTGCCGGAAGGCGAGGCGGAGCAGCAGCGCGACGCCAGAAGCGTTGTCGTCGGCGCCGTTGTGCACGGCTTGCGTGAGGATCTCGCGGGACAGCGGACCGCCGAGCCCGAGGTGATCGTAGTGCGCGCCCAGCAGCACGGTTCGGTTCGCGCCCGCGTCCAAGGCGAAGACCACGTTCCCGGCTGACTCGATCACGCCGCCGTCGAGGCGGAGGCGTACCGGCTGTCGACCGGTTCCGCCCACCGGCACGAAGCCGGCGCGCCTCAAGTGCTGTTCCACGAACGCCGCCGCTCTGGCCTCGCCCGGAGTTCCAACGCCCCGGCCTTCGAGCTCATCGGCAGCGAGGAACTCGACGATGGAACGACTCGTCGGTGCCTGCGCTCGTGGGGCCGGCGCCAACTCGTGCGCGGACTGCAAGGCCACCGCGGCGACGACGAGCAACGCCGCCGCGGCGATCAGGAGGGCAGGGCGCAGGCTTCAGCGCTTCTCGGGCTTGGCCGGCGTGGAACGCGGCGGCGTCGTGGTGACGAGGCGGCTGCCGTTCCACCACAGGGGCTTGCCCGACTGCTGGGTGTTGCCTTCGTTGAACATGACGTCGGTCATGGTCCGGTCGAAGTCCGCTTCGAGCAGTTGGCTGGGCACCGGCTTGGTCCGCGCAGCTCCCTTGGCGACGGCGATCCAGTTGAAGGCAGTGCCACTGTGGCCGCCAGCGGCCTCGGCGACGGTGAAGCCCTTCGCGTCCACGCTGACGACGTACAGGTTGGCCCAGCCGCCCGTCGGCGACACCGTCACCGTGGGGAGTTCTTTCGGGTCGATCAGCGCGGCGAAGCCGGGGTCGAAGTTCACGCGCGCCCGGCCGTCGGACAGCTTCGCCTTCCCGTCGCCGTAGACCTTCGAGTCGGCCGAGGTGACCGAGTACGCAGGCGCCATGGTCCCCGCCTGGGTGCGCACGAGCTCGACGTTCTTGCCAGTCGTGAAGGTGTCGCCCTGGTTGTAGGCCGCGAACAGCTGACCCGACGTCATCAGGCCCATCACGTCGCCGCGGATCCAGCCACCCATGAGGTCACCGTACAGGCCCGCCCCGACGCCAGTCGCCCACGGCGTCAGTCGGCGCCCGGCGCCAACCGTGTACGCCGCGCTCCCGTAGACCGCGTAGTTCAACAGGCCGCTGCTGCGATACCCGAGCGAACCCCAGTAGGTACCGTTGACGTCGGCGCCGAGGGAGCCACCGCACCGGTGGTAGTCGTTGTAGTTGAAGCCAGCGCTACCGAACGTGTAGCTGTCGCCCCAGAAGTTGAAGCCGCCCGCCGCCCGGTTGGTCGTGACCTGGCTGTAGCCCGTTCCGTCGTTCTGTGAATCGCGCGTGCGATAGCCGAACAACGACGACTGCCCGTCGCCGTTGACCGTCTGCTGCTGCTTGAACACGTAAAACCCGTGCGAGACCGAAGGCACGATGTTGACGCCCAGGTTGGTGCCGTTGTCTTGAATGAGCGAGTTGCCCAGCGTGTTGGTGCTGGTCAGCCTTGGAATGTAGTTCTGCGTGCCCGCGATGCCACCAGGGCCTGTCGCCCCCGTCGCCCCTGTTGGTCCGGTCACGCCAGCGATGCCTTGCGGGCCTGTGGGGCCGGTGGAGCCAATCGCCCCTTGAGGACCGGTCACGCCGTTCGCGCCTTGGGGGCCAGTGGGGCCGATCGCGCCCTGCGGACCCGTCACGCCGTTCGCGCCTTGCGGCCCGGTGGGACCAATCGCGCCCTGGGCACCCGTCGCGCCGTTCGCGCCTTGCGGACCAGTGGGGCCAATCGCGCCCTGGGGACCGGTCGCGCCGTTCGCGCCTTGCGGGCCGGTGGGACCAATCGCGCCCTGGGGACCCGTCGCGCCGTCCGCGCCTTGAAGGCCGGTGGGGCCAATCGCGCCCTGGGGACCGGTCCCGCCATTCGCGCCTTGCGGACCCGTGGGCCCCAATTCACCCTGTGCCCCCGTGGCGCCGGTCGGCCCGGTAGCTCCGGTCGCGCCAGTGGCTCCGTCCGCGCCGGTGTTGCCCGTTGCGCCCGTAGGCCCGGACACCCCCTGTGGACCTGTCGGGCCTGCTGCGCCCGTCGGTCCAACTCCGCCGGTCGGCCCTGCGCCGCCCGTGGGGCCGGCCGCGCCCGTCGGTCCCGTCGCGCCTTGGATCGGCGTCGGCGCGTTCCTCACGTTCGCCCAGTCCACCGCGTTGGCACGATCCGCGTACGTCGCGCGGACCGCGAGCGGCTGCGCCGCGATCCGCATGCGGGGCAGCACGTCAGGCATGCCCCCGCCGACCGGAGCCACCCGCAGCTCGAGCCACTGCTGCGCCGGGCTGCCGGAGAACAGCGCGCCGATGTCGTGGGAGAACCGGCCGTTGGTGACTTCGACGCTGAGCTGCCCCGTCGTCGCGAGCTGCGTTCCTCCCGTGCTCGCGTCGAACAGCACGAACTCCATGAGGTAGCTGCCGTTGGCGGCCGGGGCGCCCTTGTCGAGCAGCGCGGCATTGTACATGACCAGCTCGGCGGCGAGCGCGGGGCTGGCGACGAGCAAGAGGGCGGCGGTGAACAGTGAGCGAATCATGAGTTTTGGTTCCTTCAGGGGACGACGATCGTCGAAGTGGAAGCGCCGTTGACGGCGCGGTTGGGTCCTTGAGCGTCCTTCGGGCCGACTCGCTCCACGGCGCCGACCGCCTCGAAGCGAGCGCCGGCCTGGCGCACTGGTGCGTTGTCGTCTGGGCACACGCTGAAGCGGCTGCCCGCGGCGCAGCGAACGAACGCCTGCTCACCGCTGCCGCCTCCACCGCCGGCTCCGCCTTGGCCGGTCTCGCCACCACTGCCCCCAGTGCCCCCGTCTTTGCCATCGCCTGGGGGATCGTTCCGGCAGGCGCCCAGCGCCAAGCTCGCGGCGCCGATCAGCGCCAGTACGCGGACTCTTCCGCCGCGCGCGGTCCGGCTCTGCTTCTTCGAGTCCATGGTGCTGAGCGCCCCTCGCAGTGAATCGGTGAGGGCCGGCACTGTGGCAGCACGCCGCGCGCCTGGCGATGTAGGCGTTCTCGCCGAGTGTGCGTCAGCCGTTGGTTGATGGGGGGCAAGTCGCGTCGCCGCGTGCAGGCGCGCCTCGCAGGCGGCGGGCCATGCGCTCGAAGCCCTCGGTGTGCCAGGTGACGAACTTGGGCTTGGTGTGGTGGGCGGCTGCCGCCGTCAGGTACGCGACGCGGGCCTGTTCCAGCTCGTCGGTCGAGGGCTCGCTCGAACCTCGGCCGCTCAAGGCGCGGAAGATCCATGGCGATCGAATCGCGCCGCGGGCGATCAGCACCCCGGCGCAGCCTGTCTCCTCTCTCATCCGCTGTGCCGACGCCGCGTCGAGCGCGCCGCCGTTGCCGATGAGGGGGATCGTCGCCCTGGCCCGCGCTTCGGTGATCGCGGCCCAGGTTGCGGGCTCGTCGCTGTTCTGGCGCGCGTGCCGAGCGTGCACGGTCAGGTAGTCCAGGTGCTCGTTCGCCAGCTCGACGATCGGCAGGTACACCTTCTGATCCTGCTCCGCACGGTTGAGGCCCAAGCGGATCTTCGCGCCGACCGCGCCGATCGAGAGCGCTTGGCTGCGTTGAAACCGTCGCAGGGCTTCGAAGAGCTCCTTGAGCTTGCCGCGCCGCTTGAGCAGGGCCGGGCCTCCGCCGATGCGGATGATCTCCGGCGACGGGCAGCCGAAGTTGAGATCCACGGCGCAGACGTTCCTGAGGTGCGGGGCGTCCTTCGACGCTTCGGCCAGCACGCCCAGCGCGTCCGCGAGCTCGCCGGCGCTGGTCGCCAGCAGCTGGATTCCCGTGGGCACGTCTGCGTCGTAGGTGTCGATGAGCTCCAGCGTCGACTTGTTCTTTCGAGCCAGAGACCGCGCGCGGATCATCTCCGTGAAGGTGAGTCCCGCCCCCTGCTGCCAGCAGAGCCGGCGAAACGCGCAGTCGCTCACGCTCTCGAGCGGCGCAAGAAGCCAGCGGGAGGACAGCGCCAGCGTGCCAAGCCTGAGTTCGGAGTCGCCCGTCACGACGCCCTCGTCACAGCACGACGATCGTCACGCCGTCGCCACCCTCGGCCGCATCGGCGGAGCGGAAGTCCTTCGCGTAGGGCGACTGCTGCAGGTACTCGCGGATCCCGGCCTTGAGCGCGCCCGTGCCGTGCCCGTGCACGATGAGGGCGGCCTCCTCGCCGTCCTGTGCCGCTCGATCCAAGAACCGCTCGATGAGGCGAACGGCGTCCTCGGCGCGCTGGCCGCGCACGTCGAGCTTCGGGCTGGCGAGGGTCAGCGGCTTCTTGGCAGCGGCCTCAGCCCGCTTGAGCCGGTCCTGCGCCTTCGATCCCATCCCCGGCATGGTCGACGGAGCCGGCTGCTTTCGCTGCGTGGGTCCCAGCTCGTGCGGCGCCACCCGCATGCGCAACGTGCCGGCCATGACGGTGAGCGTGTCTTGCCCGACGTCGACGATCTCCACCTCGGTTCCCAGCGCCAGGTGCCGCGCCTTGGCGCCGACCTCGAGCTTGAGGGGCGCGAGGTCTTCAGGAGCCTGGCTGGCTTGGCGCAGCACGCGCTCACCTTGGGTCTGCTCGTTGATTCGGGCCGTGAGCTCCGCGGACGCCGCCTTGGCCGCCTTGAGCGCCCCCTCTCCCTTGGCGCGCTCGAGCTTCTCGATCAGCTCGCGAAGCTGCGTGCGTGCGTACTCGAGCTCGGCGCGGAGCGACTCCCGGTACTTGAGCTCCTGGCTGCGCTGCGTCGCCGACGCTTCTTCGAGGCGCTGCTCCAGCTCCGCGCGCAGCCGCCGGGCCCCCGACGCGTCGGTCGTGGCCTGTTCGCGCTGCTCGTGCAGGCGCCGACGCTCGTCTTCGGCCGCTTGCAGCGCCTTCGAAAGCGCACCGCCGGCGTTCGTCGCCAGATCCACGGCCCGCGCGCAGATCGCCTCGCTCAACCCCGACCGGCGGGCGATGTCGATCGCCGACGACGCGCCGGCGAACCCGAGCTGCAGGCGGTAGGTGGGCGCCATGCGCTTGGCGTCGAAGCCCACGCGGGCGTTCACGAAGCGCGGGTCGAGGTGCGCCAGCGCCTTGAGCTCCTCGAGGTGCGTCGTCACCAGCACGAGCGCGCCCTTGCCCAACAGATCCTCGAGCACCGCCGTCGCGATCGCGGCGCCTTCCCGCGGATCGGTGTCGGCGGCGATCTCGTCGATCAGCACCAACGCGCCGCGCCGCGCGACCTGCGTCATGTCCCGGAGCTGCACGACGTGCGCGCTGAACGTCGACAGCCCCGCCTCCAAGCTCTGCTGGTCGCCCACCGCCGAGTGCACCTGGCTGAAGAGCGGCATGCGCGACCCTTCGTCGCAGGGGATCGGCAGGCCCGCCCGCAGCATGAGCGCCGACAGGCCGACGCCGGTGAGCGTCACCGTCTTGCCGCCGGCGTTCGGACCCGACACCACGAGCGCCCGCGCTTGATCGCCCAGGTCCACGTCGTTGGCGATGACGGCCGGTCCTGGCTCGGCGAGCGCCTTGAGCAGCAGCCGCGGGTGACGCAGCCCCTTGAGCGTCAACCGGCCGTCGGCGGGCTCCACCGTCGGGGCGTTGGCGTTCAGATCGGTGGCGAGCGACGCGGCGGCTTCGAGCTCGTCGAGCTGCGCGCAGGCCTCGACCCCACGGATGATGCCGCTCGCCTCACGCCCGACCAGGTTCGACAGCTCGAGCAACACCTTGCGCTCTTCTTCGAGCACCAACGACTGGGCGATCGCCAGCTGGTTGCCCAGGCCGATCAGCTCCTGCGGCTCGACGAAGAGCGTCTGGCCCGACTGCGACGCGTTGTGGACGATGCCGTCGACCTCGCGCTGCTGGCCGGCGAGGACCGGGACGACGTAGCGATCGTTCCGCACCGAGTAGTAGCTCTCGCGCAGCGTCGCGGCGAAGCGCGTGTCGCGCAACAGCTCGTCCAGGCGCTGGCGGATTCGGCGGTGCAGCCCGCGCGCATGCTCTCGGGCGTCGCGCAGCGCGGGGCTGGCGCGGTCGGAAATCTCGAAGCTCGGCTCGATCGCGCGGTCCAACTTCGTCGCGAGCTTGCCCAGCAGCGGCAACTGGCGCGCCAGCTCGTAGAGGCCGGCGTAGCGCTCCTGCCGCTCGCGGAGCACGTCGGCGGTGCGCTCGAAGGCGAACAGGCACTGGCAGGTCTCGAGCAGCGCCCGCGGCTCCAGCATGCCGCCCTTGGCCGCTTGCTCCACGCCGGCGCGCACGTCTTTGAGCCCACCGATCGGCAAGGACAGCGGCTCTTGGCGGAGCCGGCGGGTCTGGGCGATGAGCTCGAGCGATCGGAGCACCTCGTCGCGATCGGCGAGGAGCGGTCGCGCCTGCGCTCGGCTCGCGCCCATCTCCGTGCGGCAGCGCCCCGCGAGCGCGCGCTTCACGTCTTCGAAGCCCAAGGCGGCGTTCGTTCGATCACTGACGTCCACGGTCCACTCCCAACGAGTTCGGCGAAGGCGGCCGGCATAGCGCACTGTGGCTCGCCGGTGAGCAGGTTGAACGTGCTAGACGCCCGCGCGTGCTCGGGTGGCTCGGCGTGACGGTGGCGATCGTGGCCTCTGACGGCGGCGAGCTGGCGAGGCTGCTGCAACTCGAGGCCGAAGGGCGCGACGAGCAGGCGCTGGGTCTCGCCGACGAGTTGGTGCGGCTCCAGCCGACCTGGGAGCTGCCACGCCTCGAGGCGACGCGGCTGCGGCTCAAGCTGGGCCGGGAGCTGGACCGCGCGGAGCAGCACGCCGACACCGCGCGCAGCCTGGCCCCGGAGAACCCGCGGGCGCACTTCCTCCTGGCGCTGACGCTGCTCGAGCGGGGCGCTGCCAGCCAAGCCGAAGCGGCGCTCGGTGTGTCGCTGGCGCTACGGGACGACTACCAGGACGCGCGGCTGCGCCTGGCCGGCTTGCTCTTCCAGCAAGGGCGGTTCGCCGACGCGGCCACCCAGTACCGTCGACATGTCGAGGGCCACCCGCAGGACTTCGGCGGCAAACTCCAGTGGGCCAGCGCTCTGGAGCGCGCGGGGGACTTGAAGGGCGCCGAGCGCGTCCTCCGAGAACTCGGCGGGAGTGTGACGACCCAGCGGCTGGTCTGGCGTCGCCTCGCGGAGGTGCTCGAACGCCAAGGTCGGCACGACGAAGCCGCGCGCCTTCGGGCGAAGGCCGATCCGCCGAAGACCGGCTTGCGCCCGCTGCAGCCGTCCGCGCGCTGAGCGTCGTCAGTATTGAAACGACAGCCCGGCCAGAATCGTCCGCGGTGCGTTGGGGCGCGCGCCGAAGGGCCGCCGCGAGACGATCGCGCGGGTGTCGAACAGGTTCCGCGCGTCGAGCGTCAAGCGGAGTTGCTCCGTGACGGAGATCTGCAGCCGCGCGTCCAGCGTCGCGACGGCGTGGGTGAGGTCCTGTGGATCGGCCTCGCCCTGGCCAGCGCGCTCCCGCATGGCGTCGATGAAGCTGAGCTGCGCGTGCAACGAGAAGCGCTGGGTGTCGACGCCCGCGCCGAGCGCGAGCTGGTGCGCGGGGACGTAAGGCAGCTCGTCGCCGGGGCGCACTCGGCCCAGGGTCGGGTCGGTGGACGTGAAGTTTCCGAGCAGCTGCGTCTTGGTCAGCGTGTAGGTCGCGGTCAGCGGCACGCTGATGCCTTTGAAGAAGAACGTCTTCTCCGCCAGCACCTCGAGGCCGCCGATCATCGCCTGGCCCGCGTTGAGCTGTCGGTCGAGGTCCTGCTCGTGGCAGCCGGACGAGAACGTGCAGGTCGACGTGAGGTTTGCGTAGTCGTTGAAGAAGCCCAAGAGCTCGAGCTTCTCGCCGCGGCGGCCCCAGCGCGCTCCGGCTTCCACGTTGAAGGACAGCTCAGGCTGGGCGGCTTGCTGCCCGGGCGTGGGCGGAGAGAAGCCTCGATAGGCGCCAGCAAAGACCCCGAGCGGCTCGATGATCTGCCAGTGCGCTCCGATCCCCGGGAGCAGCACGGCGGTCCAGGCGTTGGACTGCGTCGCGGCCAGCCGGTCGGTGGACGTGGAAGCGATGAGCTCCGTGCGCAGACCCGGCGTGAGCGTCACCGGCCCCAGGCCCAGCGCGTCGGTGGCGTACAGGGCGACGGCGTGGGTGGCGTCCTGCCCTGAAGCGGTCAGCTGCTCGGGTTCGTCCAGGCGCTCCGGGCTCCCTCCGATGAGCGCGTACGCGCTCTCCGAGTGTCGCCGGTCGATGGAGTCGAAGTGGTAGCGGAGCTGGGCTTCGAGTGCGTGGGTCAGCGGCCCGGTGTTGAAGCGCGCGCGGAGCTGAGTCTGCACGCCTTGAGAGACGTAGACGCGCCGGTTGGGGCCGATGAGCAGCGCCTCCGCGGGGGTCGCCGCATCGGCTTCGCCGCGCAGCGCCTGGGCGAACAGCTCGTTCCTGGGGTTGCTCGGGTTGGCCAGGACCGCCGCGAGGTCCGCGCCGCGGAACCGGTTCACCTTGTTCCACGTGCGGCCGAGATCGTGGCGGTACGCCGTCGTCGTCAACTCGACGAGGCCGACCTCGACGCGGTGGGTGAGCGCCAGCTGGAGCCGCTGCCAGGTCATGACGTCGTCCTTGCTCGCGGCGTAGCGGCGCAGGCCGTCAACGGCGAAGTCGGCGTCGGTGAGGCCCAAGTACGTCTCGTTCGAGCGCTCGAGCGAGAGCCCGGTCTTCAGCTCGAAGCGGTGCCGGGCGCCGCCGACCCGCGCTTCAGCCCGAGCCTTGAGCAGCAGATCGGTGCGGCTGAAGCCCGTGTCGCCGCCGCCGTCGAGCCGCTTGAACCCTTGGGTGCCGAGGTGCGCGACGTCGACGAGGAAGCCGCCGTGTTCGTCGCCGGCGCCGAGCCAGCCCAGGAGCTTCATCGTCCCGTAGGAGCCCGCGGCGAGCTGACCCGCGCCGCTGAGCGCGACCGGGACGTCTCGGGTGACGAAGTCGATCGCTCCTCCGACGGTCTGCGGCCCGTACTGGATCGCCGCGGGTCCTTTGAGCACGCGCACCGACACCATGCGGCCGACGAGCGGCAGGTAGTAGGCTGCGGGCGCGGAGTAGGGCGCGGGGCCCAGCAGCACCCCGTCTTCGAGCAACGTGACCTTCTTGCTGCGATCGGAGCTCGCGCCGCGCAGGCCGATGTTGGGGCGCAGCCCGAACCCGTCTTCTCCGCGCGCGTAGACGCCAGGCACCTGCTGGAGCACCGCGTGCGCGTCGTCCAAGTTCAGCCGCGTCAGGCGACTGGCCTTGAGCACCTGGGCGCTGCCCGCCGTTCGACCCAGCGGGGTGCCCACGACGACCGTCTCGGCTGGCGTGCCGGCGTCTAGCGGTTCCTGCGCGAACGCCGCGTGCGTGGCCAGCAGGAGCGGCAGCAACGCGAGGCTGCTCCCGCGCCGCCTCATCACGGCACCTCGGCGACACCGACGACGACGATCTTCCCGTTGGACTGGATCACCACGGCGCGGGCCATTTCGTCTGCGCCCTTGGCGACGACGTTGCGGGTCGCCAGGCCCTGCGTGCCGAAGCTCAGGTCGCGCGTGCCATCGGGGTTGAACCGCGCCACCGCGAGGCGGCTGTCCGTGCCTTCGCGGATGAAGCCCGCCGCGACCGGCTTGCCTGCGCCGTCGTAGGTCACCGTCCAGAACCGATCCGCGCCCGAAGCCGACAGCTCGACGGGCTGCGCGAACTCCGCGGGGCCGCCGGACAGGGTGGGCAGGAGCACGAGCGTGGCGTCGTCGTCTTCGCCTCCACCGGCGCGGTAGCCGACCGCGGCGAGCTGCGTCCCGCCTGGGTTGAGCGCGACGCCGAAGAGCGCTTCATCGGGGCGCGAGAAGCTGAAGAGCCGGTAGCCACTGCCGCCGCCGAACGTGGGGTCGAGCACGCCGCTGGGCGTCACCATGGCCACCAACGCGTCGAGCTGGCCGGTGCCTGGGCTGCCGCTCCCGACGATCACCCCGCGCCCGTCGTTGAGCAGCGCCAGGTTTCGCCCACGCTCATCGTTGCCGACGAGATCGAGGACGAGCGGCGCGCCACCGTTGAAGGTCGTGTCCACCGCGCCAGTGCTCGTGTACCGCATGGCGATGATGTCCACCGTGCCGCTCGGGTTCGCGCGACCGTAGCCGGCGGCGAGGGTGCGGCCGTTGTCGAGCGCGACGGCGTACGCTTCGGACATGCCCCAGGCCCCCGCGTCGGCGGGGACGAAGAAGGGCGTCGCCACGACCCCCGCGTCGCCGAAGGTCGTGTCCGGGGTGCCGTCGGCGTTGAGGCGCAGCAGCACCGGGCGGTTGGACACCTGGCTGCCCACGCCGGTCGGCATCGCCGCGTACCCCGACGCGAGGATCTTCCCGTCCGGCTGGACCACCCCGTGTCGGCTCGTATCCGCCGCGCCGGCGAGGTCGAGGCGGTGGTGGCCTCCCTGCGCGAAGCTCGAGTCCAGCACGCCGTTCGCGTCGAGGCGGGTGATGACGCGGTCGGTGTCCGTGCGCGCGCCGAGCCCCTTGGTCGTGGAAAAGATGACGATGCGATCGGTCGCGCCGAGCGCCGCGCTCCACGCCGCGTCGCGGTTCGACGCCGCCGTCGCCTGGCCCAGGTCGACGCGCACGACCCCCCCGGCGCCGAACGTGTCGTCCGGCGTACCGTCGGCGTTGAAGCGCACCACGATCACATCGAGGTCGACGAGGCCCGCGTCGGCGCCACCGTCGAGCGCGCCCGCGTCCGAGGGGACCGCCGCGTCACCTGCGTCGGAACCCACACCCGTCGGGCACCCAGCCAGCACGAGCCCGACCACACTCAGCGCCCAAGCTCTCATTACTTTTCCTCCCAAAGCTGATGCGGTAGACAACCAATCCGTGAAATTGATAGTGAGTCTCAAAATCATGCGACGACCGTGGTGTCAACACCTGCTCGTCATGGCTCTGTCGGCAGCGATGGGCCTCAGCGGTTGCCGCGCGCCCGGAGGAGGGAACGACGCGGGCCCAGCCAAGGGCGACCGCGCCGCCGTGGTGAGCGCTTTGACGAGCTGCGTGGAGGGGCGGATCAGCTCTTTCGAACGGGCCGCGGCCGGCCTCGCGCAGGCGAGCGCGAGCTGGGTGCAGGTCGGAGACGCGCAACGTGCTGCGGCGCGCACTGCGTTCATCACCGCGTTCGACGAGTGGCAGGCCCTCGAGCAGCTCCAGGTGGGCCCTGCGGCGTCGTCGACGCAGCCGGGCGGGGCGGATCTGCGCGATCCCATCTACGCGTGGCCGCTGTTCAGCGCCTGCGCGGTGGACGAGGTGATCGTCGCGCAGGGCTACGCGGACGTCCCGCGGCTGCTGGTGAACCGGCGCGGGCTCGCGGCCGTCGAGGCGCTGCTGTGGGCCGACGGCGACGCCACGAGCTGTGCGGCGACCTCGGCGATCGTCACGAGCGGAAGCTGGGCGGCGCTGTCCTCGACGGAGCGCTCGGCGCGGCGCCGCGCCTACGCCTCGGCGGTCGCCGCAGACGTGAGCGCCAGGGCTCAGGCGCTCGGGAACGCGTGGCGCAGTGCCTTCGGTGACTCGCTGCGGCAGGCTGGACCTGGCCGCACGCCCTTTACTTCGCCCCAGGCCGCGCTGAACGCGCTGTCGGACGGCGCGTTCTACGTCGACAGCGTCATGAAGGATCTCAAGCTGGCCCCTGCACTCGGCCTGCGGGAGTGCGCCAGTCCGCCGTGTCTGGACCGCCTCGAAGCGCGCCCCAGTGGTCGGTCCAAGGCCGCGATCGTCGCGAACGTTGCGGGGCTGGAGGAGCTGCTCCTCGGCTGCGCTGCCGGAGGTGGTCGGGGCTTCGACGATCTGCTGGGGGAAGTTGGCGCTCAGTCGGTGGCGACCCGGCTGGTCCAGGCCCTCGGCGACGTGAAGGGCAAGCTGACGGCGATCCCCGGGGACGATCTGGCGGTCGCGCTCCAGCAGAACGCTGCGTCCGTGCAGGCGCTCTACGACTCCATCAAGGCGCTGACGACGATCCTCAAGGGCGACTTCGTCATGGTGCTGGACGTCGCGCTGCCGCAGGCGCTCGAAGGCGACAATGACTGAGTGGACGCAGCAGCTCCTGAACGCGTTCGGAGCGGAGTTGGCCGCGGTGCTGGGGCCGTCTGGGAGGCTGTTCGGGCTCCACCTTCTCGGGGCGGCGCTCGTCGCCGGCGCGGTGTGGGCCTTCACCCCGTCACTGCGACAGCGGAGCGGGCTGCTGGGCTTCGTGTTGCCCGTGCACCTCTTCCTCCACCCGTCTTCGTTGCTCGACGTTCGACTGCTCGTGGCGCGCGCGCTTCTGGGCGCGCTGTTCTTCGTGCCGGCCGTGTGGTCCGCGCAGCTCGTCGCCGTCAAGCTCGCGCTCGGGCTGTCGGCGCTGCTCGATCGCGGCCCCTTGGCCGACGTGTCCCGCGGCTGGGCGGTCGCTGGGTTCAGCGTCGCGGCGTTCCTGCTGCGCGATCTGACGAGGTACGGAGTCCACCGCGCGGCGCATCGCCTGCCCGTGTTGTGGGCCCTGCACCAGGTCCACCACAGCGCCGAGGTGTTGACCCCGCTGACCTTGCACCGCACACACCCGCTCGAGGCGCTGATCATGCGTGGGGCATCGGCGCTGGCAGTGGGGCTCGCGGCCGGCGTGTCGAGCTGGGCGTTTCACGGGAGGATCGCCGCGTGGGAGATCGCGGGCGTCGAGGCGCTGGGCTTCGTGTGGACCGCCGCTGGCGCCAACCTGCGCCACTCGCACGTCTGGGTGTCCTACGGCCGAGCGCTCGAGCACCTGCTGGTGAGCCCCGCGCAGCACCAGCTGCACCACAGCGTCGATCCACGGCACCACGATCGGAACTTCGGCGAGGCGCTGGCGTTCTGGGACTGGGCGTTCGGCACCCTGCTCGTGTCCGGCCCGCGGCGCCGGCTCGAGTTTGGCCTGGCGCCAGGGGTCAGGAACCACGGCCACAGCGTCGCGTCCCTACTGCTCGACCCGGTCCTCGCGGTCCTCGGACGGGTGCGCGGCGTTTCATCCACTGGCCGCACGCCGAGCCCCGTGGCGCCGCGTTGAGCGCTTCAGCCGCTCCTGCCCACTGCAAATGGAGAGGCGGTGGTTCGCGTGGCGCGCGGTGCGTGAGAAAATGCCGGCCGTGGGTGCGCTCCCTCTGGTGTTGGTGGTCGGGCTCCAAGCGAGTGTGCCTGCACACGCCGACGGCGGGGTTCGGTGTGGCGAAGCCCCGTGCCAGGCGTTCTCCACGGCCCAGGCCGCCTTCGCGCAGGTGCTTCACGCACAGCCGGCGCTGCTGGCGCTCGGCGAGTACCACGCGCGCACCGATCGCCCGCGGGTCGTCAGCACGATCAAGCGCTTCATGACCGAGCTGCTGCCGTCCCTCCAAGGCCGCGGGACGAGCTTCATCGCCGAGACGTGGATGACGCGCGGCAGCTGTGGCGTCGTCGAAAAGAAGGCGGTGGCGCAGGTCGAGAAGACGACGAAGCGGCCGAAGGAGACCGAAGACGAACTGACCAGCCTGCTCTACCGAACCTCGGATCTCGGCATGACGAACCACATTCTCCTCGTCGAATGTGACGACTACCGGTCCATGCTCGACGAAAAGGGCGAGCTCGACCCGCTCAAGACGTTGGAAATGGTCAGGCGCAAGGTCGAGGAGAAGGCCCAGGACGCGAAGGAGGCGGGCGAGGGTGGCACGCCGGATCGGGTGCTGGTGCTCTACGGCGGCGCGCTGCACAACGATCTCTACCCGCTGGCCGACTACCGGCCGTACTCGTTTGGACCGGCGCTCAGTGAGCTCGCGCAGGGCGCGTACGTGGAGCTGGATCTGATCGTGCCGGAGCTCGCCGAAGACGACGGCGATCTGAAGGCGACGAGCTGGTGGCGTCCTGCGGTGGAGTTGGCCCGCAAGCGCCGGCAGGTGGTCCTGGTCGAGCCCGCCCCGCGGTCCTTTGCGCTCGTGTGGCCGCCGACCGCCCGCCGCGGTCATTGACCTGCGTCGCTCGCAAACCGACGCGGTTGCATTACGGTGGGTTTCCATGACCGCTCGACCTGTCCTCGTCGTCGTCCTCCTGACTTCCGCCCTCACCGCTGGAGCCGCTCCCGCCGCCGCGGACGTCCCCGGAGAGAAGGCGTCGATCACCGAAGTGCAGGCGGAGCTACGGCGAATCGAGTCGGCGCGCGTGACCGGCCAGCTCGACTACCTGCGCGTGCAGTACCAGACGCTCATGCGCCAGCGCCCCGGCGACGCGATGCCGCGCGTCTTCAACGCGTTCTCCGTCATGCCCGCCGACGACGGCTGGAACCAGCTCAACGGCATGCTCCCCGTCTTCCCCGAGAACCCGTGGATCCGCTACGGCATGGGGCGCGCGTACATTGGCTGGAAGATGAAGGACAAGGCGAAGACCGAGTTCGACCTGGTCCTCAAGCGGGATCCCAAGTTCTACCCCGCGCTGTTGGGCCTGGCCGATCTGTCCCGCCTCGCCGAAGACTTCACGGGGGCCGAGGCGGCGTACCGCAAGGTGCTCGAGCAGGCGGACGACCCGCTCGCCCGCACCGGCCTTGGGCTCGCGCTCAAGGCGCAAAACAAGCCGGACGCGAAGGCCGAGCTGGCCAAGTCGCTGGCGGCCTGGCCGGAGCAGCCGGTCGTCCTTCAAGCGCTCTTCGAACTCGCGCAGGCAGAGAAGGGGCCGGAGCTGCTCGACCTGGCGACGAAGCTGGCCGCCGTGCAGCCCAGGAACCGCGAAGTGCGCCGGCTGATCGCCGACACCCGCTTCGAACGTGGAGAAAAGGACGAGGCGGCCAAGGCGTATGAAGAGCTGCTCCGGCTTGGGAACCCCGAGCTGCCGATCGTGGAGCGCCTGGCGGGCCTCTACCGCGAGGCGAACAACGCGGACGGCGAGGAGCGCACGGTGGGGCTCCAGGCGTCGCTGGACAAGGCCGCTCCCGCGCCGGCGCTGCGGCTGGCGGAGCTCAGGCTCGCCAAGAAGGACACGGAGGGCGCGCTCAAGCAGCTCGAAGACGCCACGGCGCGGGCGCCGAAGTCCGCCGAGCCGGTGTACCGCACCGCGCTGATCAAGCAGGAGCAGCGCTCGCTGGCGCAGGCCCTGGGGCTGTTCATGACGGCGTCGACGCTCGAGGGGCCTCAGGCCGCGGAAGCGCAGGCCGCCCTCACGAAGCTGGCCGCCGAGCTCAAGCTGCCCAAGAAGCCGCTGTCGGGCACGTTGGAGGTCGTCAACGGCAAGGTGGGCACGTCGCTCGACGCGCTCTTTCAGGAGCTGCGGCGCAAGCAGAAGGACCTGGGCGGGGTGCTCAAGGCCCGCGTCAAGATCGACGCGGAAGGGCTGGCGAAGGCGGAGATCGTCGACGACACCGTGGGTGAGCCCGTCTTGGCGGGGCACCTGTACGGCCTGCTCGCTCAGGCGCAGTACGCCAAGAAGAAGCGCGAGGTCGTCCTCGAGTTCGAGCTGAAGGGGAAGAAGGGGAAGTGATGGTTCGCACCGGACTCGACGTGCTCGCGGCCGGCAACTTCGTACCGCTCAAGGGCAAGCGCGTCGGAGCGATCGTCAACCCCACGAGCGTCGACGCGTCGTTTCGACACCTCGCCGATCTGCTCGCGGCCGCGCCCGGCGTGACGCTCGGCGCGCTGTTCGGGCCCGAGCACGGGGTGCGCGGGGAAGCGCAGTACATGGAAGCCGTCGGCGACGTGGCGAAGGACCGGCACACCGGCGTCCCCGTCTACAGCCTGTACGGCAGCACGTTCGAATCGCTCACGCCGAAGGCCGACTGGCTGCGCGGCCTCGACGCATTGGTGTTCGACGTGCAGGACGTCGGCAGCCGCTACTACACGTACGTGTACACGATGGCGCTGGCGATGAAGGCCGCGGCACAGGCCAAGCTCGCCTTTTACGTGTTGGACCGCCCGAACCCGATCGGCCTGAGCCAGGTAGAAGGCAACCTCGTCGGCGAGCGCTACCGCAGCTTCGTGGGGCTCTACGCGCTGCCCAACCGGCACGGCATGACGGCGGGCGAGCTGGCGCGGCTGTTCAACGAGCGCGAAGGGTTCGGCTGCGAGCTGCACGTGATCCCCTGTGAAGGCCTGCGCCGCTCGCAGCCCTGGGACTCGCTGGGCCGGCACTTCGTCTCCCCTTCGCCAAACATGCCGACGCCGGACACCGCGCTCGTCTACCCGGGCATGTGCTTGGGGGAAGGCACGAACGTGTCCGAAGGCCGAGGCACTTGCCGACCGTTCGAACAGTTCGGCGCGCCGTGGCTCGATGGTGCCGAGGTCGCCAAGCACCTGAACGCCCTCGGGCTGCCCGGCGTTCGGTTTCGGCCCTGTGCGTTCACGCCGACCTTCGACAAGCACAAGGGGCTCAGCTGTGAGGGCGCCTTCATTCACGTGACCGACCGCGAGGCGTTCAGGCCGCTCCTGACCGGCGTCGCGGTGTTCGCGGCGTGTCACGCGCTCGGGCGCGGCCGGTTCGAATGGCGCGCGGACGCGTACGAGTTCGTCGAAGACGTGCCGGCGTTCGATCTGCTCTGCGGCACGGATCAGGTCCGCCTGGGGATCGAGGCCGGCGAGCCGCTCGGCGCGCTCGTCGCCGGGTTCGACTCGCAGCGCGATGCGTTCTTGCCGCTGCGTTCGCAGTATCTTCTGTACCGCGACTGACCATGTCGGTGATCGGGGTGTTCTCGGACAGCGAGGGGGACGTGGAGCTGTTCGACGCGGCGCTCAAGGTGCTTGCGTCGAAGGGTGCGCGCCGCTTCCTGTTCGCGGGCGGTCGGTACGACGATCTGGACGACTGGGTGAAGTGGCGACGAGAAGGCGCGCGGGCCGCCACCGACTACACGAGCGACCACTTCCTCGAAGACGTGACGCGCTGGCTCATCGGCTTGGAGCAGGTCGACCGGCCGGCGGCCTTCGGCACGGCCTACGAGATCGTCCGCCAGGCCGAGGAGGCCGCGCGGCTGAAGGACCGCGTGCTGCGAACGCCGGAGCGCGGCAGCCTGAGCTACCAAGATCCGAACGTGCCCAAGAAGGCCATGGACATGCTGGGCGACGTGCTCTGCTGCGTCGTCCACGACAAGAACGATCTGGCGAAGGACGACATGCTCAACGCCGTGGTGCTGGTGCACGGGAAGGAAACCGAAGCGAAGGTCGTGCAGATCGGCCCGCGCTTCTTCGTCACGCCGGGTCGGCTCAAGGGCGGCAAGGCGCCCACGGTAGGCCTGCTGTCCACCGCCGATCGGCAGATCACCTTCAGCGCCGTGGGGCTCGACGGGCAGGAAGTGCTCGCGCCGCAGCCGCTCAACGCCGGCCCTGCCAAGACGAAGATCTCGGTGAAGTGATGCGCGTCGCCTTGCTCGGAGGCTCCTTCAACCCGCCGCACGTCGGCCACTTGATGGCCGCGCTCTACGTTCGCGCGACGCTCGACTTCGATCAGGTCTGGCTCGTCCCTTCGGCGCAGCACCCCTTCGGCAAGGCGCTCGCGCCGTTCGAAGACCGGGTGGCCATGTGTGAGGCCATGGCCGAGGACTTGGGGCCCTGGCTGCGCGTCAGCCAGGCGGAAGCCCACGTCGGCGGCGAAGGGCGCACGATCGAGCTGCTCGAGTGGCTGCTGCCGCGGCACCCCGGCACGAAGTTCGGGTTCGTGATCGGCTCCGACATTCTCGCGGATCTGCCCAAGTGGAAGGCGTGGGACCGCGTGCAGGCGCTGGTGGACATCGTCGTGCTGCACCGGGCGGGCTACCCCGCGCCGCGCGCGATCGGCCCGCCGTTGGCCGAAGTGTCGTCGTCGGAGATCCGTCGTCGGCTCGAGGCGGGCGAAGCGCCCAAAGATCTGGTCCCGAAGGCCGTCCTCGAAGTGGCGCGCGCGCGCGGGCTCTTCGGGCTGCGCAACGGCTGACGGCCTGGTCGCTCAGTCGGCTTGGAACGAACGCGGGGCGCTCGCCAGTGCCTTGGCCACCGACGCGTGCGCCTGCTTCACGACGGCCGCCCCTCGCGCGAGCTTGTCGGGCCCCAGCCGTGGGAGCGACGAGGTGACGACGTACGTGGGCAGCCCACGGCCGGCGAGCACCTCGAGCTGCAGGCGAAAATGATCGCGCCGCAGCGCATCGAACCCGGCGGAGAGCCCCTGCACGTAGGCCAGGCCTCCGGTCGGCTCCTTGGGGCCCGCGTTGTTGCTCGGCAGGTAGTGGACCAGCAGCGCGTCGAGCGCAGGGGCGTGATCGGCGAGCGCCAGGGCCGGGGCCTTGTCGATGATGCCGCCGTCCCACAGCAGCGCGCCGTCGAGCCGCACCGCGCGGAACATGCCCGGGTACGCGCAGGTGGCGTGGAGCGCGGGCGCCAGGGGCCCGCTCGTGATCAGCCGCGGCCGCTGCGCGCTCAGGTCCGTCGCGACGATCGCCAGCGGCGTTCGCAGCAGCTCGAAGCGGTGGACCGGCAGGAGTCGCTCGAGCAGCGCGCGAAAGCGGTCGCCCTTGAGCAGGCCGGTCGCGCCGTGGTGTCGGCGCACGCTCGCGAGCAACGCCCCGCGCAGATCGCGATCCCAGAAGTCGTCCTTCGTCCGCGCCGACAGGTGCCCTTCGATCGTCTTGGCGGACACCCCCGCGGCGCCGAACGCGGCGACGAGGCCACCGGCCGACGAGCCCGCCCACGCCGACGGGACGATCCCCGCTTCCTCCAGCGCCGCGACGAAGCCGGCGTGCCCGAAGAAGCCGAAGTAGCCGCTCGACAGGACGACCCCGACCTTCTTCCCCGCCAGGAGGCTCGACAGCTTCATGGTGGCCGCCCATAGCCAGACTTCGGCTTGCGGGCACGTCGAAATCGACGTATGTCGATGCGCCGATATGCAGGCCCTGTCCGACGCATTCCGAGTGCTGGGCGACGAGACGCGGCTGCGGATTCTGAAGCTCGTGGGCCAGGCGCCGCTCAACGTGTCGGAGCTGGTGTCCGTCGTCGGGGTCGCCCAGTCGTCGGTGTCGCACCACCTGGGCAAGCTCAAGGCGCTGGAGCTCATTCGCGAAGAGCGGACCGGCGGGTACACGTACTACTCGCTGGCCGTCGGCGAGGACGACGAGCGCTGGCCGCTGATTCGGCTGGCCCGGGGTGGGGCGGATGAGCACGGCGACGGGGCGAGGCTGGAGGAGTTGCTGCGCCGCCGGGAAGATCGCGCGACCTTGAACGAGCGGCTGCTCGAGCCGGGGCAGTCGTGGCCGCTGTGGTCCGCGGCGCTGGCGTCGCTGCTCCCGAAGCTGGACGTGCTCGACTTCGGCTGCGGGACCGGTGTGCTGACCGTGGAGCTGGCGCGGTGGGCGAAGAAGGTCACGGCGATCGACCGGAGCGAGACCGCGCTGGCGCAGGCTCGGACGCGGGTGGCGCGCGAAGGCCTGAAGAACGTGCGCTTCATCGAAGCGGATCTCCAGGCGCTGCCCTTGGCCGCGGGCAAGGCGGATCTGGTGGTCCTGTCGCAGAGCCTGCACTTCGTGAACGACGCGGCGTCGGTGCTCAGGGAAGCGGCGCGGCTGCTCAAGCCTTCGGGGCGGGTGATCGTGCTCGAGCTCATGCCCCACGGCGAGCGCTGGGTGCTCGAGCGGCTGGGGCACGTCACCTTGGGCTTCGAACCGCCGGCGCTGCGGCTCGTCGTCGAGCAGGCGGGCTTCCGCCAGGTCCACTTCTTCGATGCGCCGCGCGACGGCGCGCACGCGTTTCGTCCATTTCTCCTCACTGGAACCAAGCCATGACTGCGATCCCCAAGGTCCCTCCGTCGCTCACCCCGTCCGCGCGTGAGGCCCGCAAGGCCCGCATCGCCGCGCTCAAGGCCGCCATGACGCAGCGGGTGCTGGTGCTCGACGGCGCCATGGGGACCATGCTGCAGGCCAAGAACCTCAAGGCGGCGGACTTCGGCGGCGCCGAGTACGAGGGCTGCAACGAGTACCTGGTCGCCGTGCGGCCGGAGATCGTCCGCGGCATTCACGAGGCGTACTTCGCGGCGGGCGCCGACGTGACCGAGACGAACACGTTCGGCGGCACGCCCATGGTGTTGGCCGAGTTCGGGCTCGGGGCGCGGGCGCACGAGCTCAACGTGCGGGCGGCGCAGCTCGCGCGTGAAGCCGCGGACACGTTTTCGACGGCGGACCGGCCGCGGTGGGTCGCGGGCTCCATTGGGCCCACCACCAAGGCGATCAGCGTGACCGGCGGGACCACCTTCGAGGAACTGGTGGAGAACTTCGAAGCGCAGGCCTTCGCGCTGCTCGAAGGTGGCGTGGACTACCTGCTGATCGAGACGGCGCAGGACACGCGGAACGTGAAGGCGGCGCTGATCGGCGCGCAGCAGGCGTTCGCGCGGGCGGGCGACTCGGTGCCGGTGGCCGTGTCCGGGACGATCGAGCCCATGGGGACGATGCTCGCCGGCCAGTCGGTGGAGGCGCTGGCGACGTCGCTCGAGCACCTGGACCTGCTCTACCTGGGGCTGAACTGCGCGACGGGCCCGGAGTTCATGACCGACCACATTCGCACGCTGGCCGGCATGTCCCGCTTCCCGGTGTCCTGCGTGCCGAACGCGGGCCTGCCGGACGAGAACGGCAAGTACCTCGAGACGCCGGACATGGTGGCGCGGGTGCTGCGCCGCTTCGCCGAGAGCGGCTGGGTGTCGGTCGTCGGCGGGTGCTGTGGCACGCACTCGGGGCACGTGGAGGCGATGACGCAGGCCGTGCGCGGCATCGTGCCCAAGCGCGCCGCGCCACCGGCGCGGTCTCGGCTGTCCGGCGTCGACTGCTGTGAGATCGAAGACGCGCGCCCGATCATCGTCGGGGAGCGCACCAACGTGATCGGCTCGAAGAAGTTCAAGGAGCTGATCGTCGCCGGGCAGATCGAAGACGCGTCGGAGATCGCCCGGGCGCAGGTGAAGAAGGGCGCCCACGTCATCGACATTTGCCTGGCGAACCCGGACCGCGAAGAGCTCGAGGACATGGAGCGCTTCCTGGACGTGGTGGTGAAGAAGGTTCGCGTGCCGTTGATGATCGACTCGACGGACGAGAAGGTGATCGCGCGCGCGCTGACGTATTCGCAGGGCAAGGCGATCATCAACTCCATCAACCTCGAGGACGGGCTCGAGCGCTTCGAGGCGGTCGTGCCGCTGGCGCGGAAGTTCGGCGCCGCGCTGGTGGTCGGCTGCATCGACGAGACGGGCATGGCGGTGACGCGCGCCCGGAAGCTCGCGGTGGCCGAGCGGAGCTACGAGATCCTCACGCGCGACTTCGGCGTGCAGCCCGAAGACATCTACTTCGACCCGCTCGTCTTTCCCTGCGCGTCGGGTGATCAGCAGTACGTCGGCTCGGCGGTGGAGACGATCGAAGGCGTGCGGCTCATCAAGCAGCGCTTCCCGCGGTGCAAGACGGTGCTCGGCATCTCCAACGTGTCCTTCGGCCTGCCGACCGCCGGTCGTGAAGTCCTGAACTCGGTCTTCCTGTACCACTGCGTTCAGGCTGGCCTGGACATGGCGCTGGTGAACTCGGAGAAGCTCGAGCGCTACGCGCAGATCCACGAAGACGAGAAGAAGCTCTGTGAGGACCTGCTGTCGAACCGCGGCGCCGATCCGATCGCCCCGTTTGCCGCGCACTTCCGCGCCAAGAAGCCCACCGCCAAGGTCATCGCGTCGAACCTGACCCTCGATGAGCGGCTCAGGCAGTACGTGATCGAAGGGTCGCGAGACGGGCTGATCGCCGACCTCGACGAGAAGCTCAAGGACACCGCGCCGCTGGCCATCATCAACGGCCCGCTGATGAAGGGCATGGACGAGGTCGGCCGGCTGTTCGGCAACAACGAGCTCATCGTCGCGGAGGTGCTCCAGAGCGCCGAGGTGATGAAGGCGGCCGTCAGTTACCTCGAGCCGAAGATGGACAAGTCGGCGACGGCCGTGCGCGGGAAGGTGCTGCTCGCCACCGTGAAGGGTGACGTCCACGACATCGGCAAGAACCTGGTCGAGATCATCTTCGCGAACAACGGCTTCGAGGTGGTGAACCTGGGCATCAAGGTGCCGCCCGAGCAGCTCATCGCCGCGGTCAAGGAGCACCGCCCGGACATGGTCGGCCTGTCGGGGCTGCTCGTGAAGAGCGCGCACCAGATGGTGACGACGGCCGAGGATCTTCACCGCGCGGGCGTCACAGTGCCGATCTTGGTGGGCGGCGCGGCGCTGTCGCGCAACTTCGTCGACAAGAACATCGCCCCCGCGTACCCCGCCGGGACGGTCGCTTACGCGAACGACGCCATGTCGGGCTTGGATCTGGCCAAGACGGTGGTGGACCCGGCCGCGCTCGAGCGGCTCAACCGAGAGCTCGCCGAGCGACGCGAGCGGCTCAAGCTCGAGGTCGCCAACCGCCCCGCGCCCGCCGCCGGCCCAGTGAACACGAGCCGGGCCAAGGACATCGAGGTGCTCGGCAAGCTCCCGCCGCCGCCGGACTTCGAACGCCACGTCATCACCAACACGCCGCTGGAGCACATCTGGCGCTTCATCAACCCGGTCATGCTCTACGGGCGGCACTTTGGGCTCAAGGGCAGCGCGGCGCGGCTGCTCGGCACGCCCGAAGAGGCACGGCTCAAGGACACGGACGACGGCAGGAAGGCGCTCGAGCTCAAGGCGCAGCTCGACGAGGTCAAGGCACTGCTCAAGCCGCGCATGAAGGCGCGCTCGGTGCTGCAGTTCTTCAAGGCCGCCAGCGACGGGAACGCGATCCACGTCTTCGACGGCAAGTCTGGCCAGAAGCTCGAGACCTTCGAATTCACCCGCCAGGACAAGGAGAGCCAGGTGTGCCTGTCGGACTTCGTCGCGCCGTTGGTCGACGGGAAGCCGGTGGACGCGCTCTGCCTGTTCGTCACGACGGCGGGCGACGGCATTCGCGCGCTCGCCGAGGAGCTCAAGCAGAAGGGCGACTTCGTGAAGATGCACGCCGTCCAGGCGCTCGCGCTGGAGACCGCCGAGGGGTACGCCGAGCTCGTGCACAGCCAGATCCGCAGCATGTGGGGGTTCCCCGACAAGCCGGACCTGACCATGTTGGAGCGCTTCCGCGCCGAGTATCAGGGCAAGCGCTACTCCTTCGGCTACCCGGCCTGCCCGCGCCTCGAGGACCAGGAGAAGCTGTTCCGGCTGCTCAAGCCCGAGGAGCTCGGGGTGCGGCTGACCGACGGCTGCATGATGGATCCCGAGGCCTCGGTGTCGGCGCTCGTCTTCCACCACCCGCAGGCGTTCTATTTCAACGTGCAGTGACGGGCGGTTGGTCGATAGCTGTGGCGTATTGATTCACGAACGATTCATTCCGCCAGCGAATTGACTGGTCGTGCGTTCATGCAGGTCATGAACGCGCTGACGAAGAGCCGGTGGTCGAACCTGAGCTGCGGTGCCCTGACGACGGCGGTGGCGCTGATCGTCAGCGGGCCGATCCTGGGCGTGTACGGCTGGCTCTTCACCTGGGTGCACGGGCCGGACGTTCGGCCGGTGTCCGCGTGGGCCGTGATCGGCGCGCTGCTCGCGCTCGACGTCCTGTACTACGCGCAGCACCGGCTCGAGCACCGCGTCGGCTGGCTGTGGCGGCTCCACGAGGTGCACCACCAGGCCCACCACTGTGAGCTGACGGTGTCGTTTCGGACGTCAGCGCTCAGCCCGGTGCTGATCCTCGGCAGCCACCTCCCGCTGGCCGTGCTCGGCGTTCCCTTCAAGGTGTACCTGCTGGCCTACGCGCTCCACACGGCCTTCGTCTTCGTCCTGCACTCGCGCACGCCCACCTGGTTCGACCGAGCGGGCTGGGTGTTCAACTCGCCGCTCTTGCACCGCGGGCACCACGCGCAGAGCGCTCGGCTGCGAAACGCGAACTTCGGCGGGGTGCTGGTGATCTGGGATCGGATCTTCGGCACGTACGACGCGGACTGCGCTGGGCCGCTCCAGTTCGGGCTACCGGGCAAGCCGCCTCCCTTCGATCCCCTCACGGCGAACCTGGCTCCGTGGCGCGGCCGGCGCTAAGTCGCCCGGCTCATGCTCTCGCTCCTCCAAGAGTGGTTGCACCTGCTCGTCCGCTGGGCCCACGTCATCGCGGGGATCATGTGGATCGGCGACTCGTTCCTGTTCATGTGGCTCGACAGCCACCTGTCGCAGCCGACCAAGCCCCGTGAAGGAACCGTGGTCGGCGAGCTGTGGATGACCCACAGCGGCGGCTTCTACGAGGTCATCAAGCGCAAGTCGCTTCAGCCCAACGAGCTGCCGCCGACGCTCTACTGGTTCAAGTGGGAGTCGTACTCGACGTGGATCACCGGCTTCCTGCTGCTGGCGATCGTCTATTGGCTCCAGGGCGCGTCGTACTTGATCGACTCGTCAGTGCTCGCGCTCACGCAGGGCCAAGCCGTCGCGCTGAGCGCCGGGCTCTTGGTGGCCGCCGTCGTCGTGTACGACGGGCTCGCGCGTACGCCGCTCGTTGGCAACCTCCGGGCCTTTGGGCTGCTCGGGCTGGGGCTCATCAGCGCGACCGCGTACGGCCTGTCCCACGTGTTCTCCGGGCGGGGCGCCTTCCTGCACGTGGGCGCCATGCTGGGGACGATCATGGCCAGCAACGTCTTCTTCCGGATCATCCCCGCGCAGCGAGCGATGATCGCCGCGACGGAGCAGGGCAAGCCGGTGGACACGAGCCTCGGGCTGCGCGCGAAGGCGCGGTCCACGCACAACCACTTCCTGACGTTGCCGGTGCTCTTCACCATGCTGAGCAACCACTTCCCGAGCACCTACGGCAGCGCCGCGCCCTGGGCCGTGCTGGCCTGCCTGGTGACGTTCGGGGTCGGCATCAAGCTGTTCATGAACAAGCGGCTTCAGACGCCCGCCTGGGCGATCGCGGGGACCGTGCTGGCGCTGGCCGGGGTCGTGGGGCTGACGCTGCCCGCGTCGGCCCAGGCGTCTGCGCAGGCTCCGGCTGGTGCCGTCAGCGATCTGCGCGCGCAGGTGATTGTCCTGCAGCGCTGCACGCCCTGCCACGCGCTCAAGCCCACACACCCGTCAGTGACCGCCGCACCCAAGGGCCTCTCCTACGAAACGCCCGAGCAGCTCAAGCAGTACGCCAGCCAGATGCTGCCGCAGGTGAAGAGCAAGGCCATGCCGCTGGCGAACCTCACGCAAATGACGGACGACGAGCGCGCGGAGCTCATCACGTGGCTCGAGGCGCAAGGAGCCGGTCGATGATGAACGTCGAGCTGGTCATTCGCGGGCAGCGCGTGCTCGTGGGCTTGGCCGAGCACCCGGAGCCGGCGTCGCTGTTCGTTCGAGGTGGACGGATCGTCGCGGTGCGGCCGCTCGACGCTGCGGTGCCTCTGGGCGCGAGGCTCGTCGAAGCAGGGGACTTGCTCGTCACGCCGGGCATCGTCGACTCGCACGTGCACATCAACGAGCCGGGCCGCACCGAGTGGGAAGGCTTCGCCACGGCGACGC
>JALHOS010000020.1:22474-37513 GCA_022842905.1 Myxococcaceae bacterium | reverse complement strand
GTGCTCTTCCGATCTGGGAGCTGACCGGGGCCGACGTGGATCTCGCGGTGGCCCGCGGCGCCGCGTACTACGGCTGGGTGCGCAACGGGCACGGCCTGCGGATCCGCGGCGGCACGGCGCGCGCGTACTACGTCGGCGTCGAGTCTTCGATGATGGCGGTGCCGGGCTTCACCCCGCCGGTCAAAGCCCTCTGCGTCGCGCCCTTCGGCATGGAAGAAGGCACGCAGGCCGACGTGCCCCCGCAAGAGTTCGGGCTGGTGGTGGGCGAGCCGACCCAGTTCCGCTTCTTCAGCTCGTCGACGCGGCGTGAGGACAAGGTCGGCGAGCTGCTCGACGACGCCGCGCGGACCGAGGGGCTCGAAGAGCTTCCTCCGATCCAGACGACGCTCGAAGGCGCGCCCGGGGCGCTGGTGCCCGTCAACCTGCAGGCCGCCGTGACGGAGCTCGGCGCGCTGGAGCTGCGGGCCGTCGAGCGCGCCGGCAGCGGCAAGTGGAAGCTCGAGCTCAACGTGCGCCAAGACGCGAGCTAGTCACCTTCACCTCGAGCGACGGACACGAGGCGTCTCTTTCGGAGCCCACCATGGCGCGCTTCATCATCGGCATCGATCTGGGGACCTCCAACTGCGCGGTGGCCTTCACCGAGCCGGCCGCGCGCGCAGAGGCCAAGGTCGTCGACTTCGCCGTGCCCCAGCTGCTGCGGCCTGGGGAGCTGACGAGCCGCCCGCTCTACCCGTCCGTCGTCTACTTGCCCCTCGACGGGGAGTTCCCCGCAGGCTCGCTGGCCCTTCCCTGGGCGAGCCCGGAAAACGCCACCGGAGAGCTCGCGCGGTGGCAGGGCGGCCGCGCCCCGGGCCGCGTCGTCACCTCGGCCAAGTCTTGGCTCATTCACGAGGGCGTCGACCGGCAGGCCGACATCCTCCCGTGGGGCGCGGCGCCGGACGTGCGGCGGCTGTCACCCGTCGCCGTGCAGGCCGAGCTGTTGCGCCACCTGGCCTCGGCCTGGAACCACGCGCACCCTGACGCGCCCTTCGTCGAGCAGGAGGTCGTGCTGACGATCCCCGCGTCCTTCGACGAGGCGGCGCGGGCGCTGACGCTCCAGGCGGCCAAGAGCGCGGGCTTCGAGCTGGCCCGCGTGACGTTGCTCGAAGAGCCGCAGGCGGCGTTCTACGACTTCACCTCGCGCCACCGCGCCGACCTGCCCCGCGCGCTCGCTGGCGTGCGGCTGGTGTTGGTGGTCGACGTCGGCGGCGGCACGACGGACTTCTCGCTGGTGCAGATCGCGCTGTTGCCCGAAGGCCCGGCGCTGCAGCGCATCGCCGTGGGTGATCACCTGCTGCTCGGCGGCGACAACATGGACGCCGCGCTCGCCCAGGCGCTCGAGGCGAAGGCCTTCAGTGACGGGCGCCGCTTCACGCCGGCGCAGTGGACGCAGGCGCTGCACCAGGCGAGGCAGGCGAAGGAGACGCTGCTGGGCGCCGCGCCCCCGCCGAAGGTCCCCGTCGTGCTCGCGCAGGCCGGCAGCCGGCTGGTCGGCGGCACGCTGTCCTTGAGCCTGGAGCGCGAGGAGCTCGAGCGGCTCATCGTTCAGGGCTTCTTCCCGGCCGTCACCCAGACCGAGCAGGCGCAGGCGAAGAAGCGCGCGGGCGTCGTCGAGCTGGGCCTGCCGTACGCGACGGATCCGGCGATCACCCGGCACGTCGTCAGCTTCCTCACCGCGCATGCCGAGGCTGGCCACCGCGCGCTCGGGGTGCCGGTGGGCGAACATCGAGGCCTGCCTCGGCCGGACGCGATCTTGCTCAACGGCGGCGTCTTCAACTCTCCGCAGCTCAGCCAGGCGCTCGTGCGCAGCCTGTCGGCGCTCTGGCCAGACCGGCCGCCGGTGCCCGTCCTGCCGCACGACTCGCTCGATCTCGCGGTGGCGCGTGGCGCGGCGTACTCCGGGCTCGCTCGCCGGGCGCTGGGCCAGAAGATCGGCGGCGGCGCGCCGCGGGCGTTCTACGCGCTGGTCGCCGGTGCGCAGGGCAAGCAGGCCGTCTGCCTGGTCCCCAGAGGCTTGGAGGAAGGGCAGACCGTGGCCCTGCCTCGCAGCTTCGCGCTGAGCTTGGGGCGGCCGGTGCAGTTCCAGCTGTCGTCGACGACGGCGGACCGGCTCGACAAGGCCGGGGACCTGATCGACGTGGGCGGCGACGAGTTCCGCGCGCTACCGCCGCTGCACACGATCCTCGAAGGGCAGAAGGGGGCCACGGCGCAGGTCACGCTCGAAGCGCACCTCACCGAGGTCGGCACCCTCGCGCTGTCGGCCGTCGCAGGGGACAAGCGCTGGCGACTCGAGTTCGAGCTCAAGGGCCAGGCGACGGCGGGCGAGCTGACGGTGACGCAGTCCATGCCGGCGCGCTTCGGCGAGGCCACGCTGGAGATCGAACGGGTGTTCGGCACCAAGCCGCTGCCGGTCGAGCCGAAGGACGTGAAGAACCTGTTCCGCACGCTCGAGCGGATCCTCGGGCCCCGCGAGAGCTGGACGCTCCCGGTCCTGCGTGAGCTGTGGACCGCGCTGTTCGCCGGAGCCGGCAAGCGGCGGCGCTCGGCGGATCACGAGCGGATCTTCTTCCAGCTGCTCGGCTACACGCTGCGCCCCGGCTTCGGCTACCCGCTCGACGAGTGGCGCTGTGAGCAGGTCGCCGCGCTCTTCAAGGACAGCGTCACGTTCCATCAAGAAGCGGCGATCTGGGCCGAGTTCTGGGTGCTGTGGCGCCGCGTCGCGCCGGGGCTGACCGAGGCCGCGCAGCGGCAGCTCTTCACCTTCCTCGAGCCGCACCTGGCGCGGAGGGTGCCCGTCGGCCCCGACGTCCCCAAGGAGAAGCTCAAGGGCGTGCAGCCCCAGGGCGTCGACGAGATGGTGCGCTGCGCCGCCGCGCTCGAGCGGCTGCCGGTCGACGCCAAGCTGCAACAGGCAGCCTGGATCTGGAGTCGCCTCGAGGCGCCGGACACCGCGGGAGGCCCGTGGACCTGGGCCTTGGGTCGGCTCGGCGCCCGCGTGCCGATGAGAGGCGCCGCGCACCGCGTCGTCCCGGCGGAGTCGGCGGAGCAGTGGGTCGACCGCCTCCTGGCGTTGGATCCAGCCCGGCACGACGGTGCGGGGTTCGCGCTGACGTTGCTCTCGAGGAACACCGGCGATCGCAGCCGCGACGTCTCAGCCGACTGCCGGGCGCGCGTGCTCGAACGGCTGCGCACCATGGGCTCGCCGCCGAGCTGGCAGGAGCTCGTCGCGAACGTCACCGCCCTGTCGGCGCAGGACGAAGCCCGGGCGCTGGGGGACACGCTGCCGATCGGCCTCGCGCTGGCCTAACGGCAGGGCGTCGCCGAGGAAGAACCCGCAGCGTGACTGAGCGGTGGGTCCCCGGGCTCAGCCGATGCCCGACGAAGCAGAGCGACGTTCAGGTGACCGAGCGGTGCAGTCTCGACCCAGCGCACGCGCAGAGGGTTCGAGCCGGGCCGTTCACGCGCGGCTCACTGATCCGCGGCCATGTTGACCTGCACCTTCGCGAGCTTGTCCGCCTCGACCCGCACCAGCCGCGTCAGCTGCTTGCCCAGATCCGGGTTGGAGAACGTGCAGCGGTACTCGCCGGCGCTCATCTCCACTTCAGGGAACGGCGTCGCGCCGAAGTTCTTGTACGGCGGGCAGTCGACCTGGGCCCAGGGGTTGACGACGAAGCGCACCTTGCCTTTGCCCCGCGCCGGATCGACGACCACCGTGGGCGGCCCTGGCCGAGGACCTGGCTGGGGTCCTCGGAGCGTGGGGCGCGGCGCTTCTGCGCGCTTGAGGGCGTACCGCAGGGTCTGGTCTTCCTCCGTCATGACCACGCGCTCGACGACGGCCACGTACCCGTCCAGCTCGATGCGCACCGTCACCTGCTCGCCCGGCTCCAGCGCCACCCGCGCGGGTGACGCGCCCGCCGACTCTTCGTCCAAGAAGACGTCGGCCCCCGCCGGCTGTGTTTCGATGCTCAGCCAGACCTTCGCCTTCGGCTCGGGCGGCCCGGCGTCCACGACCACCGCCGCGGGCGCCTTCACTTCGGGCTCCTTCACCAAGGACACGGACAGCGTCTGCTGGCCCTGCGCCGGCACCTGCACGCGCTGCGTGAGCGACTGGTAGCCGGGGTGGCTCAGCCGCACCTCGTAGCGGCCCGCCTCCTCGACGGGCAACGTGCACGGCGTGCGGCACTGGCGTCCGGACTCGAGCACGACGAGCGCGCCGACTGGCTCCGACATGAGCACCAACCGACCCGAGTCTTGGCTCAGCAGGCTGTACGCGACGAGCGCGGCGACGACCGCCGCCGCCAGCCCGGCGCCGATCCACACCAGCAGCCCGGTCGGCCGCTTCTCGCGCACCGTCCGCAGAGACTGCACGGACTGGTGGTTCTGGTTGATGGGATCCTGGTTCGGCAGCGGCCCCGTCGGTGGCTCGTACGCGGGCTGAGGCTCGAGCGTGACGTCGTCCGGCGGCGGGTGCGGTCGCGACGTCGAGCGCCTCGACTCCTCGCGGCGAACGTCTTCACGCTTGGAAGGCTCCTCGCGTCGAGGCTCTTCCCTGGGCTTCGAGCGCGTGCTCAGCACCTCGGCGCGCGTCTCTCCAGCGGGGACCGGCGGCTCCGACGGCTCACCCGGAGGGGGCCGCTGGCCCGACGAGGACCGCATCGACCGCGTCCGAGGCTTGGGCTGACCGGCGTTGGAGTGTGGCGTCGCTCGCTCGATCCGCTCGTCCTCCGCCGACCGAATGCCGCTCTCGTGGACCGACTCGATCAGCTTCTCGCGCCCCTCGTCGGCCTCGCGCTGCAGCCGATCCGCGTAGAGCGCCTGCATGAAGGACGCGAGGTGCACCGCGGACGACGGCAGCTTGTTCGCGAGCAGCCAGTCTTCGAGCGCCTGCTGCATGGTGCGCGCGTCGGGGAACCGCTGCTCCCGCTCACGCTCGAGCGCCCGCATGACGATCGCGTCCAGCCCTTGCGGGAGCGCGGGGTTGACCTGGGAGGGCGGCGTCACCTGGCAGTCGCCGACCGCCTGGAGCGTGGCGATGTCGTTGCTCCGCTTAAACAGCCGCGTGCCGGTGAGCAGCTCGTACAGCACCACGCCCAGCGCGAAGATGTCGGTGCGTGCGTCGATCGGCTTCCCGGCCGCCTGCTCCGGGGACATGTACGAGTACTTGCCCTTGAGCACGCCGGACTTGGTGACGGTGGCCTGGTCCGCCGCCTTGGCGATGCCGAAGTCCACCACCTTCACGCCGCCCTCGAACGACACGAGAATGTTCTGCGGCGAGATGTCTCGGTGGACGATGTTGAGCGGCCGCCCGCCGTCGCCTTTTCGGTGCGCGTAGTCGAGCCCCGCGCACGCTTCGATGATGATCCGGCAGATCAGCGGCACGGGGATCGGCCGCGCCGCGGCGTCGGCCTTCTTCTGCACGCGGCGCACGTCCTCGCCGTGGATGTATTCCATGGCGATGAAGAACGTGTCGTCGATGCTGCCGAGGTCGAAGATCTGGACGATGTTGGGGTGATTGAGCCGCGCCGCGATGCGCGCCTCGTCCAAGAACATGGTGATGAAGTCTTCGTTCTCGGCCAGGTGCGGGAGGATCCGCTTGACGACCAGCAGCTTCTCGAAGCCTTCGAGCCCCAGCTGGCGCGCCAGGTAGATCTGGGCCATGCCGCCCGTGGCGATCTTCTTCACCAGCTGGTAGCGCCCGTAGGTCTCGGTCACGGCCGTCTTTGATCCGATCGTCGCCCCGCGCGCAGCCACGACGAGCGCTGAGGCGTGCCTGTAGAGGTGTGCATGCTAGGTCCGCCTGCCCCCCTGAGCAAACCTTCCGCGGTGGGCGCCGCCCGCTTGGGCGGAGCGACTTTCACCGGCGGGCGCGTGTCCGCCGGGTCGCGCGTGTGTCGCGCATGAGCGCCTCGAGCTCGTCGAGCTTGCGCTGCAACACCGGCAGCAGCACCGGCTGCGCGTCGACTCGATCGAACAGCTGCAGGATCTCCTCGACGGCCTGCTCGATCACCTCGGCGCGGTCGGCGCTGATCCGCCTCAGGAGCAGATCGGCGCCCGCTTCGACCAGCACCCGCGCCACCGCGTCGCGCGAGGCCAGCGACTCTTGCTGCCGCTGCCCCAGGCCGTGAATGACCTTGAGCTTGGGCGCGGGCTTCGGCGTGGGCTTCGGATCGAGCGTGAACAGCTCGAGCTGGCGGTCGTCGCGCTTCATGCTGGGTGAGCCGCCACCATACGGCGCTGCACCGACATGGCGAGTTTTGCGTCGCACTCGTCCGTTGCAACGCCTGGAGAAAGGTCCACAATCGGCCGTCTATGGCTGGGCCCTGGGGTGTACTGGTCGTCGATGACTCAGAGCTGAGCCGCGACGCCCTCCGCGGGGTGATTCAGCTCGACCCTCAGCTCAAGGTGATCGCCGAAGCCCGGACCGGGGAAGAGGCCATGGACTGGGTCAAGCGGCTCAAGCCGCACCTGGTGACCATGGACCTCAACATGCCCGGCATGGGAGGGCTCAAGGCGATCGAGCTCATCATGCGCGAGCGGCCCACGCCGATCGTGGTGATCTCCGAGCGCACGTCGTCGGCGGGGTTCGACGTCAACTACGAAGCGATCTCCCGCGGCGCGCTCGACCTGGTCCCCAAGGCGCAGGTCTTCGGCGTCGGCCCTGACGGCGCGCTGCAGTTCGCTCAACGCCTGAAGGTGTTGGCGGCGGCCGGGCTCGAGCAAGACGAACGACACGCGGCGCCGGTGCCCGCGTCGCTGCCGCCGCTGCTCGAGCCGCTGACGCTGGTGGGCATCGGCGCGTCGACCGGCGGCCCCAAGGCCGTGGCGCGGCTGCTCTCGGATCTCCCCCACCCCTTCCCGCTGCCGATCGCCCTCGTCCAGCACATGGCCGAAGACTTCTTCGACAGCTACGTGCGCTACCTCCGCGACGCGTCCGGTCACCGGGTCGAAGAGGCGAAGAACGGCCAGAAGCTCGAGCCCGGGACCGTGTACGTGGCGCCCTCCCGCCAGGAGATGTTCGTTCGGGAAGATCTGAGCGTTCGCCTCGCGCCGCCGCCGGCGAACGCGCTGATTTCGCCCAGCGTCGACAGCCTGTTCTTCTCCATGGCCAGCGCCGTCAAGCACCGCGGGCTCGGGGTGATCCTCACCGGCATGGGCGACGACGGCGCTCAGGGGCTGCTGCGGATGCGACGCACCGGCGCACGCACGGTGGCGCAGGACCGCGCCAGCTCCGCGGTGTTCGGCATGCCGAAGGTCGCCATCGAGGTCGGCGCCATCGAGCTGACGCTGGACCTCGACCGAATCGGCCCGGTCGTCGCCCACTACGCCAAGGGGGGCCCGGGCAAGGCGCCGGCCCCTCAGCCCGCCGCGATCCGGGAAGTGAAGGACGAGCGAGCTTCGTCCACCCGCGAAGAGCGCCGCGACGAGCGGAAGCGGATCTTGATCGTCGACGAAGACGGCGCCGCCGACGCGCAGACGCGCAAGACGCTGGAGGCCGCGGGGTACGAGGTTGAGCTGATCGACAACCCCATGTTGGTGGCCAAGGCGCTGCGCAAGCGGCCCGCGGATCTCGTGCTGCTGGATCCCGAGCTGACCGCCATGAGCGGCGCCGCGCTGATCGAGACGCTGCGCAAGCACACCCAGCTCAACGTGCCCGTGTTCTTGCTGTCTGGCCTCGACGCGGCGGCGCTGCGGAGCAAAGTCAAAGAATGCGCCGCGCAGGGGTCCGTGCGACGCGGCGCTTCGGACCTGGTGCGCGAGGTGAACGCGTTCTTGGGTGGCCCGCGGCGCCCGCTTTCTTGATCAGCCGGCGCGCGCCCACATACTTCAGGACATGCTCACTACGTTCCTGTCGCTCCCCGTCGCAGCCCAACTGAACGATCGCGCCGAGGCGTACACGCTGGCTTGGCGTCCGGCCGGCGCGCAGCGCTTGGAGCTGGCCAAGCAGGGTGAGCTTCGGGACGAGCCGCTGACCGTGCCGCTGTCCCGCTGAGGGCGCTCGTTCCGTCGAGCGCGCCCGCTCGGAAATTCCCGGACGAGCTCGAGGCAGCAGCGCTCCGTGTCGTTGGGGCTCAGGCGATCGGCGCCGAACGCTCAGTCCGCGCGTTCAACGACGACACGAACCGCGAGCGCCGCGACGAACCTCCGTCGGCGTCGTGGACGATCAGGCGATCGCCGCCGAACGCTGAGTCCGCACCGTCATTGACGGCCCCCGCGTCCGACGAGCCTGACCGGAAGCAGCGCGACGAAGAGCCCGGCCTCGCGAACGGTTAGGCGATCGCCGCCGAACGCCGAGTCCGCGCCGTCATTGACGGCCCCCGCGTCCGACGAGCCTGACCGGAAGCAGCGCGACGAAGAGCCCGGCCTCGCGAACGGCCAGGCGATCGCCGCCGAACGCCGAGTCCGCGCCTTCATTGAGGGCCCCTGCGTCCGACGAGCCTGACCGGAAGCAGCGCGACGAAGATCCCGGCCTCGCGAACGGTCAGGCGGTCGCCGCCGAACACTGAGTCCGCGCCGTCATTGACGGCCTGACCGCGAGCGGCGCGACGAGCCTCCGTCGGCACCGTGGACGGCCACGCGATCACCACCGAAAGCCAAGTCCGCGCCGTCACTGGCGGGCCTGACCGCGAGCGCCGCGGCGAACGTCACTCGGCGTAGCTGGCGGTCAGCCGAACGCCGCTGATCGCCGAGTACGCGTGCACCATGACGTACCAGCGCCCAGCACGCGCCATCGTGGGCGTCACCGTCTCGTTGCTGTCCGCCGCGTAGGGCCGGTGATCGTACGAAGTCAGCGTCGGCGCCGCGCCGTACCGCACGTACAGGTCGGCGTCGCCTGCCCCGCCCTGCATGACGAAGCGCAGCCCCGTCGCGCCGGCGGGCACGTCGAAGGTGTAGTTGAGGAACGTCCCCGCCGTGGCCGAGAGCCCCGTGACAGGAACGTCGGAGCGCAGCGAGGTGCCGCCCACGCCCACGCCCACGCCCGCGTCCAACGCCGTCGCCGTGCCGGCGTCGGGTCGCGCCGTCGTGCCCGCGTCGACCATCGCGCCCGGCCCGTCGAACGGATCCGCCACCAGGTCCGCAGGGCGCGGCTGGCACACCGAGTTGCTGCACAACGTCGAGCAGCAGTCGTCGCTGCGCGCGCAGCTCGTGTTGTTCTCGCGGCACACCGGGACCTGGCGACCGCCGCAGCGCAGGCTCGCACCCGCCGAGTAACCGGTCAGCTTGCCGACGCTCAGCAGCCGGTTCGCCAGCGTGCGCGTGCGCCCCAACAGCAGCTTCTGCTTGGCCGTGCGGACCGACGCCGAAGAGCCTTCGCGGTTGAGGTAGTCGTGCATGACGCCGCAGGCTTCCTCGACATCGTCCGTGCGGAACGGCCGCAGCTCGGAGAACGACTGAATGACGGGCTCCGACTGCGCGTTGCGGTACAGGCCGTAGGACTCCGTCACGTAGACGCTGCCGAGCGTCCAATACAGCTCGTACGAGCCTTGCGGGTTGCTCCGCCGAATCCACTCCGTCAGCGGAATGGGGCCGGTGGGCGCGAGCGCCGGGTCCAAGATGGTGCGCGTCGTCGAGCCGCCGATCTCCACCATCGGCGCCACGTGCCAACCCCAGGACACCGACGCGCTCGGCTGGAGGTAGCCGCTCAGGTACTGCGCGCTCGTCGGCACCCGCCGCGCGCCGAGCTCCATCGACATGTAGAGAGCGCGCGCGTAGCAGCCGTCTTCCGTGTACGCGTAAGGCAGGTACTGCTTGGTCCCGTCGACGATCGCCTTCGCCGCCTCCGCCTGCCCGACCGAGATCCGCGCTTCACCTTCGTTGATGCCGAGCTCGGCGAACTCGTCGACCGTGTTGATCGACAGCTCCGCGGGTCCACACGCGAGGCACGTCAGGAAGGCGAACGCCGTGAGGGTGGTGCGCATTGATGGTCTCCGGGGGGCGAACGTGGGGAAGACGCCGCGCGCGTACCACCCGGATCTCACTTCTACAACCCCCGAAGACTCGACCGAGATCAACGCACCATCGTGTCGGAGGAGCGCGGTGTTTCGGCGTGCCGCGGCATCGACAAGGTGCCGCTCAGCCAGTTCGTGAAGCGCACCGCCGGCGCCGCCAAGCGCTCGTCGAACGGGGTCAGCACCCACAACACGAGGTACGCCCAGAGCACCACGGGCCCGGCGACGAACAGGCTGACGATGGCCGCGACGCGGACGAGCACCGGATCCCACCCCAAGCGAGTCGCCAGCGCGGCGCAGACGCCGGTGAGGACCTTTCCGGGGCCACCGCGGTACAGCGGCTGGCCTTCACGGAAGTGAGTGGTGCAGTGGGGGCAGCGTCGAGCTTGGCGGGGGACCTCGAGGCTGCAGGCGGGGCACGTCGTGGTCAGTTCGTTCATGCCTCCAAGACGATCTGGCTGGGCGGCGATTGCGCGTGTCAGCGGTCAGGCCGCGCGCACCGCCCCGCGCCGCAGGTAGCGCTTGAGCAGCCGCCGGAAGTTGCAGCGCTCGAGACCCGCCAGCCGCGAGGCCTCCGAGACGTTCCCCTGCGCGCGCCGCAGCACGTCGGTCAGGTACGTCTCTTCGAAGGCCTGCACCGCGTTGGACTTGGCCAGCCCGTACGGGAGTACCGGGCCGGTGGGCGTCGACCGGGGCGCCGGGAGTTCGATCCCGTCCAGCACCGAGATTCGCCTGGGGGCCTCGCGCTTGAGCTTCGCGACTTCTCTGAGCGCTTCGGCCAGCCGACGCTCGAGCGTCGCCACGCGGAACGCCTGCTCGACGCTCGCTCTGAGCCGCTGCACCTCTTCTTCCGGCCAGCCGCGCGCGCCCGACGAGCTGAGCGAGACCACCTCTGTGTTGGGGCTGGCCTGGGCGATCCGCTGTCCGAGCGCCGAAGGCACCAGGGCGATCCACGGCTGGAGGCGACGGGCGACGGGCTCGAGCATGGCCTCGTCACACACGGCGACGACGTCCCACACGGGGCTGCCCAGAGCGCCAGCCAACTGCGCGATCGCCTGGCGAGAAGGGTTGAACAGGAGGAGCGCGGGTCGGTTCATGGCGGGGCGGCCAATCCACGCCGCGCACCAGCCCAACCACCTGAAACAACTGCATGTGAGTCCCCGCCGCGGTAGCGCCCGCTGGACCCTTTTGAAAGCAGCGCGGCCCGCCCCTGCTCGAAGGCAGGAGGCGGGCCGCGACAAACGAGGAGTGCCCAGGGAGGGATTCGAACCCTCACGCCTTGCGGCGCCACCCCCTCAAGATGGTGTGTCTACCAATTCCACCACCTGGGCTTGATTCAACTGGCAACGGCGACGGGCCCATACCACGGGCACTGACCGGCTGGCATCACTTCTCTGCGGGGACCGCCTCGGTTCCGTCGGGGCCCTTCTTCGGCTCCGGCGCCTTGCCCGGCGCGTCGCTCGGGTTGCCGGCTTCAGCCTTCGGCGGGACGGCCGGCACCGGGACCTTCGCCTCGACGGGCGGAGGCGGCTTCTGGTCCGCGATCACCGAGCGGCGCAGGCCCACGAAGGACAGGCCCAGCGACGTGAGGAAGTACGCGATCGCGCAAACCGCCGTGACCTTGCCCAGGAACGTCACCGCGCCGCGGCCGCCGAAGACCGTGGTCGAAGCGCCGCCGCCCAGCGCGCTGCCCATGCCCGCGTCCTTGCCCGGCTGGAGCAGGATCACGAAGATCATGAACACGCAGAGCAGCACGTGCAGCGCTGAGAAGAAGAGAAACATAGGGAGGCGCCCTTAAGCACACCTGCGGCGGGAAAAACAACAAACCTCAGGCACCGGGCGCGGCCTTCACGATCGCAGCGAAGTCGGCGGCCTTCAGGCTCGCGCCTCCCACCAGCGCCCCGTCGATGTCGGGCTGCGAGAGCAGCTCCTGCGCGTTCTCCGGCTTGACCGATCCGCCGTATTGAATCCGCACGGCCTGGGCCACACCTTCACCCCACTGCGCCGTCAACAGCCCGCGAATGTGCGCGTGGACTTCCTGCGCCTGCTTCGAGGTGGCCGTCTTCCCGGTGCCGATTGCCCAGACGGGCTCGTACGCCAGCACGAAGCTCTTGCCCTGCTCCGCCGAGAAGCCGTTGAGGCAGCCTCTCACCTGCGCGCTGACGATCTCCAACGTCTTGCCGGCCTCGCGCTCCGCCAAGGTCTCGCCCACGCAGATGATCGGCAGCAGCTTGGCGGCGAGCACGGCCTTCACCTTCGAGTTCACCCCCACGTCGGTCTCGCCAAAGAGCTGCCGGCGCTCGCTGTGCCCGAGAATGACGTAGCGACACCCGGCCTCGGCGCACATGGGCGCGGACACTTCGCCGGTGAACGCGCCCTGCACCTCCGCGTGGCAGTTCTGCGCCGCGACGGCGACGTTGGAGTCCTCCAGCGCCTTGGCGACGGCGTGCAGCGCGGTGAACGGCGGGGCGATGGCGATCTCCACCCGGTCCCGAAGCTGCGAGACCAAGCCGCGCAGCTCCCGCGCGATCGCCGTCGCTTCACCAACGGTCTTGTGCATCTTCCAGTTGCCAGCGACGAACGAGCGACGAGCCATGTGTGCGTTCCCCTCGCTCACTCGAGCGCCTTGAGCCCCGGCAGTTCCTTGCCTTCGAGCAGCTCGAGCGAGGCGCCGCCGCCGGTGGACACATGGGTCATCTTCGCGGCGAGCCCGAAGTCGTTCACCGCCGCCGCGCTGTCGCCGCCGCCCACCACCGTCTGCGCCCCCGTGTTGAGCGCCATGCTCTCGGCGACGGTCTTCGTGCCCGCCGAGAACTTCGCGACCTCGAACAGCCCCATCGGCCCGTTCCAGAGCACCGTCTTCGCGGCCTTGATGTGCTGCGAGTACAGCGCCCTCGTGCGCGGCCCAATGTCGAGGCCCATGAGCCCCGCCGGAATCGCGCGGTCGAGCACCTCGTGGACCTCGGACTTGTCGTCGGGCGACGTGCCGCAGATGTGATCCACCGGCAGCACGATCTCCACGCCCAGCCGCTTGGCCGAGTCGAGCAGCTTGCTGGCCAGCGGGAGCTTGTCCTCTTCGACCCGCGACTTGGCCACGTCCACGCCCTGCGCCTTGAGGAACGTGTACGCCATGGCCCCGCCGATGAGCATGGTCTGGCACTTGGGCAGCAGGTTCTCGATGACCTTGATCTTGTCGGACACCTTCGCGCCACCGAGCACCACGACGAACGGCTTCTCGGCGCCCTTGATGATCTTCCCCAGCTGCTCGATCTCCTTGCGCATGAGCAGCCCGGCGCACTTCTCCTTCACGAACGGCACCATGCCCGCGGTCGACGCGTGGGCCCGGTGCGCGGTGCCGAACGCGTCGTTGCAGTACACGTCGGCGAAGGCGGCGAGCTGCCGCGCAAACGCTTCGTCGTTGGCTTCTTCGGCCTTGTGGAAGCGCAGGTTCTCCAGCAGCAGCACCTGTCCACCCTTGAGCTCCTTGGCCATCTTCGCGACGCCGTCGCCGGTGCAGTCGTCGGCCATGAGCACCTCGTGCTCCTTGCCCAGCAGCTCCGAGAGCCGCTTGGCCGCCGGCATGAGCGACAGCTTCGGGTCGACGCCCTTGGGCCGCCCGAGGTGAGAGGCCAGCACGACCTTGCCGCCGAGCTGCAGCGCCTTCTTGATCGTCGGCAGCGCCTCACGAATGCGCGTGTCGTCGGTCACCTGCTGCGCGTCGTCGAGCGGAACGTTGAAGTCCACCCGAATGAACACGCGCTTGTTGGTCAGCTGCAGCTCGTCGATGTACTTGGTCATGGCGTGCTTGGTCACTTCGAGGCGATGAACTTGGCCACGTCGACCATGCGGTTCGAGTAGCCCCACTCGTTGTCGTACCAGGCGAAGACCTTGACGAAGTTGCCGTCGAGGATCTGCGTCTGCGTGGAGTCGTAGATCGACGAGTGTGGATCGTCGTTGTAGTCGATGCTCACCGTCGGCTGGTCGTCGTACTTGAGCACGCCCTTCATGGGACCTTCGGCGGCGGTCTTCATCGCCTTGTTGATGTCGTCCACCGTCACGCTCTTCTTGAGCACGCAGGTCAGGTCCACCAAAGACACGTTCGGCGTCGGCACGCGGATCGCCGCGCCGTTGAGCCGCCCCTTGAGCTCGGGCAGCACTTCACCGATCGCCTTCGCGGCGCCGGTCGAGCTGGGGATCATCGACATGGCCGCCGCGCGCGCCCGCCGCGGATCGTCATGCACCAGGTCGAGGATCCGCTGGTCGTTCGTGTAGCTGTGGATCGTCGTCATCAACCCGCGCTCGATGCCGAAGGAGTCCTGGAGCACCTTGGCGATGGGCGCCAGGCAGTTCGTCGTGCAGGACGCGTTCGAGATCAGGTGGTGCTTCGCCGGATCGTAGCTCGTGTGGTTGATTCCGAACGCCATCGTCAGGTCGACGTTCTTGCCGGGCGCGCTGATCAGCACCTTCTTCGCGCCGGCCTGCAGGTGGAGCTCGGCCTTCTCCTTGGCGGTGAACTTGCCGGTGCACTCGATCACCACGTCGACGCCCAGGTCCTTCCAGGGCAGCTTGGCGGCGTCCTTCTCGGACGTGACGCGGTAGCTCTTCCCGTCGATGGTGATCGACTTCTCGTCGTGGGTGACGGTGCCCGGCCAGTTGCGGTGCACGGAGTCGTACTTGAAGAGGTGCGCGAGCGTCGAAGGCTTGTCGAGATCGTTGATCGCGACGATCTCCACGTTCTCTTTTCGCTGCAGCGCCGCGCGCAGGACCATGCGGCCGATGCGGCCGAACCCGTTGATCGCAAACTTGATCGCCATGTCGTTTCTCCAGGGAAGGAAGCCGTGGGGCTGCCAGTCGTTGAACGCCGGCCCCTATACCGTATCCACGCCGGACGGGGCGCCCGACCTTCACCCCCGCTTACGGCAACCGTCAGCCGCGCTTGCGACGCCGCAGGGCCCAGCCGAGCGCCGCCCACAGGCCCAGGTGGAAGGAAGCAGCGCTGCAGCCACAGCCCTCGGCGGGCAGCGTGATGACGTCGGGGCGCCGGGACAACACC
>JALHOS010000020.1:3857-22464 GCA_022842905.1 Myxococcaceae bacterium | reverse complement strand
TTGGGTTCGCCCGGGGGCACTCCGGCGTCTTCCCCGGGCATGGGCTGGCCCGCGTCCGGCTCCGCGCTGCCCGCGTCCTGCGGTGGCGGCGGCATGCCCGCGTCGACGAAGCCGCCGTCGAAGCCCGTCGGCGCCAGGCTCGTCAACAGCCGACCCAACACGTCGACGCGCATGGTGCGCGAGGTGATGCCTTCGAACGGAAACGCCAGGTACGCCGTGTCACCCGCCTTGAGCGCCCCGGCGCCGCTCGCGTTGCCGTAAGTGGCCAACAGCGTCGCGCCGGCCTGCGCCGAGACGCCTTCGGGCGTAGCGACGTCGTACGAGCCGCTTCTCCCGTCGTCGAGCGCCAGGCTGAGCCCCATGAGCACGCCTTGGCCCTGCACCGCGCGGTCGCCGCTGCCGCTCTGGGCGACGCCGAACACCTGCGAAGCGAACGTGGCCTGGCTCGCGCCGACCCCCGAGAACAGCAGCCGCGCGCCCGCGCTCCGTGACGCACGCAGCAGCGTCTGCTCGGCGAGCGAGATCACCGCGCCCCGAGGCCGGCCCCGCCCCGCCGCCCAGGCGACCACGCCGTACCCCGTCGCCGACACGTCACCCGCCAGCACCGCGTCGACGCTCGCGCTGTCGAAGCCGACGTCATTCGCCGCCAGCGCGTCGCCCCACGGACCGACGGCCGCGCCGCGGTTCATGCGATCCCAGAACAGCCGCCGCACGTTCCCCAGGGTGAAGGCCCCCAGGTCCTCGGTGCTGCTCAAGCTCGTGTCGAGCCGGTCGAACGCGTTGACCACGAAGGCGTAAGGGCGGCCCGCGGCCGGCGCCCGCGCTCCGACGGTGACGCTGGGGAGCGACTCTCCAGCCGCGTTGACCGCGGTGACGCGAAAGAAGCGCGCCTCTCCGAACGGCAGCGGCAGGGACACCTGCGACCCGGTGAACGGCACGCCGTCGTCGAAGGCCAGCCCGTCGCGGCTGGTGTACGCGCGGAAGCTCGTGGCAACGCCGCCGGCGACGCCCTGCGTGTCGACCGGGGCGGGCCGCAGCTTGAGGACCGCCTGGCCGCCGGCCTGGGCCTGCGCGACGAGGTGCGTGGGTGGATCCGGCGGAAAAGTCGGCTGCGCGCCGCCGCGCTCCGCGTAGTAGCGAATGACCCCCTGGGTGATGGCGCGGGCGACCAGGTAGCGGAACTGCGGCTCTTTGAGCCGCGCGGCGTCGTCGAGCTGATCGTGGAACGCGAGCTCGAGCAGCGTGGCCGGCATCTCCGAGTTGTTGCCCGGGTTGAGCTCGCCGAAGTTGGCGCAGCGCGTGCCGCGATCTCTCCAGGTCGGCTCCCCCCACCCCGCGTCCTGGCGAATGTCGTTGATGATCTCCCGGCGGATCGCGTCGGCCAGCTCGCGGCTGCCCGTGACGCCGGCGTAGTTCGTGGCGATCTGACAGGTGTTCACGTCGGCGGTGCCGTACGCGTAGACCTCCGTGCCTCGAGACGCCGCGTTGACGGCGTTGGTGTGCCACGACACGTAGACGGCGTCGTCGCCCGGCTCGTTGGCCCACGCGGCGAAGCGCGGCCGCGAGCTGATGTCGTTGGTCCGGTCGCTGCCGGGGCTGTTGCCACCCGGCGCGTAGACGGACGCCGGCGCCCCGTTGAACTGCCCGGCGTAGCGCGACGACTCTTCGAAGCGCGGCCGACCGCTGACGCCGCCGCCTCGATCGATGACGCCGACCCCGCCGCCGAAGCGCACTGCGTCGAGAGACACCTCAGCCGTGCCGTCTGCCTGCTGGGAGTCGTTGTGCACCGTCACTACCGCCGGCGCGCCCTCCACGAAGACGAAGTGCCCCAGCAGGTGCCACGTGCCTCCGGCGCGCCGCTGGTTGACGCGAAAGTGGGACTCTCCGCCCGCGTGGCGGACGACGTAGTGCGCGTCGGTCACCCGCGTCGGGTGCGCCGAGTAGCTCACGTACACCGCGTAGGTGCCGGTGCTGGGCAGGCTCGCTTGGTAGCGCGCGGTGGCGGTGCTCGCAGGCGTCGCGACGAGGAGCCGGTTCGCGCCGTTCTGGAAGGGGTTGAGATCGCCGTTCATGGGCCAGGTCGGCCGCCCCCAGCCGCGGGACAGGGACGTCGTGAAGCCGCTGCCCTGCTCGAGGTAACCCGCTTCCCCGTCGTCGACGATCACCATGGCCCGGTTCAGATCCACCTCGCGAATGGGGACGACGCGCGCGCCGGCGCCCTGGAGCATGGGGAGGATCCACTGCGAGACCGCCTCTGCGGACACGAGGTCCTCGACGATCTCCTGCGTCGTGCCGCGCTGGGTGATCCACCGAAACGTGCCGCTCACGCTGGTCCAGGTGAAGCCGTGGCCCGCGTTCAGGTACACCGTCTTTCCCGTCAGCGCGCCGGTCGCGTACGTCCGGGCGTGGGGCAGACCGCCGAGCACGGGCCGCTCCGGCAGCTCGCGGCGAAGCACCGGTGGCGAAGGCACGAACGCACTCGCTTCGAACGGCTTGGTCGGCACTGGGCTGGGCGGCGGCGCGTTCGGCGCTTCGAGCCCGCAGTCCTCGACGAAGGGCGCGCCCTGGGCCCAGCTCTCGAACGGAGCGACGAGGAGAACAGCCACGAACGGGAGGGAGCGCATACGCACGACCCCGAAGGGATAGCAGAGCCGCACGCCCGACGGCAGCTCGCCCGCCCGGCTCGGGCTGCTACGGTGCCGCCACCGCATGTCGTCACCGACGCCGTTCCGCCGCTCCCTGGGCTTCGCCGTCGCTGGTGTCGTCGAGGCCGTGCGGACGCAGCGCAACATGCGCATTCACGTCGTGTCCGGCTTGCTGGTGGCGCACGTGCTCATGGGCGCGCCGCTGCCCGGCTGGGCGCAGGTCGCGCTGGTCAGCGCGGTCGCCGCGGTCCTCTTCGCCGAGCTGCTGAACACGAGCCTCGAGGCGCTGGTGGACCTCGCCTCACCTGGGCGGGACGAACGCGCGCGGATCGCGAAGGACGCGGCGGCCGGCGCGGTGCTGGTGCTGTCGATCGGCGCGGCGTTGGTCCTGGCGATGGTCGTGGCGAGCGAAGCGGCGACGATCTTCGCGGACGCCTGGCTCATTCAGCGGCAGGTCGTGCTCGGCGTTCCTCAGGTCCTCGCCGCGACGGCCCCCACGCTCCTGCCACAGCGGTGGGCCCAGAACGTCAGCGCCACGCTGGCCGTCGCGCTTGGACTCGCCTGCGCGAGCTTCTCGCAGTCCGTGCTCGGCACCGGCCTGCTCTTCGCGTTGACGGCGCTCGCGGCAGCGGCCCAGCGGCGAGCGTAATGACCCGCGTTTGAAGCAACTTCGTCGGGGCGCCGAGCACCTCCGCCGGGCAGCGTCCAAGCCAGCCCAGGCGTCGTTCGAAAAAAGAAAGCCCGGCGTCGAGCCGGGCTGTCCGCTGCGATTGGCGCTTCGTGCCTGTGAGCCACCAGGGCTCGCCACACGCTTCGTCACCGCGCCCCTGCCTGGGCTGGTTGCAGGTACCGGTTCCAGCCCGGAACCGTGCAACGCACCCATCAGGGCTTGTTCGCGACGTTCGCCGCTCGACTTAGGCCTGCGCCCTGGTTTCGGGCGCCGCACCTTCGCCTGGCTTCACGTCCTTCAGGTCGTTGGTGACCAGGTCGATGAGCTCGGTCGCGATATCCAGAATTTGGTTGGGAGAATAGCCGCCACTCCGCAGCTGCGCAAAGAACGTACGAGCGAGGATCTTCGTGCCCTTCTTGTCAGTGCTCATGGTGGACCGCAGTGCTTCACCCGCTGTGCCACCGCGCCGATCGCCAGAACCACCGTCTTTTCAAGGCACTAGACATCGTCTTGGTGCGTCAAAACTGCGAAATCGCTTACGCACTGCAACGCGGCCTGCCCACCTGCTGGTGGTGAGGGGCGGCCATGGTAAGGGCGGCGCCCCGGTGCGCCTGCGAATCAACAACATCGCGCGGTGGCTCGACGAGCCCGAGTCGACGCTCCTCGACAAGGTCGCGTCCAAGCTCAAGGTCAGCGCTGGGAGCCTTCAGGACCTGAAGGTCGTGCGATCGGTGCTGGACGCGCGCAAGCGCAACAGCCCGCGCTACGTGTACACGCTCGAGGTGACGCTCGCAGGCAAGGGGGCAAAGCCGTCGCTCCCGCCGGACGTGAGTGAAGTCGAGCCCGCGCCACCGCCGCTCGGTGCGGTCGCTCGGCAACCGGAGCAGCGGCCGATCATCATCGGGCTGGGGCCGGCGGGGCTGTTCTGCGCGCTGCGTCTGGCGGAGCGCGGGGTGCGCAGCGTGGTGCTCGAGCGCGGCCGCGACGTGATCGAGCGGCGTAAGGACGTCGCCAAGCTCATGCGCGACGGCACGCTCTTGCCCGAGAGCAACATGAACTTCGGCGAAGGCGGCGCCGGCGCGTACACCGACGGGAAGCTGTCGACGCGGATCAACCACCCGCACGTGCGCAAGGTGATCGAGACGTTCGCGCAGTACGGCGCGCCGGATCGGATCCTCGTGCAGGGCAAGCCGCACATCGGCTCCGATCTGCTGCCCTTCGCGGTGGAGCGGCTGCGAAACGATCTGTTGGCCCGCGGCGTGGAAGTCCGCTTCAACGCCCGCGTCGAGCGCGTCCTGGTGAAGGACGGCCAGGTGCGCGGCGTCACCTTGAGCGACGGCAGCACCGTCGAGTCGAACCGCGTGGTGCTGGCCCCAGGCAACTCGGCCCGCGAGCTGTACGAGCGCTTCGCCGCCGAGGGGGAGATCGCCATCGAAGCCAAAGCCTTCGCGCTGGGCTTCCGCGCCGAACACCCCCAAGGGCTCATCAACGCGATCCAGTACGGCGACAAGGTGGCCGACCACCCGGAGCTGCCCGCCGCCGACTACAAGCTGGCCGAGAACCTGGCGGTCGACGGGGAGATGCGCGGCGTCTATTCGTTCTGCATGTGCCCGGGCGGCATCGTCGTGCCCACGCCGACGGAGCCGGGCATGCTCTGCACCAACGGCATGTCGAACTCGCGGCGCAATTCGAAGTACGCGAACGCGGGCATCGTGGTGTCGGTGTCGACTGACGACTTCGCGCGGGCGGGCTTCACGGGGCCGTTGGCGGGGCTCGAATTTCAGCGTCACTGGGAGAAGGCGGCGTACGAGCTGGGCGGCGGCAACTACTTCGCGCCGGCGCAGTCGATCCCCGACTACCTGGCCGGCAAGCTCACGCAGCAGCCCGGCGGCACGAGCTACCGGCCCGGCTTGGTGCAAGCCGATCTGAGCCGCCTGTTTCCCCCGGCGCTGACGCAGTCGCTGCGCGCCGCGCTCAAGACGTTCGATCAGAAGATGCACGGCTTCATCACCAAGGACGCCTGGCTCATCGGCATCGAAGCGCGGACGAGCGCGCCGGTGCGCATCACCCGGAACGAAGCGCTGCAGTCGGTGTCGGTGACGGGGCTGTACCCGGCGGGGGAAGGCTGCGGGTACGCCGGCGGCATCGTCTCGTCGGGGATCGACGGACTGCGAGTCGCCGACCAAATCTGTGCGGAGCTCACATGAAATACCGCGTGCGCACCAAGGACGGCGAGCTGGAGTACACGAGCTTCGGCGCCGTCGAGCAGATGTGGCTGATGGGCCTCATCGAGCCCGACGACGAGATCTTGGAAGAAGGCAAGACGGTGTGGCGCAAGGCCGGCAGCCTGCCGCTCCTCGCGAAGGCCCGAAGGTCCGGCGAGAAGGTCTGGGCCGGCACCTGGTTCATCTGGACCATGGTGGGCGTCATCGGCGGCAGCGCGGCGCTGTGGTTACTCAACCAGCCGTCCCTCGAGCAGAAGGCGGCCGGCGCGCTGGTGGCGATCGTCGACGTGCTGGTGATGATTCAGATCACCATGAAGGCGCAGAAGCGATCACGCCCGCACGGCTGACGCCGGCTACTTCTTCCGCTGCGCTTCGATCGTCTTCTTGATCGACTCGAAGACCTTGGGCACGGCGATGCCGTTCGCCTGGTTGGCGATGAACGTGGGGATCGAGCCGCCCGGCGAGGTGTAGATGTAATAGGTCGCGAAGGTCTTCGACCCGTTCTCGCGGGGCTCGAGCAGCCAGTACCCTTCGTTCACGCGAATGCGCACCACGTCCTTCTTGGGCGCGACCAGGTCGTCCTGCTCGGCGACCACGTTCCAGCTCACCTTGAGGAAGCCCTTGCCTTCGTTCCACTTCGACTCGTCGGTCAGCCGGATCACGTAGTCCCGCGAGCTGACCAGCGGCGTCACCAGGCGGCTGTAGAAGAGCGTCACCGTCTCGCTCTCCTTCTTCACCACCGTCGACTCGGCGGTGTACGGCATGTTCGTCTTGTAGTTCTCCAAGTCCTGGATCACCTTGAAGATCTCCTGGGGCGACCCGTCGATGATGCCCACCGCCTTCATCTCGCGGACTTCACTGTCGGCCCGCTGGCGCCCGTAGACCTTCATGCCCGGCGGCTCGGCGGCCAGCTCCCAGCGAGGTTCGGCCTGCAGGCACAAGAGGGTCACGACGGCGGCGAGGTGCATGGGTTTCCCTGTCGAGTTCTGAAGAGAGCGCGTACGCTGCCGCGCCCGCTGCGCAGCTTACCGGCAACAGACTGGAAACGCCCATGACCAATTCAAACGAATCCACCGAGCAAGTGCGGAAGGTCTACGTGAAGGACCTCAAACCACACGAGCCACTGCACAGCGTCTTCAAGGCCGCCAAGAAGGAGAAGCTCGCCAGCCGCAACGGCAAGCCGTACCTGGCGCTCACGCTCCACGATCGCACCGGCGAGGTCGACGGCCGCGTGTTCGACAACGTCGACGCCGCGGACCAGGCGTTTCAGGCCGGCGACTACTTGCTGCTCGCCGGAAAGGTCGGTCACTTCCACGGCAAGCCGCAGATCGTCATCGAGCGGCTCGAGCGGCTGGACCCCGAGCCCATCGACCCGGCGGAGTTCGCGTACACCGCCCCCGCGACGCCCGCCCCCGAGGTGAAGGACGCGCGCGAGCCGAAGGAAAGCAAGGCGAAGACCGAACGGCTGGCCGACGACGCAGGGCACGGCCACAAGGCGGCCCGGCAGCGCCTGCTGAAGCTCCTCGACTCTCCGGAGGTGACTGGCGCGCTGGACGTGCTGGTGCGCCACCTCGAGAAGTTGATCGACGAGCGCATCGAGCGGCGCCTGGCGACGGGCAAGCCGCCGGAGACCCGCCCCGACCGGCCGAAGAAGGGCCCCAAGGTCGAGCACCGAGGGCCAGGCGGCGACCACCACCCTCCGTCCGCACGGCCGACCCCGCCCAAGCGCGACCCCGCGCTGCCCGACGGGCTGGCGTTCAAGCCGCTCTCGCAGCTCATGGAAGAGCCGAAGGTCTGAGCCGAGCGAGGGGCGAAGGGCGTGGCCAAGCGGCTGGGTGAGCAGCTGGTCGAAGCGGGCTTGGTCTCGGCGCAGGCCATCGAGCAGGCGCTGGCGCACCAGCAACTCACCAAGCTCAAGCTGGGCGACTGTCTGGTCGAGCTGGGCCTCATCGACGAGGCGAGCTTGCTGCGCTTCTTGGCGCAGGAGCTCAAGACCCGCTTCGTCTCGGCCGAGAAGCTGTCGAAGGCCCGCATTCCGCCCGACGCGCTCGATCGCATCCCGGTGCGGGTCGCGGAGCGCGGTGACGTGCTGCCGCTGGCCGTGGACGCGGAGCGCAAGCTCCTGTCCGTCGTCATGGCCGCGCCGCAGGATCAGGCGCTGGTGAAGGAGCTGGAGGTCATCAGCGGCATGTCCGAGGTGTTCGCGTACGTCGGCGTGCGCGCGGCGATCCACGCTGGCATTCGCAAGCACTACTACGGCGACTCGACGGCCTTCACCGCGCTCGAGCAGGGCCAGCGCCCCACCCGCTCGGACGTCGTGCGCGTGCAGTCGGCGTACGAAGGGTCCGACTCGCGGGTCGGTGGAAGAGACGAGTCGAGCGTCTCGCGGAGCAGCACGGCGCGGACGTCGACGGGCGTGCACGTTCCTGGGCTGCTCAGCTCGAGCCGACCGCTCTGGGGCGACGCGAGCCTGCCCGAGACCGTGGGCGCGCTCGTGGGCCTGCTCGAGGTCGGGCGCGGCGCCTTCCGCGGACACTCGGCGCGGGTCGCCAGACAGGCCAGCGTCGTCGCGCGGTCGCTGGGACTCTCGCCGAAGGAGTGCGCGGCCACCGCGCTCGCGGCGCACCTGCACGAGGTGGGAAAGCCTTCCGAGCACCACCTCACGCTGCCGCTGCTCGCCCAGCGCCCCGAGCTCAAGGCTGAAGCCAAGCGCGTGCTGCGCCAGCCCGCGCGGCTGCTCGAAGTGGCGCGGCTGCCTTCGCTCGTCTTCACCCTGCTCGGCCAGCTGTACGAGGCGTTCGACGGGACCGGCGTGCCGAACGGCCTGGCGGGGAAAGACGTGCTCCAGGGCGCGCGGGTGCTGTCCGCCGTCGACGCGCTGGCGGACCTGACTCGCAACCCGAAGAACCCGCTCAAGCGGCTCCTGACGCAGGGCGAAGCGCTCGACTGGCTCCGGGGGCAGGCCGGCACGCTCTTCGACCCCGACGTGATCGCCGCGCTCCGACAGCTTGCGGGCGGCGAAGAGCTGCGACGCCGCTTGGAGAGCGACGGCCGAGAGGTGTTCGTCGTCGAGCGCGATCCGCTGGTGCGCCAGGCCTTGGTCGTCGCGCTGGGGAAGCTGGGCCTCGTTGCGCAGGGCCTCGCGCGGCTGGACACGACGCACGACGCGCTCGCCGCCGGCTCCGTCGACACCCTCGTGCTGAGCCTGGGGCTCGGGGTGGAGCCCATCGCGCAGCTGACGAAGTGGCTGCGGGGCCGTTCGCCGACGGCGGCGCTGCCGGTACTCGTGCTCGGCGAGCCGACGGACGGCGCAGCGCGCGCCACGCTCCTCGACGGCGGGGTGAGCGCGCTGGTGCCCAGCACGCAGGACACCGAACACGCGGCGAAGACGATCCAGGCGGCGCTGCTCGCGTCCGTCGACCACGGCGCGCCCGGCCGAGTCGTTCTCGGGAGCTTCGACGAGCTGTCCGCCGGCGAGGTGCTGCGGCTGCTCGCCGAGAAGCGAAAGTCAGGCCGGCTGACCGTGCGCTGGGACACGCACGAGGGCTGGCTCCAGCTCGAGCGCGGGCGGGTGATCGGCGCGGTCTTCGACGGCGAGCGGGGCGAAGCGGCGCTGGGGCCGACCTTGTCCATGACCCAGGCCGAATTTCAGCTCGACCCCGACGCGCTGCCGATGGATCTGCCGAACGTCGACGTGCCGCTCGACGTGTTGGCGCGGCAGCTGGCCTGACGGACGCTCGACTGAACCGTGAGGCCCGGCCGGGCTACAGGGCCGGGAGCTCCACCGGGAGCGACAACAGGCGCTTGGTATTCCACGCGCAGGTGAGCGCGACGAGGTCCGCGGCCTGCCCCTTGAGCTCCGCGACCTTCTTCGCCGTCTCTCCGACGTTCCCCGGCTCGTTCTTCTTCCCGCGGAACGGCAGCGGCGCGAGGTACGGGGTGTCGGTCTCGACCAGCAGGCGATCGAGCGGCGCGAAGGCCACCGCGGCTTGGATCGCCTCGCTCTTCTTGTAGGTGACGATGCCGGAGATGCTCAGATGCAGGCCCAGGTCCAGGTACCTGCGCGCGGCGTCGGTGTCGCCGGTGAAGCAGTGGATCATCCCCTGGGTGATGCCTTCGCCCTTGAGCACCTCGAGCGCGTCGTCGTGGGCGTCGCGCACGTGGATCACCATGGGCTTGTCCAAGGCCTTGGCGAGCGCGCAGTGCTTGGCGAAGCCGACCCGCTGCGCGGCTCTGGGGCTGTGCTCGTAGAAGTAGTCGAGCCCCGTCTCACCGACGGCGCGGACCTGCGGCAGCGCGCAGTGGCGCCCCAGCGTCTCCCAGTCTTCGGGGAGCGCTTGCGCCGCGTCGTGAGGGTGGATCCCCATGGTGGGCGACAGGAAGTCGGGGTGCGCTGCGTGGGTGGTCAGCGCGAGGCCGAAGTCCCCAGGCCGCTGGAGCTGTCCGACGACGACGGCGTGCACCACGCCCTGGGCGCGCGCGCGGGTGATGACGTCGGCCGGGCCGGTGGGGAAGTCCTTCGCCTCGAGGTGGCAGTGGGCGTCGATCAGCAGCATGGCGGCCTTGGGAGTCAGGAAGGGAACGTCGCGAGCATGTCGGTCAGCTCTTCGCGCGCGGCGGGATCTTCGAAGCGGAGCGCCTCGAGCTTGCTTCTTGCGGTCGCAGCGCCCAGGCGCAGCAGCCCTTCGGCGACGTCCAGCCGCAGATCGTCCGGCATGCCCGGCTCGTCGAGCAGCTTCAGCAGCGTCGCCTCCACTGACGGGTCGCCCAGCGCCCCCAGCCCTCGCGCCGCGGCGCCCCGGCACACGTCGGATCGATCGAGGGCGATGGTCGTCAGCCGGTCCTTGGCTCCGGACGCCCTGACCTGCCCCAGCATCTCCACGGCCATGGCGCGATCCATGGACCAGGTCTTGCCCGCGCGTTTGAAGAGGTGCGCCACGCCGTCCGCGTCTCCCAGCGCAGCGAGCGCGCCGGCCAGCTGGGTGCGATCGAACGCTGGCAAGAGCCACCCTCGAAAGGCCTTCTGTAGCGCGGGCAGCGCGTCCTTGTTGCCGAGCTGCGCGAGCGCGGCGGCCGCGCGGTAGCGGAAGTCGGCGAGCGAGAGGGCCTGGGTCAAGACCTCGAGGCCGGCGCTGTGCTTGAGCGCCGCCATGCCGCGCGCGGCCTCGAAGCGCACCGGGAACGCGCGATCTTCCAGAGCCGCCGCGAGCGCTCCCCGCGCCGTGGGCTCGGCCAGATCCGCCAAGCGCCCGACGGCCTCCACGCGGACCCGCGGCGCGGCGTCGGTGAGGTGCCGAGTCAGCAGCTCCTGCGCCTCCTTGAGCGGCAGCACGATGGAGCCGAGCGCGAGCCCGGCGCAGCGAACGTCCTCGAGCTTGTCGGCCAGCAGCGGCGGGACCGCTTGGATCAGCTCGACGCGCTCGGACTCACTCAGCGACGCGGCGAGATCACACAGCCCCTCCGCCGCCTCGGTGCGCTCGGCTGGCGTCCGCTCGTGCTCGAGCTTGAGCAACAGCGTGTCCCGCTGGGCGCGCCAGTCTCCCACGGCTCACTTCACCTCGCTCCCAGGCGGCACCGCCCCCGGGTCGAGCAGGAGCAGATCTTTCCCGCCCGGCCCCGCGGTCAGCAGCATGCCCTTCGACTCGATGCCCTTGAGCGCGCGCGGCTTGAGGTTCATCACCACGACCACGTTGCGGCCCGGGAGCTGCTCGGGCTGATACGCCTCGGCGATGCCGGAGACGATCGTCCGCGGCGCGGCTTCACCCACGTCGACGCTGAGCTTGAGCAGCTTGTCCGCCTTGGGCACGCGCTCGGCGGCGACGATCCGCCCGGTCTTGAGCACCACCTTGGCGAAGTCGGCGTAGTCGATCTCCGACGGCGGGGCGGCGGGCTCGCTCGCGGGCTTGGCCTTTCCCTTCGCCTCGGCGCTCGTCGGGGCCTTCGGCGCTTCGGCAGCGGGCGCGGGCTGGATCAGCTTGTCCACGGTCTCGGCCTCCAGCCGGTTGATGAGCGGCGACGGCTCGCCGATCGGCGTGTCTCGACCGAGCAACGGGTAGCTGGACGACGTGAGCGCCTTGAACGTGAGGCGCGGCCGGTTGAGCTGCGTGAACAGCTTGTTCGCGAGCTCGGGGACGATGGGCTCGAGCAGGCAGGCGAGCAGGTAGACGACCTCCGCCGCCTCGGACAGCACCGCCCGCGCGCCTTCGGGATCCGTCTTGAGCAGCTTCCACGGTTCCTTCTGCGCGAGGAACTGGTTGGCCGTGAAGCCGATCTCCAAGATCGCCTTTACCGCCGCGCGGTGATCGAACGAGCCGAACGCCTTGCCGATCTCCCCCACCCGGCTGAGCGCCTGATCGACCAGCGGCTTGCCGAGCGCGGCGTTGACTGGGGCGAGCTTCTTGGCGAGCTCCGGCTTGGCCAGCAGCGACAGGGTGCGGTTGGCGAGGTTGCCCAGGTTGTTGACGAGCTCCCCGTTGACGCGCTCGCGGAACTCCTTGAGCGACAGGTCGACGTCCTCGGCGGTCGGCCCGAGCACGCTCGCGTAGAAGAAGCGCAGGTAGTTCGGATCAAGCACGTCCAGGTACGGCCGAGCGTTGATGAAGGTGCCCCGGCTCTTGCTCATCTTCTGGCCGTTGACCGTGAGGTGCCCGTGAATGTGCACCTGCTCGGGGTGCTTGAGGCCCGCGACGTTCAACACTGCCGGCCAGAACAAGCAGTGGAAGTAGACGATGTCCTTGCCGATGACGTGAATGACCTTCGCGTCGGCGCTCCGGTCCCAGTACTTCGCCGCCTTGCCCAGCGGGCCGGTGTCACCCTGCTTGGCCAGCCACTGCTCGGTCGCGGCGATGTAGCCGATGGGGGCGTCGAGCCAGACGTAGAAGAACTTGTTGTCCTCGCCGGGGATCTGAAAACCGAAGTACGGCCCGTCGCGGGTGATGTCCCAGTCCGCCAGGCCCTTGGTGAAGAACTGGCCGAGCTGATCGGCGGACCCGCGGTTGATGAAGCGCTCGTCGGCGAGCACGGCCTTGAGGAAGTCACCGTGTTTGGACAGCGCGAAGAACAGGTGCTCGGACTTCTTCCACTGCAACGGCTCACCGGACAGCGCCGAGCGAGCGTCTTTGAGTTCTTTGGGCGTGTAGGTCGCGTTGCAGACCTCACAGGCGTCGCCGTACTGATCCGCCGCGCCGCAGTTGGGGCAGGTGCCGCGAATGAAGCGGTCGGACAGCCAGCGGCCGGCCTTGGGGTCGAAGGGCTGCTCGATCTCCTTGCGGAGGATGGAGCCCTGCTCCTTCGCGCGCTGGTAGATGAACTCCGCCCAGTGCTTGTTCTCGGGGGAGTTCGTCGAGCCGTAGTGATCGAAGCTGATCTGAAAGTCGGCGAAGTCTCGCTGGTGCTCGACGGCCCACTTGGCGACGAAGGCTTCGGGGGTGATGCCCTGCTTGAGCGCGGCGACCTCGATCGGCGCGCCGTGGGTGTCGTCGGCGCAGAGAAAGACGACGTCGTCGCCCTTGGAGCGCAGGTAGCGCACGAAGATGTCCGTCTGCACGTGCTCGACCATGTGGCCCAGGTGCACGGCGCCGTTCGCGTACGGGAGGGCACAGGTGACGAGGGTCTTGGTCATGGGTCAGCGCTCCTGCTCTTTGCGGATGACGTGCAGCTGGCTGTCCCAGGCGACGGCCTTGCCACACAGTGTCCAGATCAACCGTTCGAGGACCAGCTCTTCGCCGCCGAACTTGAGCGCGAGGTCGGCCTCGGCGCAGGCGACGAGGCCCCGCAAGAGCTCCTGACGCCCGTGGGCCTGCGCGGCCTGCATGCCCATGAACGCGGCGTAGGGGTGCGGGACCTTCGACTTGGCCGCCTTCGCTTCGGCTTCGATCTTCGGCCACAGCCGGGCTTGGAAGTCGTTGTAGCTGCGCGGGGGCTTGCCGCCGGACAGCTGCGCCATGCGCTCGAAGCTGAGCAGCAGGTTGCGGACGATGCTGGTGATGCTGCCGAGCAACATGAGCGGCGCGGCGCCCTGCGCGAGGCTGTCGTGGAGGTACTTGAGCGCGCCGTCGGCGTCGCGCTTCTGCACCGCCTCGGCCAGCTCGAAGTACTCCTCGTCGCGGGCGTGGCCGACGAGCAGGTCGACGTCCTTCGCGGTGATCGCCGGGCCGTCGCTGTGGAGGGCCAGCTTCTCGAGCTCGGAGTGCAGCAGGCGAATGTTGCCGCCGATGCGATCTTTGAGCTTCTCGAGCGCGGCCGGCTGCAGCTTCTTCTTGAAGGGCGCGAGCGTCTCGGTGACGAACTCGGTCAGATCGAGGTCCTTGAGCTTCGCGGCGACCTTGCGCTCGATGAAGTAGCCCAGGTCCTTCACCTGCTTGACGAACGCGCTCTTCGCCTCGAGCTCGGACGCGGCGATGACCAGGACCTGGCCCTTCTCGGGCTTCTTCGACAGCCAGTCCTGGAGCGCGGTCTCGTCGCCCGACGGCGCGGAGATGCCTTCGGCCAGGCAGTACGCCTGCACTTCCTTGAGGAAGGCCACGTCGAGCTCGGCGAGGACGACACCGAGCTCTCGTTCCCAGTCGTCGGGCTTCGGCGCGCCGGAGGTGGACGGATCGAGGTCCTGCGGGCCCCAGCCAGCGCGGGCGGCGAGCGCGAGGACGCGGCGGGCGGCTTCCTTGCGGCGGTTGGACTTCCAGGCTTCGCGGGCGCGGCCCAGCGCGTCGGCGCGGCCTTTCTTCGGCGCGAGGAACTCCGGGTCGCGCAGGAAGACGACCTTGCGGCCGCCGAACATGGGCATGGTCGCCAGTTCGAGGGAGACCTCGCGGGGCGTGGCGCCGTCCATGGTGACGAGGTTGAGATCCGCCGTGCCGCCGGGGACGAGCTTCTGGAGGAGCTGCTCGGCAGTCTTGCGGACGAGGAACTCTTCGCCGGCGACGAGGTAGACCGGGGCCTCGCCTCCGGCGTCCAGCTCGTTGAGGGCGGCTTCGAGTTCGTCGCTCACGACGCGCGCGCTTGAAGCACGAGTCGGGGCGATTGTCGCGAGGCGCGGGCGGCGCAGCGCCCACGCGTTCACGCAGAGGAGGTCTCTTGTCGCTGGGGGGGCACCACCGCTGCGCCCGCGCCAAAAGCGACTCGAGAAGTCGCAAACTGCAACACCCAGTCCTCGCCTCGCGGGAGCAGACCGCTCAACGCAGCGGTACGCCACCACCGGGCTCAGGCTGCGAGACCCAGTCCGCCCACCAAGTCGGCCGCCGGAGGTGGTGCAAGTTCACGAGGTCAGTCGCCGCCGGACGCGCCAAGCTGCCAACGTCACACAGCCTGCGGAGGAACACCGGCACGGTGACGACGCGCTCGCCTGGTTGCCAGAGCTCATGAAGGGCGACCCACAGCGCGCCCTTGTCGTTCGCAACAAGGACCAAGCTCGGATCGGAGGCAGCCAGCGCGATGCTCGCTCGCTCTCCACGGTTCCTTTGAACGCTCACGGCGTCCGCCTGGAGGTGGCGGAACACCGCCGTGGCCGCTGAGTCACCGACGGAGATGCCGCGCACACCGATCGGGCTCTCCGCGAGCCACGTCTGCACCTTCGCGGCGCCGTCCCGGCCTTGCCGAGTCAGCTCGTCCCGCACCTCCTCGACGATGGCCATCGGGCAGGTCCGAGCTGCATTCGAAAGGTCGGCAAGACGAGCCGCGCGCTCGAAGAAGACGATGACGTTCGCATCCAACAGGAACGTCACAGCGGAACGGACTCCCATGGGAGCGGCGCGAGGACGTCGAGCCCCAACGCCGCGCGGGCGTCGGCCTCCGTGACGACACCTTGGTCACACGCGCGCTGAAGGGATGCAACGAGGCCAAGGCTGGGCGCGCTCGGCGCCGGCATCGTGTGCTCGGGCGCTGTGCCGTCGAAGCTCGTCATGCTGTCGACCAGCCAGTCACGCATCTCCTTGGCGAAGTACCCATGGTTGTGGAGGTGATTGACGGCGATCTCGTGCGGCGTTCCGTAGCGAGACCGTGCGGTCTGGACCAGTCGAGCCGCCTCGACGGAGCCCGCTGCGCCGCGCGCCGGGCCCAGCAGCAGTTTGAGTCCATCGAACGGAAGCAGGAACTCCGCGGCGAACGCCTTGGCGCGACGCTCGCGCTCGTCACCCTCGTTCCCCACTTCCAGTACCAAGTGAAGGCCACTCTCGATCGGGTCGAACAGGCAATGGCAAAGCTCGTGGGCGACGGACACGCGGTCCACGAGAGGGTTCCGCAGCCGGAACGGGTCGTTGGCGTTGATGACGATCGCTCGGGCATCGGGCGCCGCCAAACCAACCGCAGTCACCCTTCGCGACCGCAGCGGCAACAGCAGGACGATCGTTCCGGTCAGTGCCTCGGCCAAGAGCCGGAGATCACCGATCGGCTGTGCGGTCAGAGCCAATGAGGCGCGCAGCTCCCGCGCAAGCCGATAGCCATCTTGCGCCGGGTCGCCAGAGACCGCCCGACCAACGACCGCGGAAGCGGCGCCGTGCTCTCCGAGGATCGCGCGGACTCGCTTGAACGCACGCGCTTGCGCGAGCGCGGCCTCCAGCGCCTCATCATCCGCGTGATCGAAGTCCTGGTAGCCGCCGTGCTTGAGCGACACGCTGAGAGCCGGAAGCCGTGCGGCCCGCCCCTCCCACAGGGCCTCGACGTCCAAGGACAGACACTCGGCGATGCGAGCAAGCGCTGCGGTCGAAACCGTCGGCTCACCGCCCTCGAAGCGAGCAAGGGCATCGGCGTCAACCGCCGCCGCCTGCGCGACGGCAGCCAGCGTACGGCCGCTGTCGGCCCGAGCCTGACGCACGAGTTCTGCCAGACGCCCCAACATGCGCAGGAAATAGCACGAGCGCTGCGCGACCGCCCACGCCAGCGGCAACCGGGCCCGAAGGCAGGCCCTGGCTGGGCCCGCGCGTCAGAACTGCGCCCAGCCCGGCACGCGCGGGTACGGGATCGCGTCGCGAATGTTCCCGAGCCCACACATGTAAACGATGAGCCGCTCGAACCCGAGCCCGAACCCGGCATGCGGCACCGACCCGTACCGCCGCAGATCGCGATACCAACCGTAGTGCTCCGGCACCAAGCCCATCTTCTTCATGCGCGCGTCGAGCAACTCCAGCCGTTCCTCACGCTGGCTCCCGCCGATGATCTCCCCGATCCCCGGCGCCAACACGTCCATCGCCGCGACCGTGCGCCCGTCGTCGTTCATGCGCATGTAGAACGCCTTGATCTGCTCGGGGTAGTTCATGACCACCACCGGCCGGCCGACGTGCTCTTCAGTCAAATACCGCTCGTGCTCGGTCTGCAGGTCCTTCCCCCACTCCGGCGCGTAGTCGAACTTCTTCTTCGCGCCCTTGAGGATCTCGATCGCCTGCCCGTAGTCGATCCGCTCGAACGAGCTGTCCACGAACTTCGACAGCCGCTCGATCACGCCCTTCTGCACGCGCTCCTCGAAGAACTCGAGGTCGTCCATGCGCTCGCTCAAGATCGCCTTGAACACGTACTTGAGGAACCGCTCGGCCAGATCCGCGTCCGCCTTCAGGTCCGCGAACGCGATCTCCGGCTCGATCATCCAGAACTCGGCCAGGTGCCGCGTCGTGTTCGAATTCTCCGCGCGGAACGTCGGCCCAAACGTGTACACCTTCGACAACGCCAGACAGAACGCCTCGACGTTCAGCTGCCCGGACACCGTCAGGAACGCTTCCTTCCCGAAGAAGTCCTTCGACCAATCGACCTTCCCCGCGTCCGTCTTCGGAGGGTTCAGCGCGTCGAGCGTGCTCACCCGAAACATCTGCCCCGCGCCCTCGGCGTCGCTCGCGGTGATGATCGGCGTGTTCACCCAGAAGAAGCCCTCTTCATGAAAGAACCGGTGGATCGCCTGCGCCGCGTGGTGCCGCACGCGCGTCACGGCGCCGAACGTGTTCGTCCGCGGCCGCAGGTGCGCCACCTCGCGCAAGAACTCCATCGTGTGCTGCTTGGGCTGCACCGGGTACGTCTCCGGGTCGTCCACCAAGCCCAGCACCTGCACCGCGTCGGCCTGTACCTCGAACGACTGGCCCTTGCCCTGGCTCTGCACCAGCGTGCCCTGGGCGATCACCGACGCGCCGGCCGTCAGCTTGAGGATCTCGCTCTGGTAGTTCGGCAGCGCCGCCGGAGCCACGATCTGCACCGGGTTCTGACACGAGCCGTCGGACACGTTCACGAAGGACAGCCCGGCCTTTGAATCGCGCCGCGTCCGCACCCAGCCACGGATCTCCACCTTCGTCCCTGCGCCGGTGCCAGCCAACGCCGCCTTCACGCTCAACACGGTCATGCTCATGGTGCGAGCGCGCTTACCGAAAGCCCCCTGCCCCGGCAACGACGTTGGGCTGGCCGCTTTAGAACGGCGCCGGCAGCGCGCGGAGAACGAGCGCGACCACGACGACGACGACCGCGGCCAAGCCCAGGACGAGCCCCGCCACGGCGCTGCCCTTACGTCCCACCGGAGGCCGCGCCTGCGGGTCGACGAGCCGAAGCCCACGCGCCGAGAACAACACCCCGGCCACGCCGAGCGACAGCGGCAAAGGCCACGCTTGCGGCAGCCCGGGCAGCACCAACAGCGACATGACGGCGAGCGTCCCGAACCCTCGGCCCCACGCCGCCGGCCGGTTGTCACGCTGCACCCGCCACAGCGCTTCCAGCTCCGCCTCCGTGGGCGCGACGCGGAAGTGCAGCTTCGAGCTGGCCGACGCCACGGAAAGCAGCCCCGGCACCACGACCCAGAGCGCCCCCGGGCTGCCGTCGCGCACCAGCGGCACCAACCCGAGCACCAACCACCCGGCCAGCACGCCCACCCGCGCCAAAGGCACGCCGAAGAAGGCCAAGCCAAACGGCAGCGCGCACAGCGTCAGCACCACGGCTCCGGTGGTCGACCGCCCAGCCGCGGCGACGGCGAAGAGGAACAGCAGCAGGGCCAGCGAGCCGTGCAGCCACGCCCACGCGTCGCGCTTGCCCCACCGCTCCTTCCGAAAGGCCTCGAGGTAGTTCACCTCGTCCCGCGCCGCGCAGGTCGCGCAGTAGGTCCGCCC